>JAFZLL010000063.1 GCA_017551505.1 Eubacteriaceae bacterium
CTTATTGGCTTTAAGTGTAAACATCAGCGTCACCACCGATGCGGCTGCCAGAGCGAGGAATGTCCTCAGGCCTCCCAAAAGCCCAAGTCCTATGGATGCGACGATGAAAAACGCAGATATCACAATATGTTTCTTCTGGAATCCGCTGCGGAAATAATGCAACAATCCGCTCGTCTCCAGTTCCGGGAAAGCGAACAGAAAAAGGGCCCCCATACTGCGTGAAGCTACGGGAGCCAAGAGCAGCAGAATGAAAGCGGAATCGAAGTCACTCGTTATGACGCTCATGGCAGCGTAGTCTGAGATCAACAGAAGCCCTGCGCTGATGACAGCAAAGGCTCCAACGTTGGAATCCTTCAGTATCTTTTTCTTTCCTTCCATGTCCCTTGAAGACAACAGAGCATCCGCACAGTCCATGAATCCGTCCATGTGAAGGAATCCGCATACCGCAAACAGAATCAAGAGCATGATCACTCCCTTTATGTCCGGAGCTATCCCGGTCAGGTCAAGCAGGAAAGCCGCTGCGGAATCGGCAAGCCCGCAGATGAGGCCGACCAGGGGGAAGCAGATCATCATCCCCGGTCCTTCGTTCTCTCCCCAGTCCGTATATCTGACTCTGATCTTGGAGAAGATCCCGAGCGCATTGATAAAGCTTTTCATCATATATCTCCGTAAGTCAAATATGAATTCACTGAATAGAACATCTCTTTTATGCTGCTGATGTCGAGTCCGGCCTCGTTTTTCCATATTTTGATATTGGAATACGAGCACTCCGCAACCAGCTGTGCGGCTGAAGCGCATTCGCACTGGACTTTGCCCAGCAGCATCCTGTAACGTTCGGTCAGATCCTCATAAACGATGGCGTCTGAGAATATATAATCAGAGACCACCACCAGGTTGGCGCATTTCCCGCAGAGATACTGCAGATCCTCCTTGAACGAGGAGGCGTCAAACTCCGGATGGTAGTCCCCTCCGTAAAACATATTGTTCTGTATGTAGGCAGTAAGGCTGTCGAAAAGGACGGTCTCACCGTCTGAAATCTGGTCAGCCAGGTCTTTTAATGACAGACCTTCCTCGATGGTCCTGAATCCCCATCCAGCCCTGTCCTCGACGTGGCGGCTGATACGCTTCCTGTCTTCATCATCCATCGGCAGCATCGTCGCACCGTAAACGAGCCCGCCTTTATCCCTCTCGGCCAGGAACCGGGAGATATGCTGGGCGAACATACTCTTTCCGCACTTTGCCCCACCGCTAATGAATATCAGCATAATGCCCTCTTGCTATTATTTGTCGTCGTCAAAATCAAGCAGCGTTTTCCTCGCCTTGACCAGCTCGATCTGATTTTCCAGAAATTTGCTCTGCAGCTCCGTCAAAGTGCGCTTATTCAGTTCGTACTCTGTCCTGAGGGCGGTGAACTTATCCTTATATTCATCGAGCATATCCTGCGTATCCGCCAGCTCATCAGCCATCTTATCGTATTTCGACTGAAGGATCGCATTTATGCTCTCTTCCTCGTCGATGCGTGCAAGAGCCCGGTCAAGTTTCTGCTGGGTCATCTCGCTGTCGGTGTAAAGATCCTCCTTGACACGGTAGCTGTTGACCTGTTCCTTGGCCCTGTACAGTTCCTCGCACAGATTGAGCGCGGAGAGCACGGCAGCGCCCATCGTTGATAGCATAGGGGAAGCGAGCTTGGTATCTTTTATCAGCTTATCGGTTATCGAAGCGATCTTCTGGACCCTTTCCGGATCATCGTCGGAAATAATCTGGTAATCAACACCCAGGATATTAACTGTGACTCTCTGTCTATCATCTGCCATATCGTTTTCTCCTCAGAAAGATTATAAAGGATTTCGGCTTTTATTCAATAGCGTTTTCCATCGTTCAGGCCAGTTTGACATTTTCTGAGCCGATGAGCGCCTTGAGCTTTTTATATGTATCGATATTCCTGTCGATCCACATCGAACGGTCGGCAAGATACTTCTTGCCGGACTGCCTGTCGTAGAGTATGACGCGGACCTCTCCGTTGGACCCGGTGAGCAGAGCTTTTATCTCCGAGAGCTTACGGGTAACAAAATCATTCAGGGTTATTACGACGCTTACGCCTTCAGGGATCGATGTGAGAGCAGCAGCGGCAGGAGCATCGGAAGAAGCCTGTGACGGCTCATGTACCTGTGTTGTATTCTCAGGGAACGGCCGACGATAATAATCTCCTCCGTCTCTCTTCGTTCTTTTTTCTATATCAGCATCGCTTACCGGACGCAATCTGGATATCGTTGCGCTGTCCGTATTGAGATCATATATCTCGTTGGCGGCAACGGAGACGTTGTTCTCATCCTTGCGTTTGATATACCCCTTGATCAGCAGAGGGATATCCTTTTTCAGAAGGGCGCTGCGCTTCTCATAAAGCTTGTTGAATACAAGCACGTCGAACATTCCGTAGTTGTCTTCCAGTGTTACGAAAGCCATGATGGACTTGTTTGCTTTTGTGACGTATGTCCTTACCGCAGAAACGATCCCTGCTACATATATCGGGGTGCCGTCTGCAGGGAGCCCCTGCTTCTGCTCGTCTTTCCCGATGCCCTCACCGTCGTCGTCCGCGTCCTCCCCTTCTCCGGTCTCATCGTCGATCTCTCCCGACGCGAACATCGTGGAATCCACCTTGACCAGTTTGTCCAGTGTCTCAGAATACGATGACATCGGGTGTCCTGAGATATATACGCCAAGGGCTTCCTTTTCATATTTAAGGAGCTGCATCTGATCGAACTCGTGGATAGTCCCTATGGTCGGAAGGGAGGAGAGGATCTTCTGATCTTCCGAACAGACCAATTCCAGCATGCTCATCTGACCTTCGATCAGCTGCCTGCGCTGTTTCATGACGCTGTCGATATAATCGGAGAATATCTCCATGAGCTCCTTGCGCTTATATCCCATGGAATCGAAGGCACCGCTTTTGATCAGGTTCTCCACTCCCCTTTTGTTGAGGCTGTTAAAAGGTATCCTGTCGGCGAAATCCTTGAAATCCCTGAACGCACCGCCTTGGCTGCGTGCGGTTATGATCTCATCTACCGCCGCATCACCCAGACCCTTGACGGCAGCAAGACCGTAGCGGATCTTTCCGTCAACGACGGAAAACCTTGCAGCAGATTCATTGACATCAGGGGCGAGCAGTTCTATATTCTTCGATTTTAACTGTCTGATATACTTTACTATCTTGTCATCAAAGCCGATAACACTGGTGAGCAGTGCAGATATGAACTCCGCGGGATAATAGGCCTTAAGGAAAGCTGTCTGATACGCTATGATGGCGTAGGCCGCAGCATGGGACTTATTGAAGGCATAACTGGCGAAATCCATCATCTCGTCATAGATTTTGTTGGCGATGCCCTCGTCTATGCCGTTCTTTACACAGCCAGGGATGCCGTTTGCCTCGTCACCGTGTACGAACACTTCGCGGTAAGCGACCATCTTGTCGTATTTTTTCTTGCTCATTGCACGGCGCACGTCATCGGATTCGACAAGAGAGAAACCTGCCAGGTCGCGAACGATCTGCATGACCTGTTCCTGATACACCATACACCCGTATGTGACATCCAGTATATGCTCCAGCGCGGGGCACAGATAGGTCACCTGACTGGGATTCTTCTTATTTGCCACATAAGTGTCGATATACTGCATCGGACCAGGGCGATACAGCGAGATACCTGCTATGATATCTTCCAGACAGGTTGGCTGCAGATTCTGCATGAATGCTGTCATTCCGCTGCTCTCCAACTGGAAAACGCCCAGAGTATCCCCCCTGGCGATCAGTTCATAGACCTTCGGGTCATCAAAGGTAAGGTTTTTGAGATCCACGGCTATCCCTGTGGAAGCATGGATGTTCCTTACTGTCTCTTCCATTACCGTAAGATTCCTCAATCCGAGGAAATCCATCTTCAGCAGCCCGAGTTCCTCAATAGTTGTCATCGGGAACTGTGTGGCGATATTGCCGTCGTTTACATACAGCGGAACATAATCGGAGACATCGCGGTCTGCGATGACGACTCCTGCAGCATGTGTCGAACAGTTGCGAGGGCAGCCTTCAAGGGCCCGGGCGATATCGATCAGCTCGGCGATCTGCTCGTTCTCATCGACCATCTTCCTGAGTTCAGGGCTTTCCTCAAGAGCTGAATCTATAGTGGTCCCCAGATGGGATGGGATTTCTTTGGCTACCCTATCGCACTCGCCATAAGTCATGCCCAGGCTGCGCCCCACGTCCCGCACGGCTGCTTTGGCTCCCAGTGTACCGAAAGTGATTATCTGGGTGACGTTCTTCTCTCCGTATTTCCTCTGAACGTATTCAAGCACCTTATGGCGGTTGTCGATGCAGAAGTCGGTATCGATATCCGGCATGGTCTTTCGGCCCGGGTTAAGAAATCTTTCAAAAATGAGGTTGTATTTTAGAGGGTCTATCTCAGTTATATCCAGACAGTAACTGGCAAGGCTCCCGGCAGCGCTCCCTCTTCCCGGTCCGACAGGTATGTCGTTTTCCTTGGCGTATCTTATGTAATCCCATACGATGAGGAAGTATGCGTTGAAGCCCATCTTGTCGATGACGCCCAGCTCATAGTCGAGCCTCTCCCACATTTCCTTGGTTATCTCACTGTATTTCTTCCTGATCCCCTCCTCGCAGAGCTCCCTGAGGTAGTCCTTTTCGGTCACTCCGTCTGGCAGAGGGAATACAGGCAGGTGGTAATCGTTGAATACGATCTCGATATTGCAGCGATCCGCGATTTTCTTTGTGTTTTCTATAGCTTCAGGAACATAGGAGAACAGTTCCGCCATCTCATCCGGGGACTTGACATAAAACTCGTCATTGGCGAACTTCATCCTCTTGGGGTCGTCCCTGGTGGTGACGGTCTGAACGCATAAAAGGATATCGTGATAATAAGCGTCGGAGCGCTCGATATAGTGTGCGTCGTTGGTGGCGACAAGCCCAAGACCGTATTTTTCTGCCAGCTTGATGAGCGTTTCGTTGGATTTATGCTCATCGGGTATCTGGTGATCCTGTATCTCCACGAAGAGGTTGTCTTTGCCAAAGATATCGATGAACTTCTTTAATTCTTCCTCGGCCCCTTCAGGATCGTCATTTATGATTCTCTGCGGCACCTTGCCGGCGATGCAGCCCGTGAGGGCGATGATCCCCTTGCTGTATTTTCTCAGAAGATCAAAATCCGTACGCGGCTTGTAATAGAAACCGTCGGTATATGCTATGGAGACAATCTTCATCAGGTTGTGATAACCTTCTTCGTTCTCGGCAAGGAGGACCAGGTGATAGTTGTTCCTGTCCTTCCTGGAATCCTTGTCATACAAAGTGCGTTCAGCCATATAGACCTCGCAGCCTAGGATGGGCTTGATGCCCTGTGCTTTGCATTCCTTGTAAAGGTCAATGACTCCGAACATGTTGCCGTGATCAGTTATCGCAACGGAATCCATGCCCAGTTCCTTGACTTTGGCGACGAGTTTTTTGATATTGCAGAATCCATCGAGGAGGGAATACTGCGTA
>JAFZLL010000010.1 GCA_017551505.1 Eubacteriaceae bacterium
AGGCTGGACATCAGGCCTCTGTACGATGGGATGGAGGAGTATTTCGAAAGATCTGCCCCGTCCGATGTCTTCAGCCGGTACGGGAAATTATTCGAGAAGTCGCTGATCGGGGAGGTTCCCAACGCATGCGTGCTGCCCGTCATCACCCCCGGCTTCAGCGATAATCGCCGGATCCGTAAAACAGGTCTTCCGGTGATCGGTTTCTTCCCTCTGGATATCGGCAATCACCTGGGAGGGATCCACGGAAAGAACGAGTATATCAGCGAGGCATCCCTCGCTCTTGCTTACCGCACGATGTCCGCCATCTTTGATGGGCTGCCCGTCTGAGCGGAATCGAACAGGAAGCAGTATGTCATTTATTCATCTTCCAAAGCGCATCTGCATGCAATCTGTCGCTGAAAAGACACTACCGGGAAATGAGGGTGACCTCTGTTCCCGGTAGTGTTCTTAATACTATTGGATTCCTGCTCCGTCAGCTTATTCGCTGAAGAGTTTCAGCGCCATCTGCGCCATGCGTCTGCCGTACGCTTCAAAGTACGGTATAAACTGTTCGATATCCATTGTATTGTCGATGCCCACAGGTCCAAGATGTATGACAGGCCTGCCGTCAGCCGAGCCTCCGGAATATACGAGCGCTCCCATGGTCATGCAGTAATCCAGCATGTCCCTTATTCCCAGATCCCCGCCTCCGTGAACGTACTGTGCAGTGGTGTAAGCCCCTGCAAGCTTGCCGGCCAGCTGGAGCTTTCTTGCGCCATTGAGGAAAAAATCCACCATCTGCCCTGTTATATGCGCTGTGTATATTGGTGAACCAAAAACGATGCATTTTGAATCTCTTGCGAATTCTTCGTCGATGGCGTCGATGGGAAAACTTCTGGCTTCTGCGCCTTCGATCGAATTCATTCCTGATACGATGCATTCTCCCATCTTCTTCGTATTTCCGGTGACTGAATGATAGATAACGGACATTTTCATCGGGCTTTACTCCTTTTCATGATCATTTTGACTCTATCATTTTATTCTATCGTCAACAGGACTGCAATTACGGAGCGAAGAATTCTTGATGGGCAATATTATTATGAAAATGCACCTTTCTGCAGCAATTCATTCCGCTGCCTCAGAGGTTGGGAAATTCTAACTGTGATATATCAAAACAATCACCACATAAATGCTTTTGTAGTAAAACGATCTTAGATAGGTGCGGAATAAGTCTAGAACATTGATGCATCAAATGCATGTTTACTTTCGCGCTGATAGGACGAGCATTCTGCTTTATATCCGGGTTACCGCTTTAAGGTAGTGCCGCATATCGATTTATCTGACTGAATCATGGAATTCCGGTGGTGATGAAAAGAACAGCCCGAGGCATTATGCTTCGGGCTGAGTCATTTTGTATGGGCAAAAGATGACCACAGCCTGCTGGATTTACTCGGTTGAGTTAAATGAATGATGGTTAATAATATACAAATACTGTTTTTTTATAACATCATCCGGAATGCTTTTCTGCGCCTGTAAGAATTTTATTTGATACAATGAAATCTGAGCAATGTTCAGCTTGACCGCATCATGAGATGCTATTATAATTCTTATAATATTAATAATAAAGGAATAAAACTAACATGGACAAAACCTATTCGAACGGAAAACCAGAATTATCAGAGCCGCTCTCTCCGGTTTTCAAAGACGGAACAGCACAGCCTGTATTTGATTTTAATTCTGTCATACGCGAGATCGTTTATGTCGAAACAGACGTTGACAGCGATGGTGACGGATTTGCGGATAAAGTCCAGGTATTGATCCAGAGACCTGCAGCCACGGAAAAGGGTATGAAGGCTGCCGTGCTTTACGAGGCCCGTCCGTATTCTGCCGGCATGAGCCGTGATTTCACTTTTACTGATTATCACAGCCGTATTGAGGATGTGGTACTGAAAGAAGCAAAAGAAACCACTACGACGACAAAAGACGATTGGAAATGGGTCCCGTCGCCTCCCTCAGCCGATATGAAAAGACAGGCAGTCAACGGTGAAGGAACTCCCGCTTATAACGAAGATGTTTTTACGCGTACAGCCAACGTAAACAGCTATGACTACTGGCTGGTCCGCGGGTATGTATTTGCATCCTGCGCAGGACTGGGCACCAGGGATTCGGACGGTTTTGAAACATGCGCTTCATCTCTGGAGACCAGTGCCTTCGCTTCTGTTGCACGCTGGCTGTCGGGAGATCCGTCTGTCAAGGCATTCACGGACAGGACATCGGGCCTTCAGGTTAAACCCTTCTGGTCAAACGGCAACGTATGCATGACAGGCAAGTCCTATGCAGGATCCATACCTTACGCAGTCGCCTCCACAGGCGCCCCTGTTAAAACCATCGTTCCTGTTGCAGGCATTGCAAGCTGGTATGATTACTACAGGAGCCAGGGGACTTATAAATCCTGTCTCTTTAATCCCGGGGAGGATACCGATACGCTGGCCGATGGCTGCCAGTCCCGCAAGCTCAATGAAGAGGAGTACGTACCTTTTAAGGAAAAGTACAGAGAAACGCTGCTCGAGATGCGTGCGCAGTTCGATCAGTTGGGCGGAGACTATAACACCTTCTGGGACGAACGCAACTACATGGAGGGAAAGGGACAGCGTCAATGCAGCGCGCTAATTATCCACGGGCTCAACGATTTCAATGTCATGACGGTAAATGCGGAGAATATGTTCAGGACTTTCAGGAACGACGGTCTTGAGACCCGTATCATCCTGCATCAGGGGGCACACTGCGTCATAGACCAGCTGGAGAACCTTGATTACCACGGCATCCTGGGACGCTGGTTCGCCCATTATCTTTACGGCATCGATAACGGCGCGGAAAAGGAGGCTCCGGTGCTTATCCAGGACAACAGGGACCTGAGCTGGCACGAATACGACGATCTGAGTTCAAACGGATGCATCACCTTCCAGGCGGAAAGCGGAACCAAGACTTTCGTCAGCGATCCTTCAAAAGCAGGCTATAACGTCTCCTTCAAAGATAAGATGGAAGGACCGATGTATCTCGGCGACGAGGTATATGAATGGGAAGAGGCAATTAAGAGCGGCAGTACCGAAGCCAGCGTAGTATATACCTTCGACGTTAATGAGGATATGCATATCAGCGGTTCTCCCGTCGTCACGGTGAAGGCCTCCAGTGACACTCCCACAGGCATACTGTCCGGGATGCTGGTCGATATCGCACCCGACGGAATGGAAGCAGTGCTGAGGGAAAAGCATACGGAACAGATCCCTGTTCATGTCGTGACTCTCGCCGGACTGGTACAGGGAGGTGCTCTGCCTGATAAAGATACCACTCAGTTCACAAAGACCAGAACTAAGGACAAGATCGTGACCCGCGGGTGGATGGATATCCAAAACCGCACGTCAATATATAATACCGATGTCGTAAAGCCCGGAGAATTCTATGAATTCCAGTTGAAAATGCAGCCGGAGGATTACACCGTTGCTGCCGGGCACAAACTCGCCCTGGTGCTCTATTCCGTGGACGTGGAGATCACCCTGCGTCCAGCCCTTACGACGACATTTACCGTTGACGGAGCAGGCACTTCCGTGACGATCCCTGTCCTCAAATAGAAAAAAACTGTACAGAAATAGAAACAGCATGAAAGGCGGAGCAGATGAATGATCCGCTTTCTGCCGTTCTTACGGACAGATACGGATCCATATCGGAAATCAGTGATGGATTATTTCTCCGCAAAACGAAAGATATTATCCGTTTGCGGCAAAAAACTGTATAATAAAATCAGAAGGAGGTCTCACGAAGTGGAACTATTATTCTATCGTTGTAAGAAATGCGGCAATTTTGTGATGTTTGTCGGGAAGAAATCCGGGTGCACGCCGTTCTGCTGCTCGCAGGAAATGGCCCTGCTTACTCCGAATACCACGGATGCTGCCACGGAAAAACATGTGCCGGAAGTCGTTGTGGAAGGCGACAAAGTCACTGTTCAGGTCGGCTCCACGCTCCATCCGATGACAGAGGAGCATCTGATCCAGTTCATATATCTCCAGACCGAAGACGGCGGTCAGATCCGTTATCTGAAAGCTGGGGATGAGCCCAAAGCGGCCTTCGCACTGAACGGAGAGAAACCGCTCGCGGTCTATGAATACTGCAACCTGCACGGACTTTGGAAAAAGGATATATAAGACAGACATGTTTTTGAATCCCATAGGCGAGTAGCCATGTCCGGTCAGAAGACGGTATTGTCCGTTTTATAAGCCTGCTTCAAAGCAGGCTTTTTAGTTTTTTTCCTCAGGTCTTTGTGTTAATATTAAAATGCTCTTTTCATTTGATATTAAGCTGAACATGACAGCGAAAGCGGGGATAATGCAATAAACGATTACGATAAAAGCCCTTCAGAGCAGGCTGATGTAAGCTTGATAAAAAAGCTCTGGATCCTGTTTAAAGCCACATTTATGATATCCGCATCCACTTCAGGCGGTTACGTCATCCTCTCCATGATGCGGCGCCGATTTGTAGAAGATCTCAAATGGATCAGCGATGAGGAGATGCTCGATCTGACTTCCCTTGCTCAATCAGCTCCCGGTCCGATAGCGATCAACGGTTCCATCCTGCTCGGGTACCGCATATGCGGATATGCCGGAGCGTATATCACAATGTTCGGAACAGTGCTTCCTCCTCTGATCATCATGAGTCTGGTTACGTATTTTTACGATTTCGTAGTCCAGTTCCAGCTGATAAGATTCATGCTCAGAGGGATGCAGGCAGGAGTCGCCGCAATAATCTTTGACGTGACATTGGGTCTTTTCATTAATGTGATCAAACAAAAAAGCATTGTATTGGATCTTCTCATGGCTCTGGCATTTGCCGTGGCCTTCTTTACAAAGATCAATATTTTCTATCTTGCCATCTTCTGCGCTGTGTGCGGGCTGGTAAAGACTAATCTTCTTCTCAGAAAGGAGGGGAGGATATGATCTATCTGCAGCTGTTTATCAGTTTTTTCCAGATAGGGATACTTTCTTTCGGAGGAGGATATGCGGCGATGCCTCTGATCGAAAAACAGGTGATCGACGTGAGGCATTGGATGAACTATCAGGAGTTTACGGATCTCATCACTATCGATGAGCTGACACCCGGTCCGATAGCGATCAACGCCGCCACATTCGTAGGTACCAGGATCGCCGGCCCCTTAGGAGCGATATGCGCCACTTTGGGCAACGTGGCCCCATGCTGCATAATCGCACTGATATTGGCGAAGATCTATTCTAAGTATAAGGACACCTGGATAATCTCCGGCGCTCTCACCGGACTCAAATGCATGGTGGTGGCTTTAATCGCGAATTCGGCGATCACGATAATGAAGAATGCGTTTTTCCAAGGATCGACAGTGGAAATAACAGGCCTTGACTGGTTTGCCGTCGTGCTGTTTGCAGCATCCCTTGTCGTTTTGAAAAAGACGAAGATCCCGCCTCTTGCAGTCATGCTGATCGACGGCGTCATCGGCATGGTGTTCTACTGTTTCGCGGGACAGATTGTTCTCTGAATTAATGACATGCCTGCCCGAACGGGCAGGTATTATTTTATTGGCGAATCTGTGCTTTGGAATGTGCAGGAATCACTCTCCTAAGCCCATGTGTCCGGAAAATAGCTTTTTTCATTCCCGATTACAAACGATGTTGATCTCCCTTCGAAGAGAAACAGCTAAATTTTTAAAAAAAAGTAAAAAAGTTACCAAAGTAACTTGACAAGGCAGAGTGGAGGGTGTATAGTGTGATCGTGGTGAGGTTACCACGGTAAAAGAATAATAACAGGGAGATATATAAATGGCAATATTAGATGAAGTAAAGACAGCAGTAGAAAAAGGAAAGACCAAGCTTGCCGCCGGACTCGTACAGGAAGCACTGGACGAAGGGCTGAGCGCAAAAGAGATCCTGGCCGGAATGATCGAGGCCATGGGCGTCGTCGGAGAGAAGTTCTCCGCCGGAGAGATCTTCGTTCCCGAGAT
>JAFZLL010000011.1 GCA_017551505.1 Eubacteriaceae bacterium
TGAGATAAAACCTATTGAATTATCCGCTCAGCCAGTATATAATTTAGACGTATCGGAGGTATTTTATGTCAGACAATAATGATAACAAGACGCTGGTAGTGACGACAGCCATAGTGACCATGTCCTTTGTCGTTATCTCTGCGGCCTGTTACCTTCTGATCAAACATCAAAAAGCGAAGAAAGCTCTCGGTGGGGAATTGATCAAGGTCAATTACAAGTACGAGAAGGAATTCGCGTAGATCACACGTGCTGATGTGGCTCAGCTGGTAGAGCAATTGATTCGTAATCAATAGGTCGGAGGTCCGAATCCTCTCATCAGCACCATCTAAGAAGCCCAAGGCTCCCGATTTTTCCGGTCGGGAGTCTTTTTTTACCTGACATTGGTGATCACATGGCAGAAATATAAAGAATGCACTATGACCGGTCAGGTACGAATATGACGCAGTTCAGCAGTAATGAATTGATAAACACTGATAAAAAGGAGGGAAGATATGAAAACTCTCAATGTGCTCTTTTTAGGCAACAGCCACACTTTCTTCAATGATCTAGCGCAGGTGTTCAAGGATATCGCGGAGCCACGGCAGGATGTGAGGGTCAACGTCGACATGAACGCATATCCAGGGGTCACATTCGGATGGCATCTTAAGCAGGCTGCACATGAACCATGGCCCCCGAAGGAAGAGACTATCACAGACGGGAAGGCCCTGATCGGGCTGGTCCGTTCAGCCGGAGCGGAACCTATAGTCTGCCAGCCTTGGGCAGAGAAGAGATACCCGGAGCACCAGGAGCTGATGTACGACATCTATTCGGATCTCGCAAAGGAAGCCGACGTGCCTCTCACGGCCGACGGTTTCGTCTTTGAAGACGTTTTTAAGAATCATAAGGATATCGACCTTTATTTCTTGGACGGCGAGCATTGCAACCCATACGGTACATATGTGCGAGCCCTTTCTGCCTATGCAATTATCTTCGGGGAGAGTCCGGTGGGCGTTCCCGCCGTATCACGCGTCTCCTATACAGTGAGCGAAGATGCTGTACAAGCTGCCGAGCTGTTGGAAAAGGCAGATAAGAAGCGCGAGAGCGAGGAAGCAAAAGAGCTTATGGGCAGGATTTGGCGCGGATTTTCGTATAACCATGACAAGGACAATGTTAAGGTACAGCTGGACGAGGCAAAGGCTAAAATTCTGCAGGAACTGGTGTGGAAATATACGGAAAGAAATAAGAAATAGGCCATTTGTTTAACTGCTTGCCCAGAGGTCCATCTGAGAATGATCTGTTTTGATCGTAACAGATTAGTTCGTGAATCAGATAGCAAAGCAGACGTATATCATAATTGTTGACCCATGTAAAAGAGTCTTCCGCAGGAGGACTCTTTTGTTTAGTAATATTGTATACTTGATTAAACGAAAGGCGGAGTAGATCAAATAAAGAGAAAATTGCTGTAATGACTTTCAAAATATGTCGTGTATATAGGTGAAAGGAGGCACCTGGATATGGATGATGATGCAATAGTCCGGTTGTACTGGGATAGAAATACTCAGGCAATCAGCGAATCAGCGGGTAAATATGGGGCATACTGTGAATCTATTGCCCGTAACATTCTGATCGACCGGGCTGATACCGAAGAATGCGTCAATGATACCTGGCTCCATGCATGGAACGCCATGCCGCCGCACAGACCCTCCATTCTGAAAACCTTTCTGGGAAAAATCACCAGAAACCTTGCTTTCGATATGTATAAGAAACTGCATAGAGACAAGCGCGGAGGCCATAATATTGATCTGGTTCTGGATGAACTGGCAGAAATCGTCTCGGGTAAGGATGACCCGGTAAAATCGGTACAGGACAAAGAGCTGATGAATGAAATCAACCGTTTTCTGTCCGGGCTTTCCGAGGCGAACAGATACATGTTCATCCTCCGGTACTGGTATGTTGACGGGATCAGTGAAATCGCGCAGAGGTTCGATATGAGTGAGAACAATGTATCAGTGATACTCAGCAGAACGCGGATTAAGCTTAAGGAATATCTTACAGAAAGAGGCTACGACATATGAAGAAAGAAGATTTATTTGAATCTCTTAAGGATATCAGGGAAGAAGATGTAAAGAAGGCGAGACAGTACAAGGCGAAAAAGAAGCCTGTATGGATCAGGTGGGGGACCTTAGCCGCATGCATGGTTATTACCATAACAGCATTTCTAGGCAGTCCTTTATTCAGAAACGGAAATACGGATACTTCTCCCGGGCTGACTGTTTATGAAGCTGTATATCCGAAACCGACGGCATCGAATATGAGCGCGCAGAAGTTTATGGATAGCGACGCACACTGGAACTGGCTGGATACCTACAGCCAGATGGCTGAAAGATCCGCAGAGCTTCAGAATGGGATGAACGGATATTATGCGGAACTGATGAACAGAATATTAGTCAGCGAAGATAAAAACACTATCTGTTCTCCGCTTAACACCTATATAGCCTTTGCCATGCTGGCGGAGGTGACCGATGGAAATACAAGGCAGCAGATACTGGATATGCTGCAGGTTTCCGACATAGAGACATTGCGCCAGAACATCAGGACGATCTGGGAAAGCAACTATGTGGACACGCCGATTCTCAAGAGTCTCCTGGCCAATTCCATGTGGCTGAATGATGTCTATACGTACAACAGTAAGACCATGAAAAGATTGGCTGAGACGTACTATGCATCCTCCTTCAGCGGGAATCCGGGCAGTCAAGCGATGAACCAGGCACTGCAGGACTGGACCGATAAAAATACCGGCGGACTGCTCAGCGAGCATGTCCAAGACATGAATCTGGATTCCGATACAGTACTCGCCATTGTCTCCACCATATATTACAAAGCCATGTGGGCAAGTGCGTTCGATGAACAGATGACGACACAACAAACATTCCACGGGACGCTGCATGATACGACCGTCAATATGATGCACATGACTGATTCAATGGAAATATTCTCCAATGACAACTTCACGGCATTAGGACTGAATCTGAATGACAGCGGTGCAATGTATTTCTATCTGCCGAATGAAGGAGTCGATGTCAATACACTGGCTTCCGATCCGGACATCATAGCAGCCACTGTCTTCGGTGAAGGTGAAGAATGGTCTTTTAATGGTGTCAATCTTTCGGTACCCAAGTTCCGCGTTTCTTATAAGACAGATCTTTTAGATATCATCGCAGAAATGGGGATCACGGATGCACTGAATCCGATGCTGTCTGATTTCACTCCTCTGACAGAGGATCTGGATGGTCTGTACCTCAGTACCGCAGAGCATGCGGCGATGGTGGAGATCGATGAACACGGTGTGACCGGAGCAGCCTATACAGAACTTGCGATTACCAAAGAAGCTTTCAGACCGGCTGGTGAAATCGATTTTATTCTCGACCGTCCGTTTATGTTCGTGATCACGGGAAGAGACGGATCGATCCTGTTCTCAGGGATTGTAAGAAATATCGAGTAAAGAAAAGCCACTGACTCATGATCGACACTTGGGGTATCCATGCGCTGGAATTAATGAGCATGATACAGAAATCTTGGCTTGTATTCATCTCCGTTATAGATATGTCGGAATTAACAAGCTCTCGGCTGGAAAGCCGGGGGCTTTTAATTGTTTAAAAACACATGATTGAAGAAAACCCGTATCCCGGAATTGAATCATGCTGGGTTAACTCCAAGTTTAGGGGATATCCGCATTATGTTTCCGGGAAGGTTTATCCATAGTTAATTCCTACTGGGTGTGCATGTGCCAATCTATTGAAACCGATTATCGATTCCTTGCAGCTGGCAGGCGAGAATGGTACAGCCGAGATATCAGGATAACAGCTACCGCTTTGACACCTGAACTCATGGAACACGGCACCCGGAAAACAGATTAAGCTCAATGATACAGTCAGTTCTGCGGATGCGGCGTCATTTGGTGGCGATTACTCTTCCCGACAAAATGAATTTTTTCCCAATCAGTAGAAAAAAGGTCTGCCTAACTGTATAATCAATATATAAGATCCTTCAAGGACGGAATGCGGTTCAAGGCCGCAACAGCACCCTTGCTACTGTATGGGAATCTCCCGAGTCAGAAAATGCCCTTGTTAATTACGGATCAGCTTCAGGGGTAGCGATGTATATTCTTTATTTCTGTATACTCGGCCTCTGTGTGCCGAGTATTTTTATGACCGGCAAATACATGGTGCGATATGAAGGACTGGAAAAAAATGCCCGAAGGGAGCCGCTTCGTTATGTCATTTTCAGGCGGCAAGGATTCTACCCTCGCCCTGTATAAAGCCATGCTGCGAGGAGTAGCGATCGGCCTGATCTCAATGCTGGATGAGAACGGTACGGCAAGCTCTGCTCATGGCTTGAGAAAAGCATATTTTGAGACCTGCGCTGAGAGTCTCGGTTTACCTGTCAGTTTCGGGAACACATCTTGGGATGACTATGGAGAGCGTTTTAATGAAAGGCTCCTTGAGGCGAAAGCGAAAGGCGCGGAATATGTCGTTTTCGGGGATATGGATTTGCCTGAGGAAAACTGCTGGCATGAAGGAGCTGCTGAAAAGGCTGAGCTGAAGCTGTTTGCTCCGCTCTGGAGAGAGGACCATATACAACTCTCGCGTGAGTTCACGCAGTTTGGCTTCAAGGCAGCTGTTGTCAGTGTTAATGTCGATAAAGGCATGAAAGAAGATGACCTCTTAAGGATATATGATGACACGTTTATCGACGAAATGCTCTCGCGAGGAATAGACCCCTCAGGGGAAGCCGGTGAATTTCACACAGCGGTGTTTGACGGGCCGATCTTCTCAACACCAGTGAAATGGAAGGAAGTAAAAACCCGCAGGATCGGCAATTATATTGCAACAGATATCATTCCTATCGAAAGGAACAACATAGATGGATAAAGTATTAGTATTGCTCGCTGCGTCAATTCTGGATGTAATGCTGGCAGACCCGAGATGGCTGTACCATCCCGTAAACGCCATGGGATGGCTCATCGTCAGAACAGAGAAGGTCATGAGGAAGGTTTTCCCGAACAATCTGCGTCTGGGCGGCGTGATAATGTGGCTGTTCGTCGTTTCTGTTTCATTCTTTTATGCGTTCTTCGTGCTCTATATCGCCAAGAAGATCAATATATGGCTCTATTACGCCCTGGATATATTCATGTGCTATCAGATGCTGGCTGCCCGCGGGCTTGACCAGGAGACCATGAAAGTATACAGGAAGCTTGCCGAAGAGGATATCCCGGGCGCGAGGACACAGCTGTCCTATATCGTGGGGAGGGATACCGAGAACCTGGATGAAGCGGAGATCGCGGCGGCAGCTGTCGAGACCATTGCGGAGAATACCTCCGACGGCGTTACCGCACCTGCCTTCTTCTTCCTGATAGGAGGTGTGCCGCTGATGTTCATGTATAAGGCGGTCAATACTCAGGATTCCATCGTCGGCTACAAAAATGATAAGTACATAGATTTCGGTCGTTATCCGGCGCTTTTGGATGATGTTTTCAATTACATCCCTGCCAGGATCTCCGCCCTGTGCTTCGTGGCTGCGGCCTGGCTCGGCGGCTTTGACGGGAAGAATTCGATGAGAATCTTCAAAAGAGACCGGTACAACCATCTTTCCCCGAACAGTGCTCAGACGGAGGCGGCGGTGGCGGGGGCTCTCGGAATACAGCTTGGCGGTAGCCATTATTATTTCGGAAAGCTTGTCGAAAAGCCGACGATCGGCGACAAAACCAGGGATATCGACAGAGAAGACATCAAAAAGACAGTGAAATTAATGTATCTGAACACCGCGGTATTCTATGCGGCCTCTGCCCTTATCATCTATCTGCTCTACAGGCTCTATTAGGAGGGACCTATGAGGAATGCCCATGGCGGTGATGTATATACCGCGGAGCTCAAGGATAAAAAGCTGCTCGATTTTTCGGTGAACCTGAATCCGTTCGGTATTGCCGAGGAAATAAAGCAGGCCATAAGGGGGTTTGCAGATGATACCCCTGCTTATCCCGACGACAAATGCCGCATGCTCACAAGCGCGGTCGCCGCAAAGGAAGGTGTCGGTGAAGATCATATCGTCATCACGGCAGGAGCCGCTGACGCCATCTACCGCATAGCCGGACGTTTCATGCCGAAACGCGCATTGCTGCCTTCGCCGACTTTTACGGAATACGAAGGGGCTCTTGACCAGAACGGATGCGTGATCGATTACAAAGAGACCTGTGCTGCTGAAGGCTTCATATTCGGGCAGAGCTTTATCGATGCAATAGGAAAAGATCACGATATCATCTTTTTCTGCAACCCCAATAACCCTACCGGCCTTTTGGAAGCTGATGAGACCATTCTCGGGATCGTAGGCAAATGCGCGGAATCGGGCTCTCGTGCTGTCATCGATGAATGCTTTATGGACTTCGTGGAAGACTCATCCACCCATACTCTTGCTCACGAAATCACATCCCATAAGAACGCCTTGATTCTCAGATCATTCACAAAGATGTATTCCATTCCCGGCATCCGTCTGGGTTATGTAATATGCGGTTCTGCGGAGGACGCTGCGGCTTTGAAGGAATTCAACGAGCCCTGGGCGGTCTCCGGCATCGGCCAGAAATGCGGCATTGTTGCGCTGGCTTTAAACGGATATGAAGAAAAGACTGCGGCGTATGTTGCGGCAGAGCGGGAAAAACTGTATGCCGCATTCAGGGATCTTGGGATCCAGTATTTCCCTTCGTCGGTCAATTACATCCTCTTTACCTGCGGGGACCGCATGCTGTACGAAAAGATGCTGTCCTGCGGCATAATGATAAGAAAATGCGGGAATTACCGCGGGCTGGATGACACTTATTACAGAGTCGCAGTCAAGAGCGAGACAGATAACGAAAAACTCATCTCGGCTTTCAGGGAGATATTTTCTTGAACACATCACGGGTGATGGTCATCGTGGACGGCGCAGGCAAAGGCGATTACAGCGCCTGGCAGACTTTAAAGGATGCTCATGCCGTGTATTATGAGACCCATACTCCTTCCGGTATGGCGGCGGACAGCCTCTGCTGCATCATGACCCTGCTGGGGTACAGCAGGGAATCCATCCCTTTCGGAAGGGCGTACCTGGAAGCAGTCAGCGCAGGTATACCGGTCGGGAAAACGGATGCCGCTTTTCGCCTGAACGGTGTTGATATCAGGGACGGCAGGCTTGTATCATCGGGAATCTGCAGGGATGTGAGTTCCCTGAGACTGCCTGAAGGTATGGAGGCGTTCTCTCTGAGCGCATACAGAGGATTGCTCGTCGTGAGCAATGCTTCTGAGCTTGCGGACAAGATAGTGACATATCCGCCGCATGAAAACATCGGCAGAGCCGTATCTGAAATGAAGGTCAGGTGTCCCGATAATAAGCTGGAGAATGAGCTCAACTCACTGTATGACGAAGGCTTCTGGCCATGGGGGCAGAGCGGATATATGTACCTGCCTCCGTACAGCAGCATCCACGGACGCAGCGGCTGTGTTGTCACAGCCACGGAGATTGTCCGCGGCATAGCTGTCTCAGGCGGCATGGCGTGCCCCAGGCTCGGGGATGTGACAGCAGATATCGATACTTCTCTTTCAGCGAAAACATCAGCCGTATTGGAAGTTGCCGGGAGATACGATGATATCTATGTACATATCAATGGTGCTGACGAAGCTTCCCACCGTGGGGACCCCGATGAAAAAGCCGCTTTCATGCACAGGATAGAAGACGAAGTCATAAAGCCGTTGCTTTCAGAGCTCCCGGACGGAACAGGTTTAACCGTTACTTCCGACCACTATACGGATCCGAAAACAAAGGGGCACGACAGTGTTGAGGTGCCCGTGATTAAATATTATTAAATTTGCAGGAGGATATAAATGGCAAAGGTACTCATGATCCAAGGCACAGCTTCAGGCGCAGGCAAAAGCCTGGTTGCCGCAGGATTGCTGCGCATAATGAAACAGGACGGTTATCGCGTCGCCCCATTCAAGTCCCAGAATATGGCTCTTAACTCCTATGTTACTCCTGACGGTTTCGAGATAGGCAGAGCCCAGGCTATGCAGGCTGAAGCCGCAGGCATTCCGTGCGATGTAAGGATGAACCCTGTGCTCCTTAAGCCCACCGGAAACAATACTTCCCAGGTAATCTTCATGGGGGAAGTCGTGCGCGATATGAGCACCGAGGAGTATACGGCAAAAAAGCAGGAATACGCCAAGAAGATACTCGACGTATATAACAGCCTTGCGAGCGATTACGACATAATCATTATCGAAGGCGCGGGAAGCCCTGCTGAGATCAATCTTAACCAGCATGATTTCGTGAATATGGGCATGGCTGAAATGGCTAATTCACCTGTGTTCATCGTTGGAGACATCGATAAGGGCGGAGTATTTGCCTCCCTTTACGGAACGGTAGAACTTATCCCCAAGGACTGCCGCCATCTGATCAAGGGCACCATCATCAATAAATTCCGTGGGAATATCTCTCTTCTGGGTACAGGGCTCACCCAGCTCGAAGAGCTGACTAAGGTCCCGTGCGTGGGAGTTATCCCCTACGGTTCCTTCGTCATAGATGACGAGGACAGCGTTACCGAACGCCTGGCTGTCCACTCATACGGGGAAGAAATCGACGTGGCGGTCATCCGTCTCCCGCATATCTCCAACTTCACGGATTTCAGTCCCTTCGAACTGGCTCCCGGTGTCAGAGTCCGCTACGTGGAGCGTCCGGAGCATGTGGCAACACCGGATCTGCTCATCATCCCTGGAACGAAGAATACGATGTTCGACCTTTCATGGATGAAGAAGAGCGGAATCGCCGCCGAGGTCAGAAGATACGCGTCCGCAGGCAACCCCGTATTCGGCATCTGCGGTGGATACCAGATGCTGGGTAAAACGCTTAAGGATCCGTACGGCGTAGAGGAAGGCGGCGAAGAGAGAGGCCTCGGCCTGCTCGATATCGAGACCGTTTTCGGCAAAGAGAAGACCAGGAAACAGACCGAAGGCGTACTTGCAAACGTCGGCGGAATCTTCGCAAATCTGAGCGGACGTAAGTTCTCTGGCTATGAGATACACATGGGAGAAAGCGAGGCTTCCGGCAACATCGTCAACAAAGGCAACGTTTACGGCACATATATACACGGCGTATTCGATACAGCTGACGTTATCTCCGTAATAGTCAAGGCACTGGAGAAAAAGAAGGGCATGGAGGAAACGGATCAGGATTTCCTGGATGTCAAAGCATACAAGGAGACCCAGTACGACCTTCTGGCTGATACAGTGCGCGATGCGCTCGATATGGATTATGTTTATAAAGTGATCGAAGAGGGCATACAGGACTGAAGACGACCGGACAGTTCCATTAATTATCGATGAGAACTGTTCATTTCAAGCAGAAAGTTGACAAAATATCAGGATTTGATTTATAATGAATCCATAAAAAAAGCCAAAAGGAGAAGACATGGCAGAGTATAAAGAATATACGATACAGAAAGGCGACAATCTGACCAAGATCGCCAAGGAATTCAACACGACAGTCGACGAGCTGGTTAAGATCAACGGCATCAAAGACAAGAACGTCATCAATGCCGGCGCCACCCTCAAGGTTCCCGTAGCTGTTCCCGTTACCACAACCGGAGCAGGCGGATACAAGACCTACACCATCGTCAAGGGCGATAACCTGACCAAGATCGCCAAGGAGTTCGGCACCACAGTCGACGAACTGGTAAAGCTCAACAACATCAAAGATCCTAACCTGATCTATGCAGGCGCTGAACTGAAGATCCCCGGCGGAGCAGGCGCTGCTACAGCTGCCCCGACAGCTGCGACAACATCTACTACTACCACCACTGTCAAGAATGGTGAGACCGTCGTCAGCACTCAGACCGCTGAGGAAAAGAAAGCCGCTATCGAAGAAGCCAAGAAGCAGTTCCAGGAAAAGCTCGCCGAGAAGGAAAAGGAAGACAACAGCCTCAAGAGCAAGCTGAGCAATCTTTTCAAGAAAAAGGACAAATAATTATCGTATCATCCAGAACAGCCGTAAAGGCTGTTCTTTTTTTTCTGTTTCCTGCTGACGGAGCATCCCTGCTGCGGGAACTGCAGACAGAAATGGAACGATGGTATATCCAGCCCAGTCCATGAACGCCACTTGTTGTTTTTTATCGCGCTGAGTGATACACTTGATGCGATGAAACGAAGAAGAACGGGAAGAATAGTTAAAGCAAACAGGGGTATGGCCGCCTATGTCTTATGTGTGGCGGCTCTTTTTGCCTATTTGATACTAAGGATGATACCGGAGGGCAAGACGCTTCTTGCCCGCGATACCCTGATAGAGTCTGTCCCGGTCACAGCCTATGCGTTCAAATGCGAGGACTGGGCTGTCATTGATGCACCCGGGCCGCTCCACTTTTCAGTCGACGAAGGGGAAAAGATCGGGGCGCATGTATCGATTTCCGAAAACGATACTGTCACTTCCGACGAATACATATCAGTGAGGATATCCGCTGTAAAGCTGCTAATGGAACGCGGAGGGATGAAATTTTCTGACATAAACAGGCAGATATGCTCTCTGTCGCTCCAGATACGTCAGGTCAGGGATGCAATGGCTCTGCTGGATAAAGATGACCCTTTGGCAGGAGAATACGGAATGCGGCTCTCTGAGCTTAAGAAGGAGATCAGGATCTGGAAGACAGCTCTGGATTACGCCGGAAAATCTGCGGAAGCGCTTTCGTCAGAGCAGAACAGGCTCAGCGGTCTCCTTGGACATCCGATTGAACTGACTGCCTATAACCTGGATTTCCGCGTTTACGGACGTGTATTCTACTATCTCGACGGGTATGAAGACTATATGGGTTTTGAAGACGCGGAATATACCGACGGGGAATACCTGTCGATGCTCGACAGGATTAAACCCTCGGACGAAGAGATCGAGAACAGGTATTATATAAGAAGCTCATCGGCGGACAGTATGGTGTTGGTGCTGAAGGCTCCGAAAGGCACATTGGCCAAATCTGAGGCCCTTGCTTACGAAAAGCACGATATAGTCGCTTCGCGATATGATCTGGAGGAACACGGTGGTTACTTTTCACTCCTTTTCGAAAGAGCAGACCTGCTCGTGCCTTTTCCTCAGATCAGGGTGATCCTGCCCGGCGGCACGATATATTCCGGAAAGCTGGTAAAGAGCGTTGAGGAAGAAGACTGCAAGCTCTTTTATATCGCCTGCCGCACGGAGATGGAGAGGTTCGATAAAAAAAGGATCTTCAGCTGCGATATGATCACCGACAGCAGGGAATGCTTCGTGGCCAGGGAATCCTGCATGTACGAGGCGGGTGGAAAATACTTTGTGGACGTTTCCACAGGCGGGACTATGCGCAATGCCGTAGAAGTATTCCCGTATAAAGTAAGGAATGGCAAGGTATACTTCGCAATAGATGAGAACAAGGCTCTCAGCGAAGGCGAGGAATTGTTTGTGAAAGGCGGCAAATAGGATGATAGCCGATAATCTGAAACGGATCAGGGAGAATATCGAAAGGGCTTCCGGCGGGCGGGAGGTTGAGCTGGTAGCTGTGACGAAAAACCGTACAGAGGATGAGATCCGTGAGCTTTACAGTGCGGGACAGCGGGTCATGGCGGAAAACCGCGTTCAGGAATACGTACGTAAGGAGTGCATGTTTGACGATGTCCGGTGGGATATAATCGGCAACCTTCAGAAAAACAAGCTCAAATACATCGTCGGTAAGGTCCGGCTGATCCATTCCGTGGAGAGCCTTGATCTGGCTGAGGCTATAGGGGAACTCTCTGAGAAAAGAGGTGTGACCAGTTCCGTGCTCATCGAGACGAACGTTTCCGGGGAATCGAGCAAGCACGGCTGCAGGCCGGAGGACCTGGACGAAATGATCGAATGTGCGGGAAAGATAAAGGGCATCAAGGTCGAAGGCATAATGACAGTCGCGCCTGACACCGAAAATACCGCATATCTTAGCGGTTTATTCGAAAAAACGAGAAATATTTTCGACAAGCTGATGCAATACAACTCAAAATATGATAACATCGATATAAAGATTCTTTCCATGGGCATGAGCCACGATTACATAGAAGCGGTAAAGAACGGCTCGACAATGGTGCGCATCGGAACGGCGCTGTTTTTATAGCGGGAGGCAGACATAAATGGAAGATGATTTCCGTGACGAAGAAGAGAAAAAAGGTCTTGGAGAAAAAATACTGAACCTGCTTGGGTGGGAATATGCCGATGAAGACGAAGATCTGGATGACGACGACTTCGAGCAGGTACAGTCAAAGAATAGGAAGAAAGAAGTCGACACTCGCAAGAGAAAACGCAAGGGCGAGATCGTAAAGGAAGCCGAAGGCTCCAGCGGTGAGATCGTCATCGTTGAACCTACGCGCAAAAGTGACGCCAGGATCATCTCTGACGAGCTGAAATCCGGCAGGACCGTCGTTGTCCACGTGCGTACGATGGATCTTGATGACACCACCCGTCTTTATGACTTCATCACCGGTGCTGCGTATGCGCTTGAGGGCAAAGTACAGCAGGTGTCGGATAACGTGATCGTGCTTGCACCGCGCAATATCGATATCTCCACCAACGAGAGCGCAGATGAAGAGGGCGGGGACGACTACGGTTCTGACGAGCTGGACTACGGCCTTAATAACTGAAGAATGCTTTAACACAAAACAATATGATAACGGGGATGTTTCATCTCCGTTATTTTTTGGAGAACAAATGGCTCAGAAAGATTTTTTATATTCGCGTCTGGAAGACGCAGCAGAAAAAGCCGTGCGCTGGGACCAGGCGGTATACGGTGATTTTTATGAGGAAAATCTCCAGCACGGCATCGAGAGGGAGATAGGACGTTATCCAGAAGCGGACTGCGCGTTTTTCGGCGGACAGGAGTATTCCCGCCGCAAGATGCTGTCCGTATTTCCCAAAGGGGAAGAGCCGGACATCCGGTCATACCCGCTTGAACTCATCTTCATATCGGTACGCGGCGATGTTTCGCATCGTGATTACCTCGGTGCGCTTCTGGGCCTTGGGATTGAACGTGAAAAGGTCGGGGATATCGACGTGATGGCAGGTGGAGCGCAGATCTTCGTCTCCGCTCCGTTGGGCAGGTTCATAGAGGAAAACCTCACCGGTGTCAGCCGTTACGATGCGCAGACTAAAGTGAAGGATCTGTCGGAAGCTGTCGAGATCCCTCCGGTCTTTGAAAAGATAACGATCATCATCCCTTCGCTCAGGGTCGACGCAGTGATCCACGGTGTCTATAAGCTCTCCCGCAGCGAGGCTTCCGCATTTGTCAAAGGGGAGAAGGTCTTCGTGAATGGCGATGCCAAGGTCAAGCCCGGGTATGACCTGAAAACAGGTGACATCGTTTCCGTCCGCTCCAAAGGAAAGTTCATAGTCGATGAGATCTCCGGCCAGACAAAAAAAGGCAATATCAAGCTGTCTGTCAGGAAGTATGCCTGATGCCGGAACTGTTTTTCACTGCCGCCGCAGAGGATGCCGGAAAGCGCGCGGATAGATTCATAACGGATAACATCGAAGGATATTCCCGGGACAGGATACAGAAGCTGTTCGATGACGGGGCGGTGACATCTGCCGGAAGACCGGTCAAGAAATCAGCTAAGGTAAAGGAAAACGAGACCTTTGAGGTGCTGCTGCCCGAAGAACAGACCGTGGAGGTCCTTGCTGAGGATATCCCTCTCAATATCGTCTACGAGGACGAAAGCGTGGCAGTCATAGACAAACCGGCGGGCATGGTCGTGCATCCCGCACCGGGAAATTATACTGGTACTCTGGTGAACGCATTGCTGTATCACATCAAGGATCTGTCGGCGATAAACGGGGTGATTCGTCCGGGGATCGTCCATCGGATCGATAAGGACACTTCAGGGCTTCTGGTGATAGCAAAAACGAACGAGGCGCACAGGGCTTTGGCAGAAGCCTTTGCCCAGCACTCCATCACAAGGGCTTACAAGGCATACGTGCACGGCATATTCATAAATGATTCGGGAGTGATAGATCAGCCTATAGGGCGTGACGCAAAGGATCGCAAACGGTTTGCTGTCGTCGGAAGCGGCGGCAAGAATGCGGTCACCGGTTACAAAGTGCTCTCATCCAAGGCCGGCTTCTCTCTCCTCGAGCTCAGGCTGAAGACCGGGCGGACCCACCAGATCAGGGTGCATATGAAGCATTTAGGTCACCCGGTGGTCGGAGACAAGACATACGGTTATAACAGAGAAGCGGATAAGCTCTTCCCCGGACAGCTGCTCCATGCTTACCTTATTGGCTTTGTCAGCCCTGCCACCGGCAGGTATGTGGAGTTCGAGAGCCCTCTGCCTGACAGCTTTCATAAAATGGAGCAATATTTGGACGGCATAACTGTAGACAATGAGACCCATAAGTAATATAATTCCCTTTGTATATAATCAATTCAGACGAAGGACTTCGAATGGAAAAGATAGTCATCAACGGAACTAAGCCACTGAAGGGTGAGATATACGTCACTGGAGCCAAGAATGCCGCTCTGGGGATCCTTCCAGCAGCCATCCTTGCTGATTCGCCCAGTGTGATCGACAATGTTCCTGATATTTCGGATATACAGCATTATATAACGATGCTCAGGAAACTCGGCGCCGTAGTTCGGTTCGAGAATCACAGACTTACCATCGACCCGAGGAGCATCAGACCGGAAAACATCCGCAATATAGACGAGGAAGTAAAATCCATGCGCGCATCCTACTACCTTTACGGCGCGCTGCTGACCCTCTTCAAAAAGGTCACGATGCCTCTGCCGGGCGGATGCAATCTCGGAGACCGCCCCATAGATCAACACGTCAAAGCCTTTAACGCACTTGGCGTTGACATCGATAAGGAAAAAATATCAAAGGAAGAGATCAATCCCATTTTTGACGCGCACTGCGAGAAACTCACAGGCACCGAGATCTATTTCGACCTGACCAGCGTCGGAGCTACGATAAATGCGCTGTTGGCTGCTGTCAAAGCTGAGGGTACTACGATGCTGTATAACGCCGCCAAGGAGCCTCATGTGGTTGACGTGGCGAATTTCCTCGTTGCCATGGGCGCGAGGATCACCGGAGCCGGCACGGATACGATAAAGATACGCGGAGTGGAGAAACTCAACGGCTGCGAGTATTCCGTTGTGGCGGATCAGATATGTATCGGCACTTATATGATCGCTGCAGCTGCTACTGAAGGCGACATCACAATCAAAGGCATCATACCGGAGCATCTGGACTCCGTCACCGCCAAGCTCAGAGAGATGGGGAACGACATCACGAGCGGCGACGACTGGATAAGGGTGGTCGGGAAACGTCCTCTGAAGGGCGTCACTGTGCTCACCAAGCCTTATCCTGGCTTCCCGACGGACCTGCAGCAGCCGATGGGCGTACTGATGTGTCTGGCTGAGGAAGACAGCGAGATATACGAGACAATATTCACGGATCGCTTCCAGTACACCGAACAGCTGATCAAGATGGGGGCAGATATCAGGGTGCACAGGACCAAGGAGATGGATGGTGAGCAGAAGGAGATAGATGCAGCAAGATCTGCAACTTTCAAAGGTGTTGGGAAGCTCAAAGGTGCCGAGATCCTCTCCAACGACCTGAGGGCAGGTGCCGCAATGGTGATAGCAGGCCTGGCTGCGGAAGGGCAGACCATTGTTTCCGGAATAGAGCATATCGAAAGGGGCTACGAGGATATCGTAGGCAATTTCCGTGCACTCGGCGCTGATATTCGGAAAGTGGATTTTAATTAGGTCAGATGAGACTGATAAGCTTATATTCGGGCTCCTCCGGGAACTGTATCCTTCTGGATTACGGCGGCGGAGCTTTTTTGGTGGATGCCGGGAATTCAGGCGTACGGATACGTGAGGCATTAAGGAGCATCGGCATGGATATGGATCGGGTCAGGGCGATATTGGTTACCCATGAACATTCCGATCATATCCAGGCTGTAGGTATACTCGCACGTAAATTCTCCCTCCCGGTCTATCTGAGCGAGCCGACCTATATGGGCATGGAGGGAAATCTGAAGAAAGTAAAGGACAGCTCGATACACTTCGTCGATAAGGATCGTTCCTTTGAAATAGACGGTATAGAGGTCACACCTTTCGCTCTCTCCCACGACGCAGCCGACCCTGTGGGCTACAGGTTCTATGATGGGAAAACAGCCGCCGCAGTGGCTACTGACACAGGAATGATGACCCTTCAGGCACAGAGCGTCCTCAAAGGCTGCCGTGATATTATTCTGGAATCCAATCATGATCTGGACATGCTGATGAGGGGGAGTTATCCTGCCGCATTAAAGCAGCGCATCCTGAGCGATAAAGGACACCTTTCGAATGATGACGCAGCGTCTTTCTGCGCCAGTCTCGTTGAGAGCGGCACAGAGCATATCTGTCTGGGACATCTCAGCAAGGAGAACAACACACCGATGATTGCTCTTAACACAGTGAATGGGGCATTGGAGTCAAACGGCATGAAGAGGGGGAGGGATTATACGATCCAGGTTGCCAGCCGGGATTTCGTCAGCGACCCTGTGGGCGAGATAATAGATTGATGATATTGCTAAAAGGACTGCCGCAAATGCGGCAGTCCTTTTAGCAAGAGAAAAAAATGAATCTGATCTGAGCTTTATCAATAAAGCAGGTAAAGGAACGTTACAAAGGCCGCCAGAGTCTTGATATTCATCGCAGACAGCAGCGGTACCAGCTTTGAGTAGACCTGCGGTTTGCATGACAGGAGCAGCAGGAAATACTGCACGAACAGATCTGAATCCGGATAGGAATTGCCGGGAGTCTGTGACGAACGGATCAGATCCTTTACAAATTCAGCATCGGCGAATTTATTTTTGTTTTCGCGTATTTTCTGCGTTATCGTGGAGAGCAGCATGGAGACCAGCAGATCCGGAGTGTAGCGCTCGTTGGTTGGTATGCCGAGTATCAGCGCCGCGTTCTCGATCAGCGAATAATACGTGTCGGAGCACTGCACCTGTCCCGCTTTCATCATCTGCGCCAAGCGGATATTTATATTGCGCTGAGTGGGATCCTTCAAACGCAGTATCATCTTGACCAGATAATCAACCTGCGGATTTGTGCTCTTGCCTATCTTGCGTTTGAAAGCGTTGAATTTCTCGCAGGGGATCGCTTCGGGCACGAAGTACTTGCTGCACAGCGACGGATGGAAAAGCTTCAGGGTATCGGTATAGCCCATCTTTATGTTCTTCTTCATCTGTTCCGCGGTCTCGTGGATATTGAGTTCCATCGCCTCGGATGCATGTATTATCTCCACCTCGCTTTTCAGATTCGGAGGTATGATGTTGACCTCGTCGGTAGAGATGATGATATCGCTCTTGAACTTTTTCCCGAGGATATAAGGCGAATACTGTGCGGAAAACTGCGGATCCGCCGCGCGGTTTGTCTGTGTGATCTGGGGGAAGCAAGCCGCGGCAAGGAGGTATTGGTTGAGCTTGCCATTGGGGATGGTCTTCAATGTGAGCATCTCTGCTTCCAGAGTCTGCAGCGAGATGGAGATGAATCCGAAATCCACATCCGAGCTGCGGACTGCTTTTTCATCAATGAACATATCGATGACGTCTCTTAAGGGATCGAGTTCCTCGCTCTTCCCATTGACGTACATCATGTAATTCTTCTTGAATGCCTTGGTGTCTGTGCGCGACCATTCCTCGGTATATCTCTGGGCGATATGGCGGTTGACGCCCAGGAGCTGTTTGGCGGAGATATTGCGCCAGAAGCGAACGGCCTTTTCAAAATTGTTCTGTGCTATCAGTGCCGCATTCAAAGCTCCCACGAAAGAACCTGAAACGGAGTTTATGTCCAGCTTAAGCTCCCTCAAGGCTTTCCACGCTCCGATCTCGAAAGAGCTCTTCGAACCGTCTGAGCTTAAAACAAAACCATATCTGGTCATTAATTCAACCTCTGAAAACAAAATCAGTGCTATTATAACAAATAACCCGAATCAGACAAAAGCTTTTTTAACTTTTTTGTAACGGCAGGGATTATTATTTCCGCTGTCATGTCCCATTTCCTTACGATCCGATCGACAGAAGAAAAACACGCTCACTACGGAATTGTCTCAAAAGGATGTTTGAAGCGGAGCCTGTTTGGTATTATTATGGAATCATGAATGCGAGAATAGACAAACAGCTGATCAAAGCGGCTCTCATCGCCGCAGCGTACAGCGCACTCTGTGCTTTGCTCCAGCCCATTTCATTCGGGCCTGTCCAGCTGAGAGTGGCGGAAGGACTGTCCCTTGCGGTTTTATACACACACGCGGCAGTTCCGGGCCTTTTTATCGGATGCCTTATAACCAACCTCATGAGTCCTTATGGATTGTTGGATATCATAGGGGGTTCTCTTACTACGCTCATTGCTGCCGTGCTCGGATATCATCTTAAAGACAAAGGAAAATTTCTTGCGGGACTGCCCTTTGTCCTCCTCAATGCCGTCATTATCTCGCTGATCATCTGTCTTCAGTCCGATATGCGCCTGTTCTGGATCCAGGCTGTTTCTATCGGGGCGGGGGAGATCGTAAGCGTCTGGGGCGTCGGCCTTCCTATGTGCTATGTTATCGATAAGAATCCTAAATTAAGGGAATTCATAACAGACAAAGCAGATACGGCGAGAGACGGACAATAATCTTATGTCTGACCTGGATCTGGTTGGAAAAACGCATAAAAAAAGGCGGCCGTAAGGCCGCCTGTGCATTTATATCAGTCCTTGATACCGTAACGTTTCTTGAATCTGCCCA
>JAFZLL010000003.1 GCA_017551505.1 Eubacteriaceae bacterium
AAAGGCGGGAACAGAACGACCTCTCTCTTATCGGTGTCGATCAGAGGCAGCAGCTCGTTTATGAAATCTTTGGTCTGGGAGACGTTTTTGTTCATCTTCCAGTTTCCGGCTATTATCTCTCTTCTCAATTCACTTCTCCAGTATCGCGACTCCGGGCAGTTCCTTCCCTTCCAGCATTTCCAGGGATGCGCCGCCTCCCGTGGAGATGTGAGTCATCTTGTCGGAAAGGCCGAATAAAGCTACGGCCGCAGCGCTGTCACCGCCCCCGACGACTGTCGTGCCGGGGCAGTTCGCCATCGCTTCCACGACTGCTCTGGTGCCCTCACTGTATTTCTCCATCTCAAACACTCCGACAGGTCCGTTGAAGACGACAGTCTTGCTCTTCGCAATGATATCAGCGTAATTCTTCGCAGTTCTCTCACCGATATCGAGAGCCATGACATCCTTGGGGATAGCGTCTATACCATATACAGCCTTCGGCGTATCGTTGGAAAATTCCGTAGAGCCGGCTATGTCGACCGGGAGGAACAGCTTTACACCGATCTCGTCGGCCTGCTCGAGCATCTGGGAGGCCAGCTCGAGTTTATCGTCTTCGACCTTGGAAGTGCCGACTTCGTAGCCTATCGCTTTAAGGAAGGTCTGAGCCATCGCTCCGCCTACCAGTATATTATCGGCTTTGGTCATGAGATTCGTTATGAGCCCGATCTTATCCGAGACTTTGGAGCCGCCCATGATCACCGTATAAGGTCTCTCGGGTTCTTCCAGCGCGTCCTTCAAGAACCTGACTTCGTTTTCGATCAGGAACCCGCCGAAAGCCGGTATATAGTCGGCAACACCTACCGTGGAGGCGTGCGCCCTGTGGGCGCAGCCGAAAGCGTCAAGGACGAAGATATCCGCGAGTAAAGCCAGCTTTTTGGCGAATCCGGGATCGTTGGCTTCTTCTTCGGGAACGAATCTGGTATTCTGCAGCATCATCAGCCTGCCCTCTGACGTCCTGAAGGATCCTGCGGCCTTAAGCGTTTTTTCGCCTACGACTTCGTCGTCATCGCTGAATACGACATCCTCCTTCATCAGTTCGGAAAGCCTGCGGGCGACCGGAGCCAGTGAGAATTCCGGGCTGGGCTTTCCTTTCGGACGTCCCAGGTGCGCGCAGAGGATGATCTTTGCGCCGTGCTCCAGGATGTAATTCAGCGTCGGCAGAGTGGATGTGATGCGCATATCGTCAGTAATGCTGCCGCTGTCATCCATCGGCACATTATAGTCGACCCTGAGCAGTACCGTCTTTCCTTTCAGATCGGCTTCTTTGATAGTCCTCATATGTTTTGTCCTTATTTATAGATATAGTGCACCAGGCGGACCAGCTGTGCCGTGTAGGACATCTCATTGTCATACCATGCGACGACCTTGACGAGCTGTCCGTCCTCGGTATCCATGACCTGTGTCAGGGAAAGATCCACAAGCGAACCGAAGCGCATTCCGATTATATCGCTGGAAACGATCGGGTCAGTGGTCACGCCGAGGGTCTCGTTTGCGGCTGCCTTGAAAGCATCGTTGATCTCTTCTTTGGTCACGTTCTTCTTCAGGTTTACGGTCAGATCGACGACTGAGCCTGTCATGACAGGCACTCTCATCGCGTTTCCGTCAAGCTTGCCCTTCAGTTCGGGAAGGACCTGTCCTACAGCTGTGGCGGCTCCCGTAGTGGTGGGGATGATGTTCTGGGCAGCGGCCCTTGCTCTCCTCAGATCCTTATGTGTGCCGTCGAGAACGACCTGGTCGTTGGTATACGCATGGATCGTGGTCATGAAACCGTTCTTGATGCCGAACTTATCGTTCAGGACCTTGGCGACAGGAGCCAGGCAGTTCGTGGTGCAGGAAGCGCCGGAGACCACGTCTTCCGTGCCGTCCAGGGCATCGTAGTTGATATTGGCGACGATCATCTTCACATCGCCTTTGCCGGGGGCGGAGATAACGACCTTTTTAGCTCCGGCTGCCACGTGGCGTCTGGCATCCTCAACTTTGGTAAACTTGCCTGTGCATTCCAGCACGACATCCACTTCCAGATCCTTCCAGGGAAGCTTTTCCGGTTCCCTTTCGCCGAAGAAGGGGATCTTCTTGCCGTCGACCACGAGGAATCCGGCCTCGCCGCTGATGGAATCAGTCTTATAGCTGCCGTGACATGTGTCATATTTGAGCAGGTGAGCAAATGCAGCAGGCTCACCGGGGTTGTTCACGGCGACGATATCGAACTTCTCGTCGTCAAACATCAGTCTGAACGCCAGCCTTCCTATGCGTCCGAATCCGTTGATAGCAACTCTTACTTTCTTCATTTAGGTCATTCTCCTTAATAAAATAGTGTTTATTGTTAATTTTTGAAGAACTCGATCAATGAACTCTGGAGGCTATGGCTTCAGTGTACCCCCTGAGCTCGTCGGCCCTGCTGCCGAATCTGTCCAGCAGCTTTAAGGCCCTGTCTTTCAATTCCGCCACCCAGTCAATACAGCCCTGTCTTCCGATAACTGCGCCGTAGGTGGCCTTGCCTTCTTCGGGCTCATCACCGTTCATATCCTGCACATCGTCGGTCAGCTGGAATATCAGCCCGAGATGGCGGGAGAACTCATCCAGGGCCAGGAAGTCATCTTCCGAGATATCGGCGCTGCTTGCGCCGGTGAGCACCGCCGCCCTTATAAGGGCCGTCGTCTTATTTGCATAGATGAACTCCAGGACCTTCCCGTCACGGCAGGTCTCGTCATTGCCGATATCGGCGGCCTGCCCGCCGACCATCCCTTTTATACCGGCGCTCTCTGCGATCAGACTGCAGGCGGAAAGGTATCTTCTGTCCTTTCCCTGTGCGGCGCCGAGCATGGTCTCATATGCCATATTGAGCAGGGCATCCCCCGCAAGGATGGCCATGGCTTCCCCGAACTGCTTATGGCTGGTATAGCGCCCTCTGCGGTAATCGTCATTATCCATAGCCGGCAGGTCGTCATGGATCAGAGAATAGGTATGTATCATCTCGACAGCGCTGAAAAGCGGCTCTATGAAGCTCCTGTCCCCTCCCAGCATATCGCTGGTCATTACCGCCAGCATCGGGCGCACGCGCTTTCCTCCTCCGAAGAGTGAATATCGCACCGCCTCATAGATTATATCAGGATAGCCTGCCTTTGGCGTATATTTCTCGATCACAGAATCGATATATGCGGTAAGTTCTTTCTGCCTGTCTTCAATTATAGTCATTCAGCACCGGTTCCTTTGCCTGTTCGGTCAGGATCTTTACTTTTTCTTCCGCATCCGCCAGCTCTTTTTTCAGTTCGCTTATGAGCTTGATCCCTTCCTCATAGAGGCTGACGGATTCTTTCAGCGCAATTGACGAATCCTGCATCTGCTCCCCTATCTCTTCCAGCCTGTTCATTTTTTCCTCAAAGCTTTTCGTTTCTGCCATTATGATCGTTTTCTCCTGACTTTTTCGACTTTGACTTCCGAGACCGCCGAAGCTCCTTCGAATATGATCTCGTCCTGAGCTTTTATATCGATATCCCTTATCACCTCGCCGGCTCTTCTGGCGATAAAATAACCTCTTTTGAGCACTTCGTCAGCCGACAGACTGTTCAGGAGCTTCTGCGCAGCGTTCAGCGCCGCATTATTGCCGTCCAGCCTTGCCGCCATACGCTCAAACAGTCTTTCCGAAAGATTATCCAGTGCTATCGACGCATCCTGCAGGCTCCTGAGCTGTCCCGAAAATACTCTTTTCTTTTCCTGGACGGCAATGCTGTCTCTCAGAGAAGCCAGCCTGCGGGCCATCCCGTCGCGCATACCGTTCCGGTATGCCTCCAGTCTTTCGAGCACTTTGGAGATGTCCGGCACCGCAAGTTCCGCTGCGGCGGAAGGCGTCGGTGCCCTGAGGTCCGCAGTGAAGTCCGCTATGGTGAAATCCGTCTCGTGGCCTACGGCAGATATCACCGGTATACGGGAATTATGGATGCTTTCGGCTACGACCGGTTCATTGAAAGCCCAAAGCTCCTCGATCGAGCCGCCTCCCCTCCCGGTGATGATCACCTCCGCAAGGTCAACTGAATTGATATAATCGATCATCTCGGCAATCTGCCGTGCGGCGCCTTCTCTCTGGACGCTTACAGGACACACGATTATCCGCGTTATCGGACACCGGCGGCGGGTCACGGTGATCATATCCCGCACGGCAGCGCCTGTCGGCGAGGTCACCAGCGCAATGCTGCGCGGCAGATATGGTATCGGCTTCTTTGCGGCCTCATCGAAGTACCCCTGCGTCCTGAGCTTTTCCAACAGTTCGGTGTATTTTTCGTAAAGTGCCCCGATCCCGCTCTTCTGCATGTTCTCAGCGTATATCTGGTACACACCGGTCTTCTCATATACACCGACCCTCCCTCTGACGACCACCTTCATCCCGTCTTCGGGGAGGAACGTCAGCTTTGAGGCGCTGGAACGGAACATGACGCAGTTGATCCTTGATGCGTCATCCTTGAGGGAAAAGTAAAAATGTCCGGATGAATGGGCTTTGAAGTTGGATATCTCCCCTGTGACGGAGATGTCCGAAAGCATATCATCCCGGTTGAGCATCGCAGCTATATAGGCGTTGAGCCTTGAGACAGATAATGCGAATTCATCGTACTGCATAGTCTTTCAGCCTCTCATTCCCGATCAGCGCGACTCCGGCCGCATTGTCGGAAGCATAGCGCTTCAGAGAGAAACGGCACTTTATGCTGCCGGGAAGGCCCGAACCGATCATTGAAGCGATGTTCTGCGAAGAACTCACTCCCCCGGCAAAAAGCACGGTGTTTATCCCTGTTTCTTTCGATGCGGAGCTTACTGCCCTGACGAGGCTCTCCGCGATAACGTCGAATATGGCCGAATAAAGGGAGACCTCATCCAGCTCGCCCTTCTTATACATCTGCGCTGCCCTGGTCTCTATGCCCGAGAAGCTCATCAGGCTGCCTTTGACTGAAGGCCGGAAGGCCCTTCCTCCTCCGGGCCTGTACGCTTCATCCATTGCCTTTCCGCAGGGGAAGGGCAGTCCTGTCAGCACACCGAGCCGGTCTATCAGCTGTCCTGCGCTTATATCGATCGTCCTTCCGACGATCTGAGTGGCGTATCCGAGTTCATCCCTGCGGCAGCTGAGGATCTCCGTCGTGCCCCCCGAGAGGTGCACACAGATAAACGGGTCGCTGTCGGAGATATCCGTTCCGATCAGGGCAGCCCTGATATGGCCCTCCTGATGCGTCGTCCCGATCACTGGGACATGAAGGACGGCGGCTATGCAGCGCGCCGTCTGGGCCCCTGCCGTAAAGCACGGCATATACGAGCCCTCGACCCTCCTGGGGGTCAATGACACGGCAACTGCTTCGACTTTACTGTCACCGACGCATTCATCTATAAGTTCGGGCAGATTATTGATATGCTGGAAAAAAGCTTCCGACTGCCTGAGACCTTTCATCTTCTCCGGCACTTTCAGCATCTGCCTCTTGTCGCATAAAACTTCGGTGCCGTCTGCCAGAGAGCACGAGGTCGTGTAATTGCTGGTATCCAATCCCAATATCATCTGCCGGCCTTCATGCTTTAGATTTATATACTTTATTCAATACGCCGTTGATGAAGGCGCATTCATCATCCTCGCAGTAACGGTGAGCCAAGGTGACAGCCTCGTCTATTGCCGTAACATCGGGGATGGAATCGTTGTACATTATCTCGTAGATACCTACCCTGAGGGCAGCCAGGGCAGTTTTGGATATGCGGCTTATCGTCCAGTTCTTGAGATTGTCCGAGATCATCCTGTCGATCTGCTCCCTGTTCCGGATAATGCCGTAGATCGTATCCAGCGCGTATTCGCCCTGGGTGCCGCGCAGCCCTTCCTCCTTTGTCAGGCGGGGCACCATCTCCTTGAATTCCGGATGGAATTCCATCTGGAATATGATACGGTATACCTTTTCTCTAGCTTCGTGCCTTTTCATGATCAGTCTTCTTTCAATAACCTATGCTTTTGTATATGAGCACCGCAGCCGCGCACGCGGCGTTCAGCGAATCGCACCCGTTCCGGACAGGTATCCTTATCAGCTTGTCGCACATACCAGCCGTCGCGCTGCTCATCCCGCGTCCTTCGTTCCCTATTATTATCACAGCCTTATCGCTGTCTATCTCGGCTTTTTCGTCCCCTTCGAGATGCGCTCCGTACAGGGCAAAACCCATATCCTTCAGCTTTGAGAGCAGCGAGCTGTCATCCCTGATGACTTTTATCCTGAATATATTTGCCGCACTGGCCCTTATGGCTTTCGGGGAAAAAGCGTCCGCTGTCCCTTCCCCCAGTATCACGGCGTCGATACCGGCACAGGCCGCAGTCCTTATGACCGCGCCGACATTGTCCGGGAGCTGGAGCGCGTCCAGATAAACGATCCTTGTCATGCTTCCAAGATCCGCTTCGCCCGGAGTGCCGTCAGGCAGGCGGCAGACCGCGAGTATGCCTTCCGGAGTCTTAAGGGTGCTCATGCTGGCGAACACGGTATCGGTGACCGTGATGCTTTTTTCGCTTTCGTAATCCCTCGCTCCCTTAAAGCTCCCGGAGTATACGACATACTCGAACCGTCCTGCTGCCCTGTAAGCTTCGGCGACGAACCGTTCGCCTTCCGTCACGAAAAGTCCGCTATTGTCCCTGTACTTCTTTTCGTTAAGGCTTCTGATGAATTTAACTATGCTGTTGGACCTTGACGCGATCATCGTTTTATCCATTAGTAGCTTCGGCCTCCCTGATATCAAGTGCTGTCTGCTCTTCCGTTTCCTCCGCGGGAAGCGGTGTGTCATCCTTAGGCCCAGTGTGCGTGAGCTCCCAGATCAATGGAGGCACCGATCTGGAGAAAAAGACTGCGGAAAGCACCAGCAGCCGCTCGATCCCGTTCCCGGCAGATATGCTGTACAGCGGGCTGGGGCAGAGCGAGCATATGCTGACAGCCGCGTACAGCGAATAAGAGAGATCCTTTCCCGAAAGAGACACGAAAGCCAGGCAAAGCGCCGAGGCTGAAAGGATAAAGACAGCAAAAGTAAACGCTGCTTTTTTAATATAAAGCTTTAGCGCATCCCTTCCCTTTTTTCCGGATGCGTATCCCGCAAGCGAGAAGAGCAGCACATAAAGAGAGAGCGAATAGAACGACAGTATCCCCTTGCCGAAGATCATACGGGCACACATCATATGACCGTAATATCCGGCTTTATCAAGGAAACCGGGCGCCAGCGCGTTCCCTCCGCCTGAAGCGGCGCTTACAGCCAGAGATAACGAAAGCAGTTCGTACAAAGGGAGACGTTCAGCAGACATAAGGCCGGACAGCGAGAACACCAGGAAGAACAAAAGGATAATTCCCGGATAATAAAAGAGCCAGAGCCTTGTTCCGGTGCCCTGTTTCCTGTCCTCCCCCGGGCTGTCTGAGAGAAGGAAGACCCCGCACCCTCCGAGGGCGGAAGAGACAGCAACTGCCAGATCATATATGAGCACATGACTGAATACTTCGGCGGGTCCCTGCTCAAGCACGCTCGATCCGCAGCCGAAAAAGACGGAAACAGCCATAAAAGCGCTTCCGAGCGCTCCGGGGACAGACCCGTAAGCCGGGCAGAAAGCAGCGGAAAACAGCAGCGCGCAGCAGATCAGGCAGAATAACAGACTGCCGTACAGCCTCAAAGGGCGGACCACAGCGTCTTCTTTTTCTGACAGAAGCGCAAAGAAGGATCCCGCGGACAGCCGAGCATATATAATTCCCGAAAAAAGCATGAGTACGAAAACGACGGCCAGTCCGGACGATGTAAGCATATCTGCCGGCACTGCACCGTACAGGCATACAGCGCATATGGAAAGGGTCAGGAAATCAGAGAACGAATAACTTCCGGGACAATGGAATGACGGAAAACTCAACACAGCAGCGCCGAGCAGAATTGCTGCCGTTACGTATAACGCCGCTTTCAGTGAAGCCGGCGCCTTTCTCAATGATCTCAGAAAATCAAAGCTGACCTTAGAGTTTTCCATTGATGCGATTATACAATATATGCGCCGCAACGGCAAGCCAATGTCGATTTTAATCGCATCAGGACAGTAAAATGGCCGTACCGCTTTTGATTCCTCTGCGGACTGCGTTATAATCGTCTTATTCATGAGAAAGTGAAGAGAACGTCATGGACAAACATATAAAATTCAAAACAGTGATAGTCTGCGCATTGATTTTATTCCTCATCGCCTGGTGCGGGATGTGCTCCATGCCGTTCATCTCATTCAAGTCCCTCTATTTCCAGAACCTGGACAACGTCCGCCTGCGCGCACGCTATAACCAGGGTGACAACGGCAAAGGCGTGCTCGTAGTCGGGGACATGTCCCATGATATCAGCGAGCTCAAGCTTCTGGCAGGAGAGCTGAAGAAGAGCGGGTATACCGTGTTCCTGTTCGATCTGCCTTCCCAGGGGGGCTCGCTCGGCTCCGTCCAGTACCGCTACAAGACCTCGAACTACATAGCCGAGCAGTTCTACTGCGCCCTCGTAATTTTTGCCCAGGAAAGCGGGCTGAACATCTCCGACATACATATCGTCTCATACGGCGAAGGGGCGAGAGCCGTGCTGCAGACTGCCTGCTTCGGATATATATCGCCCAGCAGCGTAACGCTCGTGGGACCTGCCGTCAACCTGTCGGACAGGACCGATTTCGACATCATCAATTTCACGCTGGACAGCGCCATCGAATGGATCGGCGAGCTTGACGGCGAGACCTTCGCCTGCCCGGTGCATATGGTATATACGTCGACCGACGAGATCTCGACTGTAAAGGACAACGAGCTCCTTTCGGACAAGATCGACAACGGCCTGCTCACGAAGACCTGCATTAAGCTGGGCTTTCACTCCATGCTGATGACGAGCGCCGCGGTCTCCATGAAAGTCTGCGGATATTTATGCTCTTTGGACGGGATACCCTTTGCGGAGCAGAAAGCTCTGTACACATATGTCCCCGCTCAGATAGCCTGCGCGCTGCTGTTCGTCTATCTGCTGTACAAATACTCCGACCAGCTTAGATATTCCGACAGGTTCACCTATGAAAGAGTCCCGCGCATACCCGAGATGCCGAAGAAGCATCTGATAAAAAAGCTCCTTTACTGGATACCCGCAGCGATGATAACGGTGCTGGTGCCCTGCGGCCTGTATTATCTGCCGATAAGCATGCCGTATAAATCGATCATACCCATCATGGTCCTCAGCAGCTATGGGCTCATCCTGTCCGGCGTCTACTTTTTCGGCGGAGCGGAAGCCCCCAGGGAAGAGTTCGTTATGGCTCAGTCAGGGAAGACCAATAAAAGGGCAGCTGCCCTGACCCTGTGCCTTGTCACCGCATTCATCGCGCTTACTTCTTTTACCGGAAGCCGCAATCTCTTCGGGTTCGGATCGAAGTGGCACTGGCAGACAGCTCTCACCGTAATCTTTGCCATAGGTTTTTACGCCGACAGGTCCGACAGGAAGCTGACTGCTTTCACGATGAAGGAGAATATCTGCTCCTTCGCCATCGGATACGCTTCTTTTGTCGTCCTCCCGCTGGTCCTTGCGGCTCTGGGACTGTTTTCCTCAGCCGTCAGCGCCCTGGGATATATCGTTATCCTGTGCGGCACGGTCATGCTCGGGAACATCCTGGATACTTTCAAGACATCCCCCGTGTTTACCGCTGCCGTCCAGGGATTCATATTCCAGCTGGCAGCCTTCCCGAATATGACGATGTTCAAGGCTTAAGGCCGCATAGGGCATCCACATCACTGTTTTTTTAGACCTATACCACAAAAACAACCGTATACACAAATGGACTTCCATAGGTTGGGGATCGATGGAATCGCCATAGTAAAAAAAGAAGGCCTTCGATCTGCTTGTCCGTCCCTTAAGCAGATCAGGGCCTTCATTTCAGTCATCCTGCTGATTATTTGGCTTCCTTTTCCTTAAGAAGGTCCCTTATCTCGGTAAGGAGCTTGACGTCTGCGGGCGTTTCTTCCTTCTTGGCTTCTTCCTCTTTATTCTTCTTGAGCGCCTGATCGACTTTGTTGACAGCTTTTACGATAATGAACAGGCAGAAAGCCTTGATCAGGAAATCGATCACGTTCTGAAGGAATACGCCGTACTTTATGTTGGCGTCCAGAACGGTTATCTGCAGCCCGGAAAAATCTATACCGCCAAGGATTATCCCCAGGAGGGGGGAGATGATGTTATCTACCAGAGAAGTGACGATCGCCGAGAAAGCTCCACCGATGATGACACCGACAGCCAGATCCATGACATTTCCGCGTGAAATAAACTTTTTGAATTCTTTAAACATAGTATACTCCTCTTTTCAATGTATAATATTTTAAGGTCGATTGCTCTTGCAGTCAAGAGCAATCCTGAATTAAAGCACCGAGGTATAGAATGGAACCTGTATTCTCCCCTTCTCTCATCCAGATGGATATGCTCCATGTAGCCGATCAGATGGAAGTGATCAACAAATACTGCCATATGCTGCATATGGACGTCATGGACGGTCATTTCGCGAAGAATCTGGCGATCAACCCTCCCTTCATCAAGGCCGTAAGATCGGTGACGACGCTCCCCATCGACGCGCATCTGATGGTATCAGCCCCCAATGAATTCCTCGTCGATTCGATGATGGAAGCCGGCGCGGATATCCTGTCGCTGCACGCCGAGACGATAGCAGTCGACGCCTACAGGACCCTGAACAAGATCCACGCAGCCGGCAAGCAGTTCGGAGTCGTGCTCTGCACAGCCACTCCCCTGTCCTTTATCGAAACATACATCGAAAAAGCCGATATGCTTACCATAATGACCGTTGACGTCGGCTACGCAGGTCAGAAATTCATACCCGAGATGCTCACTAAGATCGGACAGGCGGCAGATCTGCGCGAGAAGAAAGGGTATACCTACCGCATACAGGTCGACGGGAATGTCGGGAAAGCCGTATACAAACAGCTCTGGGACGCAGGAGCGGATACCTTCGTGGTAGGCAGCGCCTCGATGTTCGTCAAAGGCCATACGATCGAAGAGAACGCAGTCAACATGCATAAGGATTTCTATGAAGAGACAGGCGTAAAGCCTAAGATAAACGAATAGGATGCTCGGAGTACATAAGGCCCCCTGCAGTCAGAACCCGATCTGGCTGCGGGGGGCCTGTTCATTCATGAAGCCTGTCACTTCATCATCCCATCGGCAAAAGCTTTCAGTTCTTCCATCAGCTCAAGGCTCTTCTCCCTGCTGTCCTCAAAGGAGAACAGGTAGATCTTTATCTTCGGTTCGGTGCCGCTCGGACGCACAAGGAGCTTTCCGCCGTCGATATTGAATTCCATGACGTTTGAGGCAGGCAGCCCGGTCTTATCGTTGAGATAATCCACTCTGGAGATCACCTTACGGCCCGCGATCGAACTGTGATCCGCTTCCCGTATCTTCTGCATGACAGCGCTCATCTCCTTCATTCCGTCAGGGCCGGGAAAACCGATATTGAGCGTCTCATCCATATGGTAACCGTATCTCGGGAAGAGCTCATCCAGGTAATCATGCAGGGTGATGCCGTTGGCTTTGCATTCCGCAGCCAGATCGCATACCATCATAGTAGCGCCGACAGCATCCTTATCGCGGGCATAGCTGCCCACCATATACCCTATGCTCTCCTCGAATCCGAAAATAAAATCCTCTGTCCTGTTGTCCCTGTCCAGAAGGGTTATCTGTCCGGCGATATGCTTGAAGCCTGTCAGGGTGCGCCTCATTTCAACGCCGTAATTACGGGCTATATCGTCGACCATGGGGCTGGATACTATCGTCGTAACGACGACGGGATGGGCGGGCATGGTGCCAAGCGCCTTCCTCTTTCTGCAGATGTATTCGAACAGGATGCATCCAACTTGGTTGCCGTTTACTCTCAGGGCCTCACCGTTCCTCGGTGCGAAAACACCTATACGGTCGCTGTCCGGGTCCGTGGCGATCATCACATCGGATCCTTTCTCCTCGCAGAGCTTCTTCGCGAGTTCCATGGCAGGATCCATCTCCGGGTTCGGATAAGGGCAGGTCGGGAAATCCCCGTCTGGCTCCTCCTGCTCTCTGACGATATCGATATCTGTCCTGCCGCATGCATTCAGTATGCCCAGTATCCAGCGTTTGCCGGTCCCGTTCAAAGGGGTGTACGCTATCCTGATTTCAGCATCCCGTTCCGGCTTGAGGCGGCATTTGATGACCTCGTTTAAAAACGCGTCCGTCACTTCTTCGCCGATGTATTCGATCAGACCGGTATTTATGCCTTCCTCGAAGGGTATCGTTTTTACGCCTGCAAAGTAGTCGATGTCCTTCATGAATTCCGTGACCACTGCGCTGGCTTCGTCCGTCATCTGCGCGCCGTTGTCCCCGTACACTTTGTAGCCGTTGAAAACAGAGGTATTATGGCTGGCGGTGATGTTTATCCCACCGGAACAGCCGAAATACCTGACCGCGAACGACAGCAGAGGCGTAGGCTGCATATGCGGGAAGAGCAGCACCCTGATACCGTTCGCAGCAAGGATGCAGGAGACTCTTTCAGCGAAAACATCGCTCCTGTGCCGGCTGTCGTAGCCTACCACGACTGTGTATCTGCCCTCCGGATACTCACTGCATATGTACTGTGATACGGCCTGTGTGACGCGGCCTATGGTGTAGGTATTCATCCTGTTGGTGCCTGGGCCCATTTTTCCCCTCAGGCCGGCGGTACCGAAGAACAGATCGGTATAGAACATATCCCTCTTCTCCTCGGGATCATCCTCCGCCCTGAGAAGGGCGATATGCATCTCCTGATCTTTCCTGGTATGAGCCAGCCATGTATCGAACAGTATCTCTACCCTTTCTTCTTCGCTGACATATTCCATGTCCAGCAGCTTTTCTTTTGTTTCGCTTTCCATTACTCCACCTCTCTGAAGTATAGACCTGTCGTGCGCTCAAAGGAAGGAGCTTCCCTCCTTTTGAAGCGTCTTATTATGAATGAACACTCCTCTTTCGTCTCGATAGTGAAATACAGCACGGAAAAATCCGCCGTTATCCTTTTGTCGCCCAGATAAAGAGGTACGCAGTTCAAAAGGCTCGTATAGCGCTTGTCAGCACATGCAAGACGGAATACCCTGCCTGTCCTGTCTTTCGCTTCGCCTCTGCCGGGGCATCCTGCACAGCCTTTTTCTGTTTTCAGAGGGCAGCTGCGGAAGCGCATCAGCGGCAGGAACCCGTAAGCTATCGCGCCGACAGGCATCGCACTTTTAAGTTCGCTGATCTTCGACATGGACAGTTCGAAAGAAGCTGTGGCTTCAGACAGGCCGATCTGCCTGTATTCTTCCAGGGAAACGCTGTTCATGATATTCAGATACGCTCCTCCGACTGCTCTGGCTCCATGTTCTCTGATGAGCTTGACTGCAAAGATGTTTTCGGCCGTGAAGCACCGGCAGCCGAAGGAGATAGCGGTCCCGATCTCTTCCGACAGTCTCTTCTCATCGAAAGGCCAGACGACCGGGCTGATCTCCGCAATGAGGCTGTCCCCGAACCGGCCTACCAGAGACGGATCATTTATTATCTCATTGAGCGGAAGTATGATCTTATCGCCTGATATATCATCCGGGATCTGCGAAGCTTTTTCAAAACGAAGGCGCACCTCCTCGGATCTGCCGTTTATCCGCTCGCCGGTGAGAGGCTCAAAGGCATCTCTGAGGAATCGATAGCCGCAGGAAACGCCCCTTATCTCCGTGAGACGCGTCAGGGCGTCCCTTCTCATGGCGTTTACCTTAGATAAGGGAAGCATAAGTGCATTATCGTTCCGATAATCGAACCTGTCGAT
>JAFZLL010000012.1 GCA_017551505.1 Eubacteriaceae bacterium
AAGATCATCGTCGGCGGAGCTCCTGTCACCCAGGCATTCGCAGATGAGATCGGTGCTGACGGATATGCTGTAGACGCCGGCGCTGCCGCCATCAAGGCAAAGGAAATGGTAAAGGACCTCTAATCCTTACCGGACAACTGATACGAATCATACAGAGCGGGCCGAACGGCCCGCTCTGTTGTTATCTGCCCTGCGTGCGATCGGGCATAAAAAAGCCGCCCGTGATATGTACCCGGAATTCCGGGTACATATCATATATGGGCAGCTGTCCGGATGATCTTTACAGCTCCTTGACGAAATCGTCCAGTTCGCGGAATGTCGTATGCTGCGGACGCGGCTCTGCTTTGTCGGAGGGATAGCCCATCGGCATCAGCAGTATGACCTTTTCCGTTTCGGGCAGGTCGAAAGCCTCATGAGCGGCAGAATTGGCAAAGGCGTTTACCCAGCAGGAACCGATGCCGAGATCCCATGCCTCCATCATCATATGGGTAGCTACTATGCTCACGTCTTCTACTCCGGAAGTGATCCCCTCTTCCAGAGGATTCTTCCATTCTCTTTCGGTGTCATAGGATATCATGAACACCACAGGCGCGTTGAATGCACAGCGCGTGATGCCGCGGACCTTCTCGATGGCTTCCTTGCTCTTGAGGACATAGATCTTCTGGGGCTGTTTATTGGCCGCCGTAGGAGCCACCTTCGCAGCTTCGATGATCAGACTGAGCTTTTCGGGTTCGATAGGCTTATTGCTGTAATCCCTGACTGAAAATCTCGCTTTTGCTAAATCAATAAAATCCATTTCATATCCTCCTTACTCTTCCTGTATTCGTTTGATCATAAACTATTATATCACAGCCGGGTCGTTGTAATGATCATATAAGGCCATGGCTTTTCTGCCGCATGCCCGCGTATCTGCAAAGGCGCACGGTCTTGTCCGGGCGGTGAGGGACATCGTATATGTCGATAAATAACCGATGCAGAAAGAAATCGGCAAACAGGGATCTGTCAATCACGGACGGTGATCCAATAACGCTGTTCGATTACACCGTCCGAATTGATAATTTCGTTTTCAAGGATCCCGCCGTTATTCATGATGGATTTGGCTGAGCCGATATTGTCTTTATCACAGGTCATAAGCACCCTGTCGATGCCAAGTTTCCTGCATTCGATCAGGGCCAGCCGGATCATTTCCGTGGCATAGCCTTTTCTGCGTTCGCTCGGTCTGATCCCGTCTGCTATATGACCGCCTTCCCTCAGCAATTCATCGTTCAGGTAATGCCGGATATCGATCGCTCCAAGAAGCCTGTCACGTTCCGTGTCCAGAAGAAAGAACACGGAGTCAGGAACCTTTCCGTCCGCAGTTTCTTTCACCTCGAGATGCTCAAGATAATAGTCGAAATCGTGATAATCGTTTTTGAATATCGCCCGGGGAGAGTGATTCGTATGATTGAGTTCCTGGTCCGCCCTCCATTCGTCGATCATCTCTCCCAATTGATGCTCATAAGCCTTTGTGAGCTTTATCAGTTTCAATTCCATACCGCGTTCCCCATTTGCAGATTTCAATCTGGCAAATTGCAGCTTACAGCTTTCTGCAGGTCTTTTCAAGGTATGTCACGCAGCCGTCGCCGAACGTCAGCACGAGCATGCCGCCCTTACGGCCGAATTTATTATCGCCGATGGGATAAAGGCGAAATTCCATCTTATCGCCGTCTTCGCCAAAAGCCCTCGTGAAGAGCTCTCCGCCATGCATCCAAACCTCATCGACGCAAAAATCGTCGTCCTCGGGATGCTCGTACTTTCCGCAGAATCTCTCCCACTCGGACTTATCCGGATCCTTGACCGTAATGTCCTCGAGGGCAACGATGGGCTCGGGCTCATCGCCGCGGGCAACTGCCATCATGCCGTCCCATACGCCAGCAAGGGCTCTGTAGTCTTCAGCGTCGCGATTGATGAAGATGAGCAGCACCTTGTCCTCGTCGAGGTAACGCTCGAACCAGGTATTGAGCCCGGGCATGCCCCCCGAGTGACTGACCACAAGGCCATGCTCCTCATCCTGCCTGACGCACCAGCCAAAGCCGTAGCCGTCCCCGTCCTCGTCGAGATAATACTCCCCGTTGTTCAGGCGAACGGTGGAGTACATGATCTTCTGCTCCTCAAGGGTAACGACCTTACCCGCACGCAGCGCGCGGTCCCACTTGAGCATATCGAACACGGTAGTATAGGCGTAATCGCAGCCGTTAAGGCCGTCCGAGCCGACAACGTAGCCCGCTGCCCGCGAAAGATCCGACGGAACGAGCACTCCGTCCTCCATGACCATGTTGCGGGCGATCCTTTCGGAAGGCCTGCCGTCCCTGCGGGTGTGGAGTATGGCAGTGTCTTCCATGCCGGCAGGTTCGAATATGTTCTTCTTCAAGTAGTCCTCGAATTTTTCACCGGAAAGCTTTTCCACCAGGTTTGCAAGCAGACAGTAGTTGATGTCGTTATACTCGAACCTCTCGCCCGGGGTGCTGCCGGCTTCTTCACCACACTCGATGAGGAAGCGGAGCATCTCGCTGCAGGAGGGGATCCTGTGCTCGTTCTCCCAAACAGGAACGACCAGATCATCGGTCTCAAGACCCTTCGGCAATCCGCTGGTGTGTGTGAGAAGATGGCGGACGGTCAAGCCCTTATACGGGTATTCGGGGAAGAACTTCGTGTACTCATCGTCAACGCTCAGCATGCCCTCCCGAACGAGAAGCATTATCGCCGTAGAAGTGAACTGCTTGGTCACCGAAGCCATCTCGAATATTGTGTTTTCCTGCATGGGGAGCGTGTTTTCCGCATCGACCCACCCGAAGGCGCCTTTTGACACGATCCCGCCGTTTTCAGCGTAGAGCCATACTCCGTTGAAGCCACCCTTTTCGTAGGCCTCACGGGCGAGGGCTTCCATCATCGTTCTCTTATCCATGAATCCTTTTCCTCCACAAACCGGAATTTGTTATTCTGCAAGATAGAAAGATGGTACTAAATCGTGGCTGATGTATTTGTCACCAAGAATAAGGCCCTGCTCTCTCTTTTCCTGAATATAAGCCTTTATATCTGCAAGGGACCTTTCTTCAAATCCATCCTCATGAAGCCAGGTTTCGGCATACATCCATTCCTGATCATCTGGATCGGTGTATCCACCGCTTCCGCTAGATTCATGCTGCAGATTATTCTTGCAGTGATCCCACCAAAGGATGGACGAAACGCGGCCGCCTTCTTCATAGAGAAAATCCAGGAATGCTTCCCAATCTTTGAAAAGGTATTCTGAGCAGAAGGAATGATCCTCTATATACGTTTGAATTTTCTTGCTTATCATTTTGCCCCCATAAAACACCGATTTGTCATCGTAACTTTGCTATTTCAGATGCTCCGCATCCTTCGGTTCATAGAGCACGGAGATGAAGTCCTTCTTTTGCGGTATATGGAGCATACCGTTTCTGCGGGGACTGCCCTGTTCTTATACCTTCTGATCTCCCGGTGCTTCTCCGAAAATGCGGATATATTCCGATTCATCGAACGGCACCCTTCTTCCGATGCAGTCCAGGTTCCGGCAGAGTGAACAGTTCGTATACCCGGTATCATCCGCAAAGATTATTCCGCTGCCGGACTGGAAAGGAATCATGGCTCCGGTGGGATTCATCGTGATGCCGAGATCCTCCTTAACGCCACCGATAGCACCGATAAGGGCAAAGTTGTTCTGCATGTTCCAATCGGGCAGGCTTCCGGGGGTCATGAAGGCGATCTTTTGGTTCCCGAAAGTGTCCCTGACATATTTCATCATCTCTGCGTAAGCCGCACCGAGGACCTGGGAAGTCAGCATGTCTTTCAGCACTCCCATACTGTCCTCGATGTCCCCGTCGTTCTGCACCTCGTCGCCTGCCGTGATGGCGAAGAAGAAGACCTTCCTGCTGCCCTTCAGCTTGTCGGCCATGACCCTGCTGTCGAAACGGACGCCGTCGAGGACCGCATAGCCGTCGCCGATCTCGTCGACATCCACCCATTTGAGCACAGCCCTGGGGCGCGCCACCTCGTTGGCTTTTTCAACAGCCTCTGCCAGCTCGTCATAGAAATCGCTGTCTTCGCTTATATGCATGTACTCCGCCGTCCTTTTAAGGTCCAGCGGCGCTTTCATGTCATTGATAAGTATCCTGTCAGACATTGCATTCTCCGTTAAACGTATTCTGTTGACCGTGCCGGAGCCCCGGTTACCGGGGCATCCCGCATGCATTTTAATATACCACCATTATAATTCAGATTCAAGGGAGGCGGAACCCGCGCTGCCAGCGGCCGGGCCCGCACCCGCAGGACTCATGCCGGCCCGTCTAAATCTCATCTTTTCCCATCGATGAGGCGGCAAAGATAGTATAATAATCGCAAGGCAAAGGGGGGACGATATGGACAGATTCAGGTTTTTGACCGAGATACTCGGGACGATCGCCTTTTCGGCAAGCGGGGCTCTGACCGCCTTGAAAAAGGATATGGACGCCTTCGGGATAATCATCCTCGGGGTCATCACCGCCGTTGGAGGAGGGATCATGAGGGATGTGCTTCTCGGGATAACGCCGCCGACCGCCTTCGTGAACAAGTTCTATGTACTGCTCGCCGCAGCAGTCGCCTTCGTATTCGTCATCCCTAAATTCATACGCCTCACCCTGGGCATGTCCACTTTCGACAGGACGCTCTTCTGGCTGGATGCGATCGGGCTCGGCGCCTTCACGGTCACGGGGATAACCGTGGCCATGGACGCAGGTCACGGCGGATACTTCCTCCCGGTGGTGCTCGGGCTCATGACGGGTACCGGAGGAGGCGTGCTGCGGGATATCCTTGCCGGTGACAGGCCGTCTATCTTCGTCAAGGAGATATATGCCAGCGCCTCCATCGCCGGAGGGATCATTTTCGTATTTCTGAACCGGTTCATCAGCGAAGCTGCGGGCGGTGCTGCGGCCATAGGCATAATAGTTCTCATAAGGTATCTGTCCATGAGGTTCGGATGGAACCTTCCTCACCCCATGGATCATGTGGGCCGCACGTAGGAATGGGATATGTACTTTGCGCCGTTTCTGCGGTATAATAGAAAAAAGACAGTTTTCAAATATCGGAGGATCTATGAAGAGGATAATTACGATTCAGGACATATCATGCGTTGGGAAATGCTCGCTGACAGTGGCGCTGCCGATAATCTCCGCAATGGGGACTGAAGCGGCAGTGCTGCCGACGGCCGTGCTTTCCACCCATACGATGTTCACAGGCTACACGTTCAAGGATCTGACAGACCAGATAGCCCCCATAGCCGAGCATTGGAAGAAAGAGAAGCTGGGCTTTGACGCCATCTACACCGGTTACCTGGGAAGCTTCGAGCAGCTCGATCTCGTGAGCAGCTTCTTCGATGATTTCAAGACAGAGGAGAACATCATTTTCGTGGACCCGGTAATGGGCGACAACGGTAAACTCTACACCGGCTTTACTGACGAATTCGCCCGTAAAATGGCGGAACTGTGCGGGAAAGCAGACATCATCGTACCGAACATGACCGAAGCCTGCGCCATGACCGGTTCGGAATACAAGACCGGTCCTTACACAAAGGAGTACCTCCAGGACATGCTCAAAAAACTGGCCGGTCTCGGCGCGAAGAAAGCCGTCATAACCGGGGCATCCATGAAGGAGGGGATGACCGGCGTCATGGCCTACGACCCTGTCACTGACGACTTCTTCACATACGCCCATCCGATGGTAGCGGCCAGCTACCACGGCACGGGGGACATTTTTGCCTCCGCCTGTGTCGGCGCCCTCATGAAGGGAAAGAGCCTGGAGCAGGCTCTCGCCCTGGCGGCCAGCTTTACCAGCCGCTGCATCCAAGTGACTTACGATTCGGGCAAGACCCAGTGGTACGGGGTCGATTTCGAGGCAGTGATCCCCGAACTGATAGATCTTGTAAACGCTAAATAGCTTAAGAAAGGCGTATATGGAGGACGCAGGGAACTTCAAGGAAACGGTCACCATCGCATTCGCGATGGATAACATCACAGGGACCCTCGAGGCAGAAGGCTTCGATACCCCTGCGCTGGACGCCGGGCTGATACTCGCGCATGTACTCGGGAAAGACCGGGCATATATCCTCGCCCACCCCGAACATGAATTCTCTGAGGACGAGATTCTCAGGATCAACGAGGAAGTCAGCGAAAGACTGTGCTGCAGGCCGGTAGCGTATATCACCGGTCAGAAAGACTTCTACGACCGTACGTTCTATGTGGACGAGCGGGTCCTGATACCCCGCCCCGACACCGAGATCCTGGTGGAAGAGGCGCTAAAGTCAGCCGGGGCAACGAAGAAGGATATATCGGTATTGGACCTGTGCTGCGGCAGCGGAGCCATCGGGCTGACCGTCGCGGGCAATCTTCCCGGGGCGAAGGTGACATTATCCGATATATCGCCGGATGCGCTGGACGTGGCAATGATAAACGCCGAACGTTTCGGCCTGACGGGAAAAGTGCGTTTCATTGAGAGCGACCTTTTCGACGAACTGGCCGGGGAGAGATTCGACATGATCCTCTCGAACCCTCCCTACATCTCATCTGACGAGATGACAGCTTTGTCTCCTGAGATCACGCAGTGGGAACCGCACAGCGCGCTTTACGGAGGGTCGGACGGGCTCTCCTTCTACCGCAGCATCTTAAGCGAGGCGAAGGGCTATCTTGCCGAAGGCGGAGAGATGCTCCTGGAGATCGGGGAAAGCCAGGGCAGCGAAGTCAGGGCTATCGCTGAGGCCAACGGTTTTGCCGACGTCAGGGTCGTAAAAGACCTTGCCGGCATTGACCGGGTCATCAGCATAAAGGAGAAATAATGAGAGTCATAGCAGGGCTTTTCAGGGGGATGACCATCATCTCCCCGAAAGGGAACGATATACGTCCGACAACAGACCGGGTCAAAGAAGACATCTTCAATATCATCCGGCCTAATATTGCCGAGGACACGGTCTTCCTGGATCTGTTCTGCGGCACCGGAGCCATCGGGATCGAGGCCGTGAGCCGCGGTGCCGGGACGGCATATCTCGTGGATTCATCGAAAGAAGCTATCGCTCTGGCGGCAAAAAACGTGGAAAAGACGAAAATGAGCGATCATTTCGTACTGAAAAGAAGCGAGGCGGCTTCCTTCCTTTCCTCAACGAGAGCTAGATTCGATATCATCTTCATGGATCCGCCGTATGAATTCGGCGGGACCGATGCCCTTGCAGGGGCAATAAGGGAACGCGGACTGCTGAAAGAAGGCGGGTTGCTGCTCATCGAGCTGTCTTCCAGGTCGAATCACGACACTCCGCCAGGATATGAACTGATCAGGGAAAAGGTATATTCCGCCACAAGAGTAGGCTTTTATAAATTACTCGCAAACGAAGGAGAAGAGCAATAATGGTAGTATATCCCGGAAGTTTCGACCCGGTCACGAACGGGCATCTTGATATCATCGAGCGCGGAGTGAAAATGTTCGGTGGCGTGGACATCGTCGTAATGGTCAATCCGAAGAAACAATATACCTTCGACCTCGAAGAGCGCATGGAGATGATAAAGGATGCCATCGACGGCCTCTGGTACCAGGACAAGGTCACTATCAACCACTGGGAAGGCCTGGCCGTGGATTACTGCGAAGCGCATGACACATACCAGCTCATGCGGGGAGTTCGCGCGATGACCGATTTCGACGCCGAATTCCAGATGGCCATCACCAACAGGGAACTCAATAAGAAGGTCGAAAGCGTCCTTCTGGTCACGGATGTCAAGTATTCCTATGTATCGAGCAGCGGTGTACGTGAGATCGCTTTCTTCGGAGGGGACACCAGCTTCATGGTACCCGTGAACGTCCAGGCTAAACTGAAAGAGAAGTACGGCGAGGGGAAACGATGAAGATACTTGAGTTGCTGGACAACCTGCAGTTCCAGATAGAAAATGCTCCCCATCTCCCATTCACCGACAAGGTGATCATGGAGAAAGACGATATCCTCGATCTTATCGATGAACTCAGGGAGGCTATACCGGAGGAAATCGCCGAGGGCATGCGCATCAAAGAAGACGAGGAAAAGATTCGCGAAAAAGCAAGGCGTGAAGCAGGAAGTCTGATCAAGGAAGCCAGGGAGCACAAGGCCCAGTTGATCGAGGAGAGCAGCGTTTCCGTCTCCGCACGAGAAGAAGCCGATCAAATTATAAAGGACGCTCAGCGCGAGGTCACCCGTATGCGCGCCAAAGCTACGGATTACATTACATCCCTCTTCGACGAAGCGCAGAACGATCTAAGGGAAACTATTGCTCTGATGGAAAAGAACAAGAAAGAACTTGCCGAGACAAAGAAATCTTTCACAAAGAGCGAAGAAGCGGATACAGAATAGATAGTGCAAAGGACACCCGATGGTGTCCTTTTTTAAGATGCTGTTTTTCACTACCAGCCTTACACGAAACGAGGAGAATCGTTTTACAGTCTCGCCTTTTGATGAACTTTAACAAGAAATCAGTCAGTCTAACAACTGTAAACCCATTATCGTCCCTTGTCTCTCCGATTGGCTTATTCACGACCAACACCTTCTGTATCTCATATCTCTAATCGAAGCGAATGGTTTAATCTCCTTTGTATTCTCATTTGACATATCTGCTTTTGCCTGTGTGTAGTAAAAGCGATTATTCTTCCTGGCATAAAAATCTATCTCATATGTTTTGCGAACACTCCTACAATCAGCGTCTTTTTCCACCGCCTCATAAGTGCCCACATTTACAAAATATCCATTGTGAATCGGCTCGTTGTATATAATGCTTTCAACCAGCTGACCTTCATCAGAAAAAACAAAGACCAACCTGGCATTATGCAGTCCGCTTTACCGTCAATACTCCGTATACTATTTTTGCGGATTCCGCATTTTTGTTATATAGACTGCTTGGCATATCGAAAAGTGTTCTCCGATTTTTGCGCCTTTAAAAGAGGCAGGTGAATAAATACAGATTTACTCACCTACCCTGAAACAAAATGTCAAGGACTTTTTAATCCAGATGTACAAATCTGAGTCTGTTTCTTCAGTCTTCTTTTATCTCTCACGGCCCGTCAATTCTTTAAACATCCTATCGGGATAACAAAAACTCCGTCTTCCCGTTTATAGCCATATTGCGTTCCGGTAATGACAATTTTTAAATCAGGAAGTCTGAGCGGCACTTGTGTTTCTTTCTTGTTATACTCCTTAACTAATCGCTCTATTTCGTTCAGGTGTTCTGCGCCTTCATCCACTTCTGTTTGCCCAAGTTTTATCTCTATTAACGCATACCTGCCGTCTTCCAAATGCAATACAGTATCTGCCTCAAGTCCCATTCTGTCATGGTAATAAGATATTCTACCGCCTTTAGCAGATGAATAAATCTTTAAATCACGTATACACAAGCATTCAAAAAGAAATCCGAGTGTCTTATAGTCCCTTGAAAAGTATTCCGGTGAAACACCAAGCGCTGCAGCTGCAATTGACGGATCTACAAAATTGCGTTTTTTCGATGACCGGATTGAGGTTTTTGATCGTATGGAGGGGTTCCACGCCTCAATATCCTCAATCATCATCAGTTTTTCGAATCCAGATATATAATCATAATATGTCTGTCTGGACATTTCACAGGTTGCCGTCACATCCGCCAGGATCGTTTTTGCTTCCGCCAAAGTGCACAGATTCCTGGAATAAGACCGCAGGATCGTGTTGGCCCAGACCGGATTACGTTTTACATTGTCGATCTTTGAGATATCTGTTTCACAGGTCTGTATAAACAGGTCTTTGGCAACGGCAAGTTGTGCCCTCTCCGTTTTTCTGTTTAGACTGCCGGGCCAACCGCCTCTGCAGACCGCATATTTTATTCCGTCGATAGTCAGATCGGAGCGGCACCCATTAAAAGAACCCGGATCGTGAAAGAGCTCCATCAGTGACACTTCTCCGTTCGACTCCCCGCTTTCAAAAAGGCTCATAGGGTACATTTTCATACGGGATATTCTCAGCGTGCCGGTGTGAGGCGTATCAACGGTCACTGCACTGGATCCTGTCAGAATATACTGACCCACTTCACCGGTGTCATCCACATCTTTTCTGATCGCACCCCAGATCTTAGGCGCATCCTGCCATTCATCAAATAATATCGGCTTTTCGCCCTTGAGAAGATCTGATGGTTTTGTATTCGCGATAAGCAGAAGATTTTCACGCTGATCTTCATCTTGAAACTCTACAAAGCTTTTGGAAAAATGCTTCCCTGTAGTTGTTTTTCCGCAGCCCTTTGGACCAAGGATCAAAGCAGCACCAAACGCTTCTATCTTCAGTGCAAGTTGCTCATCTGTGATCCTTCGTATATATTCCATTACAAACACCTGCTTTCTCTTGATCGTAATGGTTGCATTATAGCACGCGTTTTACATATTTGCAATCATTTGATTGACATATTTGCATGATTTCGCCTGACAGTATTGTTCCTTTTTATTTGACATATTTGCAACCATATAAATAGCAGGTGAATAAGCATCGACTTACTCACCTGCCCAAGTGCCACTTGTCAAGTACATTCTGATCAAAATTCATGGTTTTTTTGAAAACTATTGACTTTCATGCCTCTGAACGACTATGATAGCGGCGGTTGTAGCCAAGAAGTCCGGGTACAGTGTGCTTATACCACTCAAGTTTTGGTTCGACTCCAAATGCCACTACAACCACTCTGATTAGTCATACGGATGCGGTATGATGAAAGCAGCGTAACCAGCGGCACTTTGGGACGGACAGCTAATCCGGGGCCCAGAGTGTCGGCTGGTTTTTATTGACATAATCCCATTGATATGGTATAAATAAATCCTTACCGGAACACGGTAAAATCTATAATGCGTCTCGAAAAGACGCGTGCCCGTTATGGCACAGGTGATTTTTTGAAACTGAATAAGCGCAAGTGCAACATCAGTATCGAACTGGTACCTTGCGGAGCTGACATGCTGAAGATTATCTGGTGTATTGGCGAGGATCGTCACACCTTCCGGGCAAGCTCCGTTATGGGGTATCAGTTTTCTGCATTTGTAGGGGCAATGTATCAACTCTATTCTGAAGGATCTGATACCCACAGTCACAACCGTGGAACAGGCCACAAAGCGAGTTTTACTTATCCGGGCGGAGATGCCTCTCTTCAAGAGGACGAAGTGAGATCAATAACCAGGATTAACTGGGATGGAGAAGGGCCTTACTACAAAATAACACTGGACAGGAAATGTAAGCATTGGAATTATCCTGTTAAAGATGGCGAGGATCCGATTGAAATCAGTATCAGCAGCACGCGCAACGACCCATACACTTGCACAGTAGACGGACGCGATCTATGCTATGCAGTGGCAAAGGCCTACACAGAAGTAATAAAGAAGTATGGTTTCTATGGTTACTATTCATCTACTGGAGGCAACTGTAACGGTTTTGGTGATGTGATAGATCTCCACATGCTCCTGTTTATAAAGGCCTATGCACTTAACGTAATGGAAGTCCGTAAGCTTGAAACCGTATGGAAAGCTAAGCGCGGTTGGGAACATGCAGAAGGTACCTCTTTTGATAAAGAGATAGAGCTTCTGCTTTTCGACATGTAAACCATATAGATTGAGAAAACAACTGCAGACCCAAAATTCTAATCAGAGATAAAGGCCTGCAGTTGTTGACTTTACCAGAACGAACAATCTTGCCAGAGGCTCTTAAGCCGCTGGATCCGGATGATTTGCTTCGTTCATAAGCATCCTTTTGATTTTGTCATTAAGTGTCTCTTTGCTGTTATAGTTGAAGTGAATTCCGACGAGGTAAGTGACATCTCCGATGGTGGTCTTGATGCGAGACTCTGGCTCAGTGGCCGGAGTCTCTTTCACGTTCTCGATCTGGGTCTTAGCATCCATAGGCATCGTCCTCATCATCGAGATCATCGTCCTCGTCAACCTCAGCCTCCATATCCCAGCTGTAACGGTCAAGGCCGATGCTGTTGTCCATGTTCCACTTGGTCTGCCGGAGCAGTTCAGGCCAGACAAAATCGGAGATCTGGCCGATCTGCTCCTTCAGGATGAAAGCCTTCGTCCTGAGTTCTTCTTCCGGAAACACGGTGCAGACAGCGGCAAGCCGGTCCATGGTGTCCTTGCGGTCCTTCGTGCCGAACAGGGTGACGAGCAGAGCATCGTCAAAAGAGAGTTTCATAGCGTTGTTGTTCTTCATGGTTTCATTATCCTTTCTTTGATTGATTGCGGGGTTGTCTACAAAGCTGTCTACGAACCCCTAAACACTTTTTCTGATTCCGGCGAACCCTTTTTCGTCCGAAATACTTTTTTACCCCTCGTAGACGTTTTTCGTTGACATCAATAGCAACTGTTCAGGAATAGCAAGGCTTTCCGGCCTTCCGGTATCACTTTTCCCTGTCTACGAACCGTCTACGGAGGGTGTCTACGGAGTTGCAAAAATCAAAAAGGGAAGTCCTCGTCCATGGCCGCCTGTTCCCAGTGGCCGTCCGTAGACATCCCTTCGTAGACATCATCGACCCTTTCCCATCCCTTCTGTGAACCGTAATCCGTCCCGGTGAAGCGGCGCGGCTTGTCAAAGTAGCGCCAACCGGGGAGGGATCCTTCACGGATGAGCTGGTTCATGATGTCGTTGATCTCGTTCGTCTGCCACCTTTGCGGCTGTGCGAACTCGTTGTGAAGCGCTTCCTTAAATAGCTGCTTGGAGCATACCTTGTCCCCGGTGAAGTCCTGCATGAATGCCAGGATCAGGCCGGCATCCACATCTTCCTGCATGAACAGTCTCTGTCTCTGCCGGACCTCGGCCTCTATCTCAGAGGAGAGCTTCAGCCTCACGTTGCCGGAGCGCCAGATCTCCATCACCTCGGCCCACATCTGCCGGATGTATTCTCTGGATGCTTTTTCATCATCCAGAATGAATACCTCGGCTTCGCTTTCCTGACAGGCGATAGGCAGGAACCGTCTGTTCCCGGTCCTGTCACTGGGCAGGAAACTGATCTTGTTCGTGGTCCCGGCGAACACACACTGCCTCGGCCTGTCCTTCGGATAGCGCTCATAGGGCGTGCGGTAGATCTCTTTCTGGCGGGAGAGGAAGCTCTTGATGGCCTCGTTACTCTTGGCATTGTTCGTGGCAAGCATTTCGGAAAGCTCGATGATCCAGTGGCCTTGAAGCTTTTCATAGACCTTTCCGCTTTCCAGATCCTTCAGGTCATCCGTGAACCACTCGTCATCCACTGCCAGAAGCCTGAAAAACGTCGATTTCCCGGCTCCCTGATCACCGACCACACAGATGATATAGTCGAACTTGATCCCCGGCTTAAAGGCCCTTGAGACGGCTCCAAGCATGAAGAACTTCAGGACCTCATAGGTGTAGTCACTGTCATCTGCTCCAAGGAAGTGCCGTAGAGCGAAACGGATCCTTTCCTGACCGTCCCATTCCAGACTGTTCAGGAAGTCCCTGACCGGATGATAGCTGTTCCTGTTCGCCACGATGTGAAGCGCTTCCTCGATCAGCTTCAGGGAACTGATACCGTAGGTCCTCTCACAGTACAGATGGATGTTGTATAAGTCATTGTCCGTTAGGGCCTTGCCGGAGCTTCCCCGGGTCCATCCGAGCGGCTTTACGATATCGACCCGCTGTGTCAGCTCGTTGTAGCGGATCGCGCCTCTCAGGAGGGGATCATAGGACAGGATCAGCTCCGCGTTCGTGATACTGCTCTTGACCTGACCCTTCTCTGTCACATCCAGAAGATCCCGGATCTCTTCCTCGGTCATATCCGGCTGGGCAAGTGCTGCCGCTTCGTGCAGAGCATTCGCCGTCACCGGAGCGATATTCCCGGATCCTTCTTTCAAGCGCATCCACCTCCTTTCCCTTGTCGATCACGGCCTGCGCCTTTTCTTCCTCTGAACCGTCAAGCAGGAGATTCAGAAGATACTCCACGTAGTCCCTTTTGTGCATGGCCTCCACGAACAGGGGATGGAAATCATCATCCGGCGATACCGGGGCATAGGCATTAGCCCACTCGTTCAGGAGGTGGTAATAATCGCAGTAGACATCATAGATCCGGTCCACTGCCTGATCAAAAAGCTGTTTCTCCGTCCGTTCACGCTTGGCTTTCTGGCGAATGCCAGGCTGAACTTCCGGCCTGTTCTCCGCAGTCACCGTCAGGCCCATATCTTCTATGAGCTTTCCTGCGGCATCGTAGGGCGGCAGGCCAAACAGCTTTGAGGCGAACTGGATCACGTCACCTTTTTCCTGACATCCGAAGCAGATGAAATTCTTATCGACCTTCATGCTCGGTGTCTTGTCCGGATGAAACGGGCAGAGCATCATGCCTTTCCGGTTGACCTTGTAACCGTAATGGACGGCAACATCACGGGTGCTGACCTGCTCTTTGACCTGCGAATAGAGTCCCAAATACATCACCTTCTTTCTTGTCCGGACATAGAAAAAGCGCCGGTCTCCATCGGTAAACTCAAGAGAAACTGGCGCTTGTCATCTGTCCATATTCTGTTGTTTCTTCTTGCGGGTCTGGTCCTGTTCGGCCCTTCTCGCCGCATTGGCGGCATCGACCTCGGCCTTGTTTCTGGCAAGCAGCTCCCGGATGGATCTGCGGATCGGCTCCTTAGCCTCGTCCTTCCTTTCCGGTTCCCGGAAGATCTGCTTCAGCTTCGTGCTGATCGCCTGCGTCATTCCGGAGAAGGTCTGAAGGAGGTTTCCGAAGATCTGGTTGGCGAACTTCTTCTTTTCCGGGGAAAGCGCCGGATCGCCGACTACCTTCTTTCCGTGATGCATGACTATATCGAAATCAGCGTTATGGGTTTCCTCGACCACCTTGTCCGTTACAACTTCGACTGCTTTCTCATAGGCCACCTCGGAGACTTCCTCGACAAAAGCCTCGGTATCCTCGATGCGGACCGTGATGGCCTGAAGCTCGGCCTCCTTCGCGGAAATCGTCTGGTCCTGAACCGCGATCTTTTCCTTTTGCTTCATCAGGATGTAGTCCTGCTTCTCCAGATACTTCCGGCCTCCGTATTCCGGCTCGTGGTCCAGATGCAGTCCGTGCCTCTCGCAGATATCAAAAAGCATGGCGCGGCAGGCGGCATCAAAAGTCATCTTTCTGTTATTCAGCTTACCCGGCTTCTGATCCGGATTCGGAAGATCGAATCCCAGAGCTTCCAGCGCTTTTTCCTGCTGCGGGGCCACCTCTCCATAACGGTTTTCACAATCGAACACATGGCGCTCATGGATGTGCGGAGTCGATTCGTCCAGATGCAGTGACCAGTCCAAGATGTGGATGTGCTCACCGAACCGGCGCTCAAATTCCTCAAAGAACTCCATGGCGATCTGTGCAAGAACGTCCGGCGGGACCGACTGCTCCATTGTCCCGATCTGGATCAGCGATTCTTCCGGGCAGGTCTTTTTGTCTTTTAGGAGATCCTCCGGGGTTCTGTCTCTGCTTGAATGTCCGGTCTGCCTGTTCCGTTCATGCTGTCCTTCGCAGTAATCGAGATAGTGTTCCAGATAGTAAGTCCGCTCGACCTGCTCGAAGGAATAAACGATTTTGTCCTCCTGTTCCTGATCGGCGGGGAAGTGAAATCCCTGATAGCAGTCCCAGTAGACGTTTTGCTTGGCCCGGTCCTGATCGATATGATCACTGTTGGCGATATCGAATCTGCGGTCATTGTGTTTTGGATTGAAGGTCCCGTTCTTGCCGGACCTTCCATTGTGCCTTGTCATTTTCAGCGGCAACTGTCATTCCTCCTTTTTTGAAAATCATGGTTTGCTCCTGCCTCCTGAACCCACGAAAACAGGAGATTTTGTCGGCAGGTAATACCCAGTACTAAGTGTCGGTTCCCATCACTTAACTGGGCGGGGCCTTGCCCTCGACCCGCGCCGGACGTTTCTCCCCGGCACCCAGACAAGGGATTGCATCCCCTTGACCTTGCTCCGTAAGAATTGATCCTCGCTGTTGGCCAGACAGCTCGTTTCAGTCCTTCCGGCTTTTTGCGGAACTGCTCGCCGGACAGTCCCACAAAAAAAGCCGCTGAGTGTTCGCTGCCATCACCGGAGTGACGGAGCGAAGCTCAACGGCTTCCTCATCTGACTTCGACCAGGGCGATGCCTTGGTCTTTGTCATATTCGGTTTTCACAGGATCGCCTTGAGGTCAATCCTATGTAGTGGGCAAAACAAAAGCGGCCAGCCCTTTCGGTTGATCGCCTTCGCTTTACTCGTTATTCGGCTCAGATTCTACTTCGCTAATCATGTTATCAAAGATTGCCTCTTCGATAACCCTAACACATTCGTCAGGATTCTTTTGTATTTCTTCTCCCCAGAAATGAATAACTGTCCACCCAAGAGGCATGAGCTTTTGATCGTTCTCATGATCCCTTTGCATATTTCTTTCAATCTTGTTAATCCAAAAATCCGGGTTATTTCCTCTTTGAAGCCGTTGCTTCTTGTCTTCCCAGTCCTTACCATGCCAAAACTCACTATCGCAGAAAACAGCAACCTTCTGTCTGGTCAGGGCAATATCGGGAGATCCTGGGAGCTTCTTGTAATTCTTCCTGTATCTATACCCCTTGTGCCATAAAGCTTTTCTCAAAAGAACCTCAATACTTGTATCTTTTGAGCGATTGCCCCGCATACTTTTTCGTCTTTGTTCAGGAGTAAGGACGTCCATAACAATTACTCCCTTCGTTCCCTACAGTTAAAGCTGCGCAAGATCGTACTCTACCGGATCCCCTAATAGCAATCCGATATCCTCTGGCCGCATCTTAAATAGCATACCGTGATCTCTCCATCTGCCATCCTCTTTGAAATGTGCGGCCAGATCCAAAGTAATCTTCCCGTTGTCTAACAGGGGAGCCAAAAGCGACGCGTTCGGCTGCTTGGTATGAAGGACCTTATCGTACCGGAAAAACTCTCTGCCATTACGATCTTCGGAAACAGCTTTAACCCAAAAGGTCTCATGGTGCTTTAGTAATAATGCACTTTTCAAGTTGGCCATCTGCCAAGAAGAAACATATTTCATGAGGCGCTGTTCCTGGGCATATTTCATTTCCAGCCTATCAGCAGCAGTGTTCACTTCCAATTCAAGTCCGTATGCGTTTACTCTCTGGGTAGTAAAGGTTTCATAAAGCTGAAGTCTGGCAAGTGTCGATCCGCGAGGAACTTGCCATTTACCATATGTTTCGACAATCTCCCTATAGGTTAATCCATCATCTGGCACTTTTGTAAACAGGGTAGAACGAGTTGTGGCTCGTTCAGCTCCGTGTCTTGTTAAGCGGGTAGTCTTTAATTCAATGCCCTTATAGTCAGGGGCTCTGGAATTATTCCGTTCAATTCCAAGGGCGTGTTCCAAAGTATCGCCAACACCGGGATCACCGGGGGTAATCGATGGAAGGAAACCACCATCGTGAATGATTTTGATCTTGTGTAGCAATTCAAGGGAAACCGATTGCTTGCTATACTTTATCTGCTGAAGCAGATCATAAACAAATCCATGTTGTAGCAACGAATTGCGTATCGTAGCATTTGACAAGTTCAACACATGGATCTTGTTCTCAAAAACAAATAGGGAGAGCAGGTTCTTCGGATTGCAATACTGCCTGAGGTTCTTAAACCATATTCTCGGATCCCCTTTTTTCGTAACCGGCCTATAAAGGGAAGCTTCCGTCTCAATAAGGCCATCTGCGGTTACGAAGAATGACGGCCACATCTTTTTTGCCGCTGGTCCCTGTTCCTGAAGTTCGTAATCATGGATCCCCTCATCCTTGAGCAGTTCCCTGACAGATCCTATCGCATCCATGATGGACTTATCATAACCAGTGGGAGTAGGGACCAGAAAAGCAACCGATACCCCAACGTCGGCAAATACTGGAAGGAATTGATCTATGTTTATATCAGACATAGCTAACATTGTCATTCCTCCCACATATTATTTCAGATGTTTTATGATTTCAGTCGCTATCGCTCTTGCCATGAGGGGCGGTACTGCGTTCCCCACCTGGGTAAACTGCGGTGTTTCAAGCTTCCTTCGATCACCGCCGGTAGTTCGCTTTCCTTGGAAAACAAAGGAATCATCAAAGCTCTGGATCCTTGCCATTTCCCTTACCGTCAGGGAACGGTTTGAGGCATAATGGACATAATCATCAGGCATTGTAGTGATGGTCATGGACTGGGTTTCGGGATCCAGGACAGTGTAGTTGCGTTTCTTTGTTTCAAGCAAGGGGTTTTCCGGATCGGCAGCTTGAGCTTCATGGTAACCACCATAACGCCTCATTAAAGCATAACGGGCCTGCACCTCTTCATTGTGCCTTGATGTTTCATGGTTTTGAAGCGTAGCATATTTGAAGCCATTTGGATCGACTTCCCCGATTGCATTGGCGGGGGTGTAAACTGGTTTCTGTTCTAATAGTTTCGGGAAACGTTTAGGATCCAAACGGCCCTTCTTGCTCCACTCGGAAAACGTTAAGCCGTCCTCTGACGGTTTTCCATCGACCTTTCTTTTGATGCTCCCAGCTTTCGTTTTAGCGAACCTCGTTGCAAAGGAGCTGTCATAATCATAAGGATGGTCACCTATTCCAATATAATCCAGATCTCCAATAGCCTCCGCTACTGTTACCTTTTCCTCTGGACCAACCGTAAACGGGATGTGGTCAATGACATCCTGATCATTTCTGCACCCCACAAAAATAACCCTTTGTCTGTTCTGAGGAACCCCATAGTTTGATGCTAAAAGTACTTGTTCCCCAGTCACACGGTACAAAGCCACTTGTTCTGATAGCGCGACAAAAGAATCGTAATCCGGGCAGCCCTTCATCAGAGAGAGAACTCTCTGCATAGTTTCAAAGGCTCCCTCCTGAAGGATCTCTAAAGCAAGCTTAGTCCTCTGCACAACTGCGACTGTCTTTTCATTGTTCGTGACTGAGCAAAGATAATCACACTGCTTCAGTGCGGTTTCAAAGATGCTTGAGATGTCAAGACTATCTGTTATACTGTCAAAGCTCTCCTTGTATGCACTTCTTTTAAGCTGGGCAGTGTTGATGTGATACTTGACCAGTCTGGCAATACGTTCCAAATCGTTCTGTGAAGCAATCAGCGAAAGTGCCTGACGTATTACATTCCGATCATCTTCAGCTACGACCTTATTGTTGCGGTAAGCTTCAACAAACGCACCGGACAGTTCATCACACAATGCTTTCAGAACCGGGTTGTCAATCTCGGTTTTGTTGTCCAGAATAGCCTTATTCATAAAAGCCTTCTGCTTATCGGTCAGAGGGAGTCCCTTTATTGCTTTCCTGCTTGCAAGATAATCGATCCGGCGTTGCCGTTCTGCTTCATTTTCAGCTATCCATGCTTTCAGTACTCGAAGGGAAAGGGTAAGTTCATCAGACCTAATATCTGAGGCTTCGCATTTCTCTACGAATAGCTTCAAATGGTCATAGTCAACGATATTCCTGATTTCCTTCAGGATTCTCTCCTTGACTTTACCGTTATCTTTTGTGAGGATGCCGTAGACATTCTCCATTATGAAATACTTAGGACGGATTGCCTCTATCACCTTCAGGTAATAGGAAAACAAATCGTCCTTCTTGTCGTTTTTCCTGCGTTCACCAGCAAGTGAAAAAGACTGACAAGGAGGGCCGCCTGTCAGCACATCGATACTTTGATCCCCAAAGTTCATTTGGATTCGTTCTAACAATTCCTCTATGAAGTCCGGGTCAGTGATATCCTTTGTGAGAAACACCGTGTCGAGGCCAAGCTGCTCGTTGTACCTCATCCTGTGAGTCACTTCGCAGGTCGGGTTGATATCAGACCCAAGAAGGAAATCAAATGTCTTTCCGTTTTCCTCTACTTGAAGAAAACCCTCGGAGAATCCTCCGGCTCCGGCAAACATATCAATAAAGGTTGCCATTTCTATTCCACCTTTCCAAATTCCGGGTTATAAAGCGCTCTTGCCACTCTTGACCCACTCGTCAAGTTCAGAGCATTTGAACTTCCAGAGCTTTCCTATTTTGCAGGCTGGAATGTCCTTTTCCTTCTTGATCCATTCGCGAAGCGTTGATACCTTGATGCCCAGATGTTCGGCTGCCTCTTCAATACCTATCCATTTTTCTGTGTTTTCTGTATTCATTCGTTGCACCTCGCACTTCAATGCACATTGATACCCATGTATGATATCAGATTTTTCCCAGGTTTTCAACCAGTTTCTCCAGGTTTAGCCAGGTTTACAAATACTCTTTCGCTTATAAAAAAAGCCGCCCCCCCTGACGACCAGACGGACGGCTTTCATTTTTCCCCTGTGGACCTTAAAGCCTGATTAGCTTTTTTACCTTTCCATTTACTACGGAAATTGCAGTCAATATCCCTTCACCAGCTATCGGAATCATAAAAAATACGAATCCAGTCAGAATCATCTTTAAAACGTCCGATCCACCAGTCAGTCCTAAAAAGTAGGACGCGACTCCCGCCAAAAAGAAGAGTCCGGCCAACAGATTAAAGACCACTGACGAGACGCTGATCAGGAAGATCCCGGCCCACTCCAACAGCTTCAATAACAGCATCAGCGGCAGGACTGCCAGCTTTGCGAACCATTTCAGAAATATCATATCCTCTTACTCCTTCCGGTATGTCGGCCTCAGTCCTTGTGGCCTTTCTCATCTCGACGTAATCAGTATGTTTGAAGCTTGGCTGGACCAATGCCAGGTCTGCTTTCTGCTGGGCTTTCTTGGCCTCCCTGATCGGTCTGTACTTTTCTTCATAGGCCTTATGCTGTCCGTTGGCCTTCCGGCGCAGATAGTTCTGATGCAGGCGGTCTTTCCTTGCCTCGATCTTCCTGCGTTCTTCTTCCTGAGCGGCGGCAACTTCAGGATCCACCGGTTCCGCAGGCGGCACGAAATGGCCGATGAAAGAGAAGTAGATGTCGACCCGCTGGGTGGTCTGACGGCTCCCTTTGCGATCACGGTCATAGACGATGATCTTGTCGATCAGTTCATTGGCCATGGCTGTAGTCAGATGGTCGAAATCCTGATATTTACTGATCAGGCCCATGAAACGTCTAGCCTCGCTGGTCCCATCGGTGTAATTATCGATGGCCGAAGTCAGTGTGCTGATTTCCTGCTCAAGAGCCGCGCTTTCGCTTTCATACTGACTGCTGAGGATATGATATCTCTTGTCAGGCAGTTTGCCGAGGATGTTGTCCTCATAGATCTTGCAGAGAAGCATTTCAAGCTCCTGAGACCTTTTCTGGCACTCTCCAAGACGCTTTTTCTGCGCTCTGACATCTTGATCCTGCCTGCTTGCCATCGTTTCCTCGACGGCCCTGATAAACTCGCTGTTGTCCACCTGAATGAAGTCATAGACTGACTTAAGAGTCTTGCTGACCAATGCCAGAAGATCATCAGCGTCGATCCTGTGGGCAGACGCGCATTTCTTCAGCGGATAGTTGCCGCAGGCGAACTTTCCTTTGAGCTTGCCGTTATCGTATCGATGGCAGTAAAGCTTGCCTCCGCAGTCAGGGCAGTAGACAAGTCCTGTCAGGGGATGTGCCGGACCCCATCCGTTCGGCCATCTGGTCACATTCGACCTGAGCTTCTGGACCAGATCGAAGGTCTCTTGATCAATGATCGGTTCCTGTGTGTTCTCAAAAACGACCCAAAGATCTTCATCCACGTAATGGCTGTGAGAGTCCTTGAAATGCTTCTTGGTCTTGAAATTCACGGTATGGCCGAGGTATTCGCGGCGGGTCAGAATCCCAACCACCGTGGAACTTGACCATCGGTATGGGTACTTGATATCTCTGCTCTGGCAGTTGCCGACACCGAGCTTCTTCATATGAATCCCCGGAATCGGAACCTTATCATTTTCAAGTACACAGCAGATCTGATAAGGGCCAAGTCCTTCCACGGCCATCCGGTAGATCCTGCGGATCACTTCAGCCGCCTCTTCGTCCACGATCCATTGATTCGGATCATCCTTACTCTTGAGATAACCGTAAGGTGGACTGCTGGCAACGTGCCTGCCGGACCGACCTTTGGCCTGAAAGACTGACTTAATCTTCCGGCTGGTGTCCTTGGCGTACCATTCGTTCATGATGTTCCTGAACGGCACGAAATCATCGTCACCTTTGGACGTATCTACGCCGTCATTGATAGCAACGAGCATAACATCCTTCTGTCTGAGCATTTCCATGAGCTGGCCAACCCTCAGGTGGTCCCTTCCATAGCGGCTCATGTCTTTCGCGACAACCAGAAAGATCCTTCCGGCATTGATCTCGTCCATCATGGCCATAAAGCCGGGACGGTCAAATCGTGTGCCGGAGATGCCATCATCCGTGAAGTGACGGAAGTTACGATAGCCATGTGTCCGGGCATATTCTTCGAGCATTTCCTTCTGGTGCGAGATACTGTTGGACTCGCCCAGCTGTTCATCATCGTGGCTCAGACGCTCATACAAGGCCACATACTTTTGCTGATTGTTCATAGCTTCCTCCTTTCTGATGGCTTAAGCAAATTCTTGAGAATAAAATAAGAACCGCCTAAGCAATTACAGACCAGCGATTCTATCGTGTATTTGGTATGTAATTGATCAGATTGTTCTTACATAGTAGCGTTACCAGCAGCGAGTTTATGTTTTTTATACTACATGGATTCGAAATGATTTTTTTGCTTTATTTTCCAGATTACCAAACATAGTATCTCATTAAACACAATTGCCTTGAGATCGTATCCCATGCTTTCCGAATCACCCTATATTTGTTTTCCGTGACATCAATAAATGTATTATGAATTTTCCGGTCGATCCTTTTATTGTCCCCGACCTAAGTACCTATTTCGCTTTGACTCCCGAAATCAAGCATATAGACATTTAAGCACATACGCTCAAATTCAGCATCACATTGTTTTCGAACTGAGAATCCGCTGGATAGAGGCCATTAAGGTAGCTGACGACCCTTCCTGCGGTCAAAAGTATCGGCATGCGGTGATGTACGGGTGCGACTGTATCGTCAGCATCCCCGGTCATTATGACGAAACCCGACGGAGCGAGCATCCCTGCCATATAAAGCATTCCCGCATTCTGCGGGGTAAAAAGGTACTTGCGGTTCTTGTCATCGAACTCGTAAAAGCCCGAAGCAGGGATAACGCAGCGTGAGTTAAGCCAAAGAGGCCTGAACGTCGGTCTTTCTGCAGCTGTCTCACTCCTTGCGTTGATGAGAAGGGAATTTCTCCCCTCCGTTTTTATGCCCCATTTCTCAAGTGCCACTTTCGCCTTATCCCCTCCGGGGACAAGCACGGGCAGCCTCTGTCCGGGGAAGACTTCCCCGTCAGGCAGTTCGTAATCCGGGTCGATGCCCCAGACCAGGTCTTTAAGGCGTATCATCTCGGCGATCTGTTTATCCCATATGAAATTGTAGCGTCCGCACATATCAATGCTCTCTTCTGTTTTCTAAGTGACTGGTATTATATCCCCTCCATCCGGTCAGATATGCGGCACGGACCCCAAAAGGGCACACCCGGCCGGGCTGCAGAAGCAGCGGCCGGCATTACGCTGCAGCAAGCCGGACTTCCAGGGTCAGTAAAGGGAAAGAAAAAACTCCGCATAAAGCGGAGCTTTGATCTGGATCGATCGGCTTTATTTCTCCTGACCTGCCTTGTCTTCGAAGCTCTTTTCAGCTGATCTGCTGCCTTTCTTTTCCGCTTTTTTCTGATCGAGACGATTGACGAGTTCAGTGTAATATTCGTTGAGGACAGTCTTGAAGGTCCTTTCCGGTACGGCATTGCGGCTGTACGAGCGGCGTTTCACTGCGATAAGCGGTGCACCGGAGACTACCATATACAGCCATATGGCCAATAGGACGGCATATGTTATATTGCCTGCAGACGAAAAGATGAACGGAAGGGCCATGGTGTTTTCGGTCCAAAGCAGCCCGAAGGTCACCGGCAGCTCGGCCAAAACGCGCAATGCCAGCGTGAGTATTATAGCAAGGCTGAATACTCTTCCCTCATAGCCGTTGACGAGCTTTATCATCTGGTAGAAGGAATACGCAGGCAGAATGAGCAGGGCAGCCATTATCACGGCACCAGCCCATCCCCAGTTGTACAGATAGAAAAGCAGCGCGTAATCTGCCAGGACTGTCTTTGCGGGGGCGCTGATCGCCGCGCCGCCTCCGATATAGTTTATGCTTTTGATCACTTCCCATATCGCAGGGAGCTTTGACGCCAAAAACCCTTCTCCGTTCGCAAATATCACTTGCGGCCCTGCGATGGTGTATGCCCTTTTGACCAGCAGATAGGTTATGGGGAGGATGACCATCGCGTACTGCAGGGCTTTGTCCTTCTTGCCGAAGATATCGTTTTTGACCGAGATGCACAGGACGATCATGATGACCAGCATCACGCAGAAGAGCGCTCCGTAGGAGATACAGTTCACCACGAAACAGACCAGAAGAGCATAGATCACCGATGCGCAGGTCCCCATAACGCCTTTGCCCGCGGTAAGGCAGATGATCGCAAATGTGAGGACCGGGTGCAGGGCGATGATGTAATCCATCGGGTATGCCGAGCCGGCATTCCTGCCCACAGCAAGGGAGATGACGCCGGCGACTGCGAAGACGACGATCCCCACAGCCAGATATATCTTGCTGTGCGATGTGAAGCTCTTCTCCGCCACAAGGTAGATGACGCAGAACACCCCTGCCACGACGAAAAGGATGTCTATTGAGCGGGAATAAGCCGCGTTGCCGCCGTATGCCGCCATCTGGTGGAATACCGAGAGCACGAGCTGGATGGAGATCGGGACGAGCAGCATCATGATGTATCTTTTGATTCTATCCATAATTAACAGGCCTCCGAGATTACATTTTATTGTTGCATAATTTATGCTTTCCGTCAACTGCCAAGGTGTTTTTTGCGACCGGGCCGGAAACTACACGAAGAGCAGGGACACGAACTCTTCGACGGAGAAATTCGATATAGCTCCTTCGAACCTGCCGGCCTCGAGATATTCCCGTACGGCCTCCTCCGTGAACCTGACTCCCCTGAGCCCGGCGATGATATCCGAAAAATCCCGGTTGGCGAAAAAATCCCCCGAGAGGGAGAAATCCGCGATGACTCCCTTCTTCACGTCGAAGCCGGCATGGAATATGCCTGCCGGGAATTTGCGTTCCTTCTCCACCGAGAAGCTCGGGCGTTCCCCGTAGTTGTACTCGCGCAGGGAGAACTTGTTCTTCACCAGCTCGTCGACCCTCTCCAGATCCTCGTCGGTCAGGGCGTACTCGTCGACATCGCCGCCAAGGAAGAAAGTCCTTACGAGCCTGTCCCTGAACTCCTCGATAGTGATATCCTCCTTCATGATCTCCTTCAGATTGATCACCCGGCTGCGCACGGAATCCACGGCCTTGGATCTTATCTTGAGGTCGCTGACGTTAAGGGCGCTGACCATATCCTCGATGTTCTCGTCGAACAGAAGGGTCCCGTGGTGCAGCACCTTCCTGCTGTTGATATACTGGGCGTTGCCGGAAAATTTCCTGTCTCCCACGCACAGGTCGTTGCGCCCGGACAGATGTGCATTGATGCCGAGATCCTCGAGAGTTTTGATGACAGGCTCGGTAAAGCGCGCGAAATCGATCTTTTTCGAGCCGTTGGAGTTGACTATAAAGGAATAGTTGAGGTTCCCCCTGTCATGGTACACCGCGCCACCGCCCGAAATGCGGCGGGCGACATAGATGCCCCTCTCGCGCACGAAGCTCTCGTTCACCTCCGCATACGTGTTCTGGTAGCGCCCGATGATGATGGACGGGGAATGGATATAGAAGAATACATAATCGTCATCCATGCCCAAGTCCCCGGTGAGGTGCTCCTCGAGGGCCATGTTGTAATAAGGGATATCCCAGTTCGTCTTTATATATTTCATGATTATCTCCTTGAAGCGCTCTTTACGAAAGCGTCGATTATCATAAGCTGCTCGGGGTGTTTCCTGAACATCTTCTCGGGATGCCACTGCACGCCCCATACGAATTTTTTATCGGGCATGTATACGCCTTCGATCAGCCTGTCCTCCGCCTCGGCCATGACGAGCAGCGGGGAGGCCAGGTCCATTATGCCCTGGTGGTGGCAGGAATTGACCTGCATCTGCCCTGTGCCCCACAGGTCGAACAGCGGGGTTGCGGGCAGGACTCTCAGATAGTGCGCGTGACGGTCGTAGGGCTTGCGCATGTAGTGCCTGGTGTTGCTCTGATAAAGGGCCGGAAGGTCCTGGTACAGCGTGCCGCCAAGGGAGGCGTTCAGTATCTGCACTCCACGGCATATCGCCAGTATGCTCTTGTCGGCTTCCAGGAATGCGTCGATCAGGAGCTTTTCCGCCGCGTCCCTTCTCGGGCAGGTCATGGAATAGCCCAGGTCGTTATGATGGTAGAAAGAAGGTTCCACATCCACACCGCCCGTGAGCATAAGCCCGTCCGCGATCCTTGCGTATCTTTTCGCTTCCTCCGGAGTGATGTCGTACGGGACGATCACCGGCACGCCGCCGGTCTCCCTTAAGGTATCCAGATAGTTCGTAGGGGAAACGTAGGCGTCTTTTTTCTCGATATAGCTTGTGGTCATGGCTATGAGCGGTCTTTTCATCGCAAATACCTCCGTAAAGGATCATATTCTAGTATATGGTATATTATGATACCACGCCTGGAGCTGTTTATTCCGCCCACAGGCAAAAAAACGCAACATTCCCCGTATCTTTCGGAAGGTCCCCGGTATCTCGCAGAGCTCTTTCAGCCCATGCCGGCCCCTCCGCTGCCTCTGCCCGGTAGGGATCCCCCTCCGACTGCCCTGTCCTTTTTTGTTTTTTCCGCTGTTTGCCGTGATTTTTGATATATAATGATAATTACAATATGATCCGCCTCAGGAGGAAGAGATGTATACCCAGAACAAAACCGTGCTCGAATGGATAGACGAGATGAAAAAGCTGCTCGATCCGGACGATGTGGTATGGATCGACGGCAGCGACGAACAGCGCGATGCCCTGAGAAAGCAGGGCTGCTCTACCGGCGAGATGGTCGAGCTCAATCAGGAGAAGCTGCCCGGGGGATACCTGCACAGGACTGCGGTCAACGACGTCGCCCGTGTTGAGGACAGGACTTTCATCTGCACCCGCAATAAGGATGACGCAGGGCCGACGAACAACTGGTGCGATCCCGAGGAGATGTATGAAAGGCTGTATTCCATAGCCAGGGGAAGCTACAAGGGCCGCACCATGTACATAATACCCTATTCCATGGGACCCGTAGGCTCGCCGGCTTCAAAGATAGGCATCGAGATCACCGACTCGATCTACGTCGTGCTCAACATGCTCATCATGACCAGAGTGTCTCCGAAGGTAATGGAAGTCCTCGGCGATTCAAACGACTGGGTGCGCGGGCTCCACGCGAAAGTGGATGTCGATCCCGATAACCGCTACATCTGCCAGTTCCCGGAAGACAACACGATAATATCCGTCAATTCAGCTTACGGGGGAAACGTCCTCCTGGGCAAAAAATGCTTTGCCCTCAGGATCGCCTCGTGGCAGGCTAAGCATGAGGGCTGGATGGCCGAACACATGCTCATCGTAGGGGTGCAGGATCCCGAAGGCGAGATACGTTATATATGCGGGGCCTTCCCCTCCGCCTGCGGCAAGACCAACCTGGCCATGCTCATCCCCCCGGAAATCTACCGAAATAAAGGATGGAAGGTCTGGACCGTGGGAGACGATATCGCATGGATGCATATAGGCAAAGACGGCAGGCTGTACGCCATCAACCCCGAAAACGGCTTCTTCGGAGTCGCTCCGGGCACCAACGAAAAGTCAAATCCGAACGCCCTTGCTTCCACAAGGCAGGGCTCCATCTTCACTAACGTGGCATATGACCCTTCGGACGGCACGGTCTGGTGGGAGGACCTGACGAAGGAGGCTCCCGAGGAGCTGATCGACTGGACAGGCAAGCCATGGCGCAGGGAGCAGTACGATAAGAACGACAAGTCCACCTGCGCGGCAAATCCCAACTCCCGCTTCACCGCGCCTGCAGTCAACTGCCCGTGCCTCTCGAGCGAATTCGAGAATCCCGAGGGCGTACCGATCTCGGCCATAATCTTCGGCGGAAGACGGGCCAGGAGAGCGCCGCTGGTGTATCAGAGCTTTGACTGGACGAACGGGGTCTTCGTGGGCAGTACGATGGCTTCGGAGACCACTGCGGCAGCAGCCGGAGCCGTAGGGGTGACCAGGCGCGACCCAATGGCGATGCTCCCGTTCTGCGGCTACAACATGGGGGACTATTTCGCCCATTGGCTGGAGATGGGCAGGAAACTCGGAGACAAGGCTCCCAAGATCTTCAACGTGAACTGGTTCCGCCGGGGCGAAGACGGCAGCTACCTCTGGCCCGGGTTCGGTGAGAACCTGCGGGTGCTGAACTGGATCATTGGCAGGTGCGAAGGCACTGCCGATGCGGTAGAGACTGCGATCGGCTATATCCCTTCCGCTAAGGATATCGATACCGAGGGCATCGATGTCACGCCCGAGACGATGGAGGATCTCCTTTCCATCGATAAGGATGAATGGACGGCCGAAGTCGCCGAGATTAAGGAACACTACCTCAAGTTCGGGGACCGTCTGCCCGCCGAGCTTGCACAGCAGCTGAGCGACCTGGAAAAAAGGGTCGGTCGAATGGAATAAAGTTCAAACAAAAAAGCCGGCGGACTGCGGCTGATATCACAGCCCATGTCTGCCGGCAGAAAGCATAGGAACGGGCAGGACCGCATCATTCATTAAGGCGGGCTGCCTGTTCTTTTTATCTTTCCCGGAAAAATTCTATCTCCTCCCCGCAGGGGCCGTAGCAGAAGCCCATCCTTATCGGCAGCGGCGGTTCTGACGGGATGGCGACATCAGCCGGTTCGGTGATCACCTCGTATCCGGCCCTCCTCACCGCATCGATGCAGCCGTCCACGTCGTCGGTTGCAAGAGCGATATGCTGCAGACGGTCGTGCCCGATATCCGAGGTGCCGTTGTCAAACAGCTCGACTATCACGCCTTCGTCTGTCCCAACCATGCAGGCCATCCTTTCCGCCCCTCCCCAGCTGCGTATTATCTTCAATCCCAGTACTTCCGTGTAGAAACGCACGGCTTCACGGAACTTCTCGTTTCCGTGGCAGCGTATCGCCGCGTGATGGATACCCTTAATCATATGTTGCTTCCTTCCTTTTAAATAAATGTTTTGCCGCTAAACGCCCTTCCGGGCATCAAGCGGCGCGTTCCCTACGCCCCGAAGCCCGTCCTTTCCGCCTTCTCGTTCACGCCCTCCCTGATGTACGCGATATACAGCCCGTCCGGCGATGCGCCGTAGAGGCGCTCGAAAGCTGCCGCGTAGACATTTATCTGGCGGGTATTGGATGCGTTGATGGAGCGGAAATGCTCCTCATCCCGGAAGCGGTCCGTCTTGTAATCGACGATGCCGCTCGCCCCGTCCTTAAAGAAGATAAGGTCAATCTTGCCCTGTATGAGTATCTCGCCCGTGGCTCCTTCCCAGGCCCTGTCAATGAGCCCAGGATCCACGGCCATGATGAATTCCTTCTCCCTCTCTATACGGTCTGCGGTGAGGACCTTCTGCCCGAGCCCGCTCATAAGGAAGCTTATGATGCCGCTGACGTTTACCGCTCCTGCCTCATCAGCGCTGAAGATATCCAGCGATACCATGCGGTCCAGCTGCCTGGTAACTTCGGCAGCGACGTCGCTCCAGTCGGAGCTAAAATCCATGTACTGCAGGAAACGGTGCGTCAGGGTGCCCGCCTCGGCGCCGCTGAAAGAACCTTCGCGCATGAATGACGGCTTTTCGGCGATATAGGGCACACGGCTGCCGATCTCAAGCTCTCCTTCATGCTTCAAAGCGGAGACGGACAGTTTTGCCGGAAGGACGGTGTCGGCCAAGTAGGGATATATATACCCGATATTGTCCCGGAAAGCCTTTTTGAGATCTTCCTTTTCCCCGGGTCCCAATTCCGTTGCCTCTTTGATCTCAGGCATCGCCGCATACGTGTTCCTTTCTCCCGGCGCGGTCTTTACGACTGAGATGGCCGACGAACGAGCCGCGGCCCCGAGGACGAGCTCGAGCGCGTTGTCCGCCCGTTCGCTCCTGGCGCGCAGGACGGGCTGCGAATACGTCTCGTATTTATCCTCGGTGACGGCTCCCACGAAGAATAGCTTCTGCTCTGCCCTCGTCGACGCGACATACAGCAGTCTGAGCTCCTCGGAATTCGTGGAGCGCCTGGAATCTTCCTGGAAAAGATCATGCTCCAGCGTCGGAGCCTTGGTATGCGTCTCAAAATCAAGGCACCTGGCCGCGATCCTGCCCTCGTTCACGGTTATGTCGGAGAAGGTATTCCTACCACTGTCGCCGTAGCGGTAGCCGGCTTCCAGGCGCGGTATTATGACTACGGGATACTGGAGGCCCTTGCTCTTGTGTATCGATATCACCTGCACGCCTTCCCCCGGGGCATCCATGCTCCTGAAAGCAGACTGGTTCTCGCGGGCGCGGTCCGCGTAGCGGATGAAGCCGTACAGCCCGCCCAATGCGGACTGCTCGTATTCCTCCGCAAGATCCTTGAGCCTGATGAGGTTCTCCCTGCGCACGTTCCCGGCGGGCAGGGCGGAGACATATCCCATAAGGTTGGTCCTGGCATACACCGTGGCGATGAGCCTGGCGAGGGATTTCTTCTCGCAGTCCTCCCTGAAGCCCGTTATCTGCGCTGTCAGGTACTTCGCCTTCTCCTTTAGCGCGCCTTCCGGGCCAGAGGAGGCGTATTCCCTGACGGCCTCGTGCAGGGACAGCGCCCTGTCGTATGCCTTCAGTGCGACTAGGTCGTCCGGTGAGAAATTGTATATGAAGCTGCGCATGACGCCGGCAAGGGCGATGTCGTCGGTGAAATTGTCTATGACCTTCAGCAGGCTGATGGCCAGCATGATCTCCGTCAGGTCATAGAAGGGCTTGTCCTCCGGGCTGGCTGCGGGAATCCCTGCCTGCCTGAGTGCGGCGGTGAAGTCCGGCGCGACGCCCCGTACCGTCCTGAGAAGTATCGCGATGTCGCCCGGGACGATCTTATCCTTCCTGATCTCCCCGCCGCCGTCCTTCCTGCAGATGTACCCGGAGGACATGAGCTCGCTGACGAGCCCGGCGGTATAGGCCGCCTCGGCAGCGTTGATCTCGGCCGCCCCGTATCTGACCGACTCGGGGTCATCCTTATCATATTTGGGCAGGATGATCACATCCAGCCTAGGCTTTTCCCCGGGGAAGGGATCCTCACGGGCCTCCAGCGCTTCTTTTTCCCTGCCGTAATCGATCCCGCCCAGGGTCCTGGTCATGACGAGGGAGAATACGGCGTTCACCGCATCGATGATCCGGGAAGTGCTGCGGTAGTTTTTGGTGAGGCGTATGAGGCTCTTCGTCCCGGACGTGTCCGCGGAGTATTCGTCATAGCGTTTCATGAAAAGCTGGGGCTTCGCGCCTCTGAAGGCGTAGATGCTCTGCTTTATGTCCCCGACCGTGAACAGCCTCCCGGGAGAAGCCACCCGGTTTATTATCGCCTCCTGTATGTCGTTGGTGTCCTGGTACTCGTCGACGAACACATATCGGCATTCGTTCTTTATCTCGCTGAGCGAATCCTCGTCGCCGAGCACCTTGAGGCACAGCTTTTCCAGATCGCTGAAATCGAGCACCCCCATCCGGTCCTTGGCCTGCGCGTATTTTTCATCCAGCACCCTCAGGGCTTTTATAAGCCCGCACAGAGGCTTGTATGTTTTGGAAGCGAAACCGGCATATTCCTCCAGGGTGAGGTCCGTGTACTTCTTCAGCCTGTCCATGATCTCCTTGCCGGTGCCCCTCGCGCCCTGTATCACGTCCAGACAGGATTCCGCTATCTGCCTTTTGTCTGTGAAGCGCGAGAAGCTGAAGCCCGCCAGCCTCGGCCAGAAGCTCTCCAGCCCCTTGCCGGCCAGGTGCGCTCTCAGGCTGTCCGTTTCGGAGATATATTCCGACAGCTTCGCGATGACCTTTTCTCCCGCGCTGTTCTCAATGGCATAATCCCGGGCGAACGTGAAGCATTCCACAGCCGCGGACAGTTCGCCCTCAAAGTACTCGGTCAGCCTTTCCCCAGTGCTCCTTGAAATGCCTCCGTTTTTAAGCTCCTCTACGCATGAAGCGGCCCTGCCGATGCCGTCGATGCCTTCCGCGAGCCTGGTGTACAGATACGTTACCGTCTCCTTCAGGTTCTCCGCGTTGGCCCTCGTATCGAAGGCCATGGCGAACGCGGTGAAGTCCTCGTCGGCTCCGCTGAACAGTTCTTCAAAAGCCTCGTCGGCTGCGTCCGAGAGGAGTATTGCCCCCCTCGTCTCGTCGGCGACGGCAAAAGCCGGGTCGATGCCTGCCGTCTGGTAGAACCGCCTCAGCACATTGGCCGCAAAGGAATGCAGCGTGGATATCTGGGCGTTCTCAAAGGCAGCCGCCTGAGGCGCGAGCGCCGGGTCCTCCTTTATCTTCGCGTAAAGGGCGTCCCTTATCTTTTTTTTCATCTCGCCTGCGGCAGCCTTGGTGAAGGTCACCACGAGGATCTCGTCCGCGGATACTGCCCCCTCGGAGATGAGCGAGACGATCCTTTCCGTCATGACGGCAGTCTTCCCGCTGCCCGCCCCGGCGGAGACCAGTATGTCCTTTCCCCTCGAACCGATGGCTTCCAGCTGGTCGTCGTTCCACTTTACGGCGCTGTTCCCTGCCATTGCTAGGACCTCCTTCCCTTCCCGGAGAAGCTGCCGTTGCCGGAGAACTCCTCGGAATATTTGCAGAACGGCCGGTATTCGCAGTACCGGCACGGCCTGTTCCGGCTTCCCTCCTTCGGGGCGATCTCTATATTTCCCGAGAGGATGCGCGAACAATAGAGGCTCACGCTCTCCTGTGCCTCGTCGATAATCTCCCTCATCTCCTCCGCCGTCACCGCCCTGCCTCCGGGATAACTGCCGTCCTCCCCGGCGAGCGTCACCCCGCTCATGGCGAATCTTGCCTGCTGGGCATTCTCGGCGTCTATGTTGTCCTTGCTCTTCTTTATCTCCGTATAACCGGGGTTCAAAGGCATGTACAGCATTCCTGCAGGGGTGTCCCCGGACGCGGCAAGCGCGCTGAGGTACACGGGCAGCTGCACCGCGCTCCCGCTGATGACGTCGTCTTCACTGAAGTTCTTGACGCTGCTCTTGTAATCGATCACGACGACAGACCTGCCGTCTCCTGCGGCCTTTTCGTCCACCCTGTCGATCTTCCCCCTCAGGAACGAAGGACCGTAGATGCCGTCCACACGGATAGCGTCATGCCTGCCGCCCTCCCCGAAATAGCCTTCGCTCTCCGCCAGGGCGAACGAGGACCCCTTCATCTGGCGGGAAATGACGGCCAGTACCCTGCGGGAGATGTCCTTAAGCTTGCTGACCGTGTAGCCGCTGTAGGCGATCTTCGAATAAATGCCGGTCCGGTATCCCGAGATCACCCTTGAGCATATCTCATCGGAGATCGCGGCGATGTCGCCGTCAAGCGTGATATCCCCGCTTAAGAGCAGCTTTTCGTATTCCTCCACGACCTTATGGAGGACATTGCCCATATCGACGGCCTCCACCGCGAATTCCTCGCGCTGCTTTAGCCCCAGGACGTACCTGGAGAAGTACATGAAGGGACAGTCCGCATATGTCTCGATGATGCTGACCGACGAGACCATCGGCATCCCTATGAGAGACTGGTATGCGGGAATGTCTTCGATTACTGCGGCATTGTCGAAGGCCGCGCCGATGTCGAGCACTGCGGCATAGCCCTTAAGGGACTCTTCCTCTCGGAAGACCTCGTTGAGAGCGTCCATGACGGGATCCGCCTTCCCCTGCTCTTTTTCCTTCAGGTACACGCCGAGGGCATTGAAGGCGCTCACGGCGGAGGACAGCCTGTCCGGCACGTCCATCTCCCCCCTGTCGGAGCCGAAAGCGGCTTCGAGCAGGTCGAACACGGCGGAGGAAACGAAGGCTCCCGTCTCGCTCTCGCCTTCGCTGCGCGTGATGACGAGCTTCTCCTCTGGTTTGCTCATGAGCGTATAGATACTGAAGTTTTCATTGGCCCGGCGGTACTCCGCGGTGGACATCAGCTTCAGCCCGTTTTCCGCCATGACGTGCTTTTCCTTGTCCGTGAGGATGGCGGCGGAGATCCCGGCCGAGGGAAGCATCCCCTCGTTCGCTCCGAGGACGAACATCGCCCTGACGGCAGGGAAGCGGCTCCTCATGACGTCGCCAACGAAGACCTTGTCCGTCACCGTGGGGATGATGCCCACGTCGGCGCGGGACAGGGCGTAGGTGATGAGCTCCACTATCTCGGCGCTGCCGATGTCCTCCTCCCCGAAAAAGTCGTAGAGGCATTCGAGCACCGATATTATCTCGTTATAGATGCCCGCGCACACGGAAGACGTCTCGATGTCGCCGTCCATGGTCAGTTCCTCGCAGTAGGCCATTATCCTGTCGTAGAAGCGGTATTCCTCAAGGAAACCGTATATGCCGCGGCAGTATTCCCCGACGCTGCCGGCCCCGGCGACCTTTTTCTTTATGGCGTTTATCGGGGCAGCCACGGCCTGCGCGGCGCTGTTTATCATTTCCATGTACTCCGGGCTCTCCCCTGCGGAGGCCTCGAAGGGCCTGTCCGGCAGGTAGTTTATCCCGTGCTTTAAAAGGTAGTTATCCAATTCGTCGACCATCCCGCGGTCCAGCGGGATGAAGCCGGTCCTGGCAAATGCCCTCACGTCCCCAGTGCGGCCGCTGAGGGAGGCCTCGAGCAGGAAGAGGAACGCCCTTACGGGCGGCATGTGCGAGATGGGCCGCCTGACATCCAGAAAGAACGGTATCCCGTACTGTTCGAAGGCGTCCTCGAGGCTCTGGCGGTAAAGGGCCATATCGCCTGCCACCACCCCGATGTCGCTGAGGCGGTATCCTTCATCTTTCAGGAGGCGCCGTATCGAAGAAGCCACGAACAGGGTCTCGGAAGCGATGCTGTCAGTCTGGGTGAGCCTGACGCTGTCCTGCGCGGGAAGGGCCTGCGCGCTCACGTCCCCCGCAAGGAGCTTCTCCACACAGCGTATCCCGGGCGACGAGCCCTTCTTTTCCCCCATATCCTCTATGACAAGGGGCACTCCTGCCGCAGCAGCACACGAAGTGAGCTCCCCTAAGGTCTCCTTCGTAACGGAAAAGAAATCCTCCTCTGATACCGTCAGTGTGAAGACGGCGTCCTTTGCGCCTGATATGATGGCGGTGAGGAAGGCATAGTCGCTCTTGTCAAAGATGTGGAAATCGTCAAAGAAAAAATAGCAGTCCCGTATCATCGGGCTCGACGAGGCGGCTTCCGCGCACAGGGAGAGGTACTCGGCGTCATCCACGGCCTGATCCCCGACGAGAGAGCGCATGCTCTCGGCGATGACGGAGATATCGTGCAGTTTGCGCGTGAGCAGCGGCGGGAATACTCGGGACGGGTCAGCGGTCAGCTCGCAGACATCGATCGAGTTTTTGCCCAGTTCCTCCAGTAACTCCATTACATTGTCCGCAAAGCCCTTCTTTGCGGCCACGGCCCCGAAAGCGGCGAGCCTGTCCCTGTTTATGTCTATCGCGTATTTGAGCAGTATCTCCTGAGCGCGGGAGGACAGCCTCTTTATATGCGTATGCCCGGCTTCCTCGAACAGCCTGGCCGCCAGGCGCTTAAGGCTGAGCACAGCGATGCGCGACGAAGCCCTGCTGCCGAACAGTGAGAGGAGGGCGCGTTCCGCGACATACGTATACTGCGCGGGCACGACGAGGACGGCGTTCGCATCCTGAGGGAGGGATCTTATCATCTCGTACAGGGCCTCGGTCTTGCCACTGCCCTGCCTGCCGGTAATTATCTTCATGGTATGATTATACTACAAAGGGAGGGCGGTAACGATTTCACTTAATTTTAATCGTCTTATCACCTTTTTTTCAGGGAAATGGGGTACACTGTACTGGTTAGACGAAAGGATCCAAAGAAATGGAAAACGAGAACTACAGTTATGAGAATACAGGATATCAGTCCGGCTACGACCGTTCGGTTCCGAGAAGGCAGAAAAGCGGTCCTGCTGCAGCTTTGATACTGGCGCTGTGCATGATCCTCTCCGCGGCATGCGGTGCGGCGGCAGGCTACTTTGCGGCGGGATACCGCCCGGCAGCCGAGTCCGGGTCCGACAGCCCGGAGATTCTGTACAAGTCCGTGGTCAGAGAGGTCTCGTATGAGGGCAAGGGGACCGAGGACGCCCCGCTGAGCGTTGCCCAGGTGAGCGCCCTCGTCTCGGACAGCGTGGTCGAGATCACGACCGAGAGCATCTCCACCTCCTCATTCATGAGGCAGTACGTGACCAAAGGCGCAGGCAGCGGCGTGATCATCACCGCGAGCGGATATATAGTTACGAACTACCACGTCGTTGAAGGAGCGACATCGGTCAATGTGACCCTTCATGACGGCACCGAATACGCAGCCGTAGTCAAAGGCTACGACGAAGCCAGCGACATCGCGGTCATCAAAGTTGACGCGGCGCAGCTCAAGCCCGCCGTACTGGGCAATTCATCCGTCCTTGCCGTGGGCGAGCAGATCGTCATCATCGGCAACCCTCTCGGGGAGCTGGGAGGCAGCGTCTCCACAGGCATCATCAGCGCACTGGCAAGGGACGTGTATGTCGAGGACAGGCCGATGACTCTGCTGCAGACCGACGCGGCCGTCAACCCGGGCAACTCCGGAGGCGGGATGTTCAACCTCTACGGGGAGCTGGTCGGCATAGTCAACGCCAAGAGCCAGGGCGAGTCCATCGACAACATCGGCTTCGCCATACCTCTGGACGACGTCAAGAGCATCATCGAATCCATCATGAGCGTAGGCTATGTGCCCGGCAGGCCGTACCTCGGCTTCGAGACCGTATATATAGACAACGCCTTTTCAGCCATGCAGTACCATGTCACGAGCTTCGGCGTATACGTGCTCAATGTCAGTGACGGCTCCAATGCCGCCAAAGCGGGCATCGAGGAGGGCGATATGATAATCTCGATCAACGGGGAAGCGGTCAGCAGCGACTCCGACATCACCGGAATTATCAGCGGGATGAACGCCGGCGATACCGTGACCGTAAAGGTGCGCCGTTATTACTCCGAAGAGGAGATAAGCTATGAACTGGAGGAATACGTGCCCGATTACATCGTCACCAGATAGGCGGCAGCCTTTCAGGCCTCTTCCGCAGGGAAGGGGCTTTTTTATTGGCGCGGAGTGATAAAAAAAAACAGGCAGGTGTTTTCTTCCTGTTTATTGCCCGAGGGACTGATGTATAATAGAGCGTAAAATATTAATGAGGTTTTATAAATGAACGCGCAATCAGTAATCAAAAGCTACATCAGCCCAAAACCGATCCTGAGGATACTCGCCCTGGCGACAGCCGTACTGGGCGCAGTGTTCCTCGCCCTGGCTTTCGGAGCCGGAGGCAATGACGACAAGGCTTCGGCAGAGCCCTTCTATCCTTCGGATTCAGCGACCGGCTCCTACTGCTACGTGGACGTCGTCGGCGTCTCCGACTGGCTGTACAAGGTGGGCGATTACGATAC
>JAFZLL010000013.1 GCA_017551505.1 Eubacteriaceae bacterium
AGTCAGACATGCCATGTGTGCGGTAATACCGACAGTGAGTTAAAGGATCTGAAGATCCGTCACTGGGTATGTCCTGTCTGCGGGACCTCGCACGACCGTGACATAAATGCCGCAATGAACATACTTCAGGAAGGACTCAGAGAGTACATGAGGGATACGGCATAGGCATGTAATACAGCATACCATCACGATAGGGCAGGAACTGTCCGAATCCATAACGCCTGTGGAGCCGGCGGCCACTGTGTACGGCGATACGTCTCCGTATGTAAGCTGCAGCGTTGAAGCAGGAATCCCCCACTTCTCTAAGTGGCGGGAGTGTTCAATTCATAAAGAACGTTTGTCCCGCACGACTGGTAAGAAATGTTCAGTTTTTGCGGAAAAACCGCGTGATCAATAGCAGAAAGATGACGGTAAGGTACATAGTCGGTATTGCGGTGTAAGGAGCCGATCAAGGAGAAAGCCAAATTGAAGACCGGTATTGAACGCAAAAACACACGCGTGCGTTTTCTGTGCGTTCGCGTGTGTTTTAACTATCGTATTATTTCTCGTGTCGCTCTTTGAGGTGCCATTTCCGGCTGAGAAGACTATTGGATTGCTTCTGCAAATGCTTCAGACAAAAACATCTTGATCACGCTCAACACGGTTGAGAATTCTTCGGTCTCCGTATCAATTTTCTTTGAAAACGCTTTCCATTTTTTCTGCATCCCTTCGTCGTCACCAAATGCCATGACCTGCTCAAACTGTTCCATGGTAAAATGGTGATCGCGGTTTGCAAACGTCTTTCGCATTGCTTCTGCAAGCAACGCGTTGTCGAACTCAAAATGGTTCCCCAGATAGTAAAGGTCATAATAATCCTTCATCCGGCTGGAGAATTCCATGAGGCTCAGAATTGCGTCCAGCTTTTCAGCAACCGTTGTCTCAAGCGAGTACGTATTAATCGTCGGAGCTTTGAAATCCGGCAATTGCGTGGGGATCGTTCGCTTTTCCTGTTTGGGAATAATCACATCTCCAACACCGAAGTCGATACTGAACGGCGTACGGGTGTTTTTGATCCTCGCAACCATAGATGCACCGATCCCGGCATATTTCTTTGCTATGGCTATCGGTGCAATGCTTTTAATCTCAAAGGACACAAAATCATTGCCCGTATCTATCGCAATGATCTCCTCAAGAACAGCACGCAGTTGCTCCGGCGTATTTGGCAACTGACGCAGCAGAAAATCCACGACTATCAAAGTTCGTGAGCGTGTATAAGAACAAACCACCCTTTAAGACGAGATTGTCTGCATATCGTGATTTTTCAACACGTCGTAGGAACTCTTCCTGGCAAAAAAGCTGCATGCACAACTGATAGCTCCTACCGCTTTCAGCAGCCTTGTTTTTCAGTCTCGCTAAAACCGATGCGCCAATGTCAGCCATTCAGTATTACCTCCATCAAATCCATGACCCGTTTATAAAGGCCAAGTTCTTTTGCGTACTTTGAAAGATTGCAAAGGTTTTTCTTATCATCCACAGCATAGGCGTTGATCGCTTTTCCAAATGTCTCGCTGTCCAGTCTTGTACGATACTTAAAACAATCACAAATCGTGCGTTCGCGATCATAAATTGCAAGTTCTGTCCCGTCAAACGATGCTGCGGCCTTGCCGATTTCATGCAGTTCGTTTTGAATATAATATGTCTTGAGCGGGACGACATCAATCTTCAATTTGGCCAGAGAGATCGATCTTGGAACCGCAATACTCCACTTCCGTGGAGCAAAATCACTGTAGCCATAGAAGAACAGTGCGGATTCCATGCATACGATACCCTCCGGAAGAAGCGCGCGAAGGTACTGCGCTTCCGAAAGAGAATCATCATCGGTAAGCTGATAGAATCCCTGTCGTATACGCTTCAAATCCCCGTTTTTGCATGATTCTCCGAGTGAAATCTGGTTGATACCCGCTGTCACAAAGTCAGCGGTCCTTGCGATTCCCCCACATTGAATCAGTACTCTTTTAATCTGCTCAAGCTTTTCCATCTTGATAATTTCCTCATACAAAATTCAGAATCTGACTGCCATTATTATGCCACAATCACAGCGATTGTTCAATAATATTCTCATACAGTCTTCTAATTATGTATGATTTTTATGTTTTGCGGTCTGATCATTCCCAATTTCAAGAAGAAGGCCCAGTGGTTTTGTGAACCAACGATTGACCGGTTCGTATGGTTCCTCTGTCTTGAAGAAAGTGATATTTGAATCAGGAGAAGCGTATTGAAAAGTTTCCCTCTATAAAGGTTCAAATCCAGTGAATTTCTCGTTATTAGATCGACAAGATATGTACATCAGAGATTTGAACATTACAATTATTGATTTTTTGATGCAATTCCTTTATAATCGACAGGAATATTAACGATTATGTAACGAAAATCATGGAGCATGTGATGCTTCCTTTAAAAATATATAAATAAATACTATCGATTGAGAAACAGCCGGCTTCCCGGTAAAGGTGAAAATTATAGATGACACTGACATTTTCGGAATTTCTCACTGACATGCTCGAAAGTCTGCCTTTCCTGATCACATCTCTGCTGACGATAGCAGTCATTTTGGTCAACGGATGGACTGACGCCCCCAATGCGATAGCGACCTGCGTTTCCACCAGGGCACTGACTCCGGAAGGCGCTATCATCATGGCGGCAATAATGAATTTTCTCGGATGCTACGTATTTACGCTGATCAATTCATCGGTCGTCACCACCATATCAAATATGGTAGACTTCGGAAACGACAGCAAATCCGCTCTTATCGCACTTTGCGCCGCATTGGTCGGAATCGTTGTATGGGCGACTGCCGCCTGGTATTTCGGAATTCCTACAAGTGAGACCCACGCGCTTATCGCCGGGCTCTCCGGAGCAGCTATCGCATTAGGCGGGGCAAGCGGGATCAATCTCGACACGTGGATGCTCAATATCTACGGCCTTGTACTTTCAACTATACTAGGTTTCGGGCTCGGATGGCTCATAAGCAAGATCACTGTTCTCATTGCTTCTCAGTTCGAAAGAAAGCAGACGACAAGATTCTTCAAAATGGCTCAGATCGCCGGTGCCGCTTCCATGGCTTTCATGCACGGAGCCCAGGACGGCCAGTCGTTCATGGCCATATTTATGCTGGGCATGTTCATCGCAAGAGGATCGACTGTAAACAGTTTCGTTATTCCCGTGTGGATGATGATCCTGTGCTCTATCGTAATGGCTTTGGGAACATCCATCGGGGGATACAGGATCATAAAACAGGTCGGCATGAATATGGCAAGACTGGAGACCTATCAAGGTTTTGCAGCTGATACTGCCGCAACGCTGTGCCTGTTCGTATCCAGCCTGCTCGGGATGTCCGTTTCCACCACCCAGACCAAGACCACGGCCATCATGGGCGTAGGAGCGGCAAAAAGGATGAGGAGCGTGGACTGGACCATCGTCAAGGAAATGGTGTTTACCTGGATATGCACCTTCCCCGGCTGCGGGCTTGTCGGGTTCCTTATGGCTAAACTGTTCATAGTGATATTTAAGTAGTTTTTACGGAGGAAACATGAAGAACAATTATTTCCAGATGATTCTGGAGCAGGCTGAATTCTGCAAGCAGGCGGCCGTAGCGTTCAACGCTTATATCTCTGATTTTGATCCCGAAAAGCTTAGGGATCAGACAAAGGAAATGCATGAAATCGAGCATTCCGCCGATATGGCGACACACGAGATATCATTGAAGCTCGATAAGGAATTCATCGCTCCCATTGACAGAGAGGACATATTGTCTCTGACCCAGTGCATCGACGATGTGATCGATACGATAGAAGATGTGTTCACCAAGCTTTATATCTATAACGTTACTAAACTCAGAAAAGAGATACTCGAATACGGAAAACTGATCATAGACGGAACTTCCAAGCTTTGCGAGATCTGCGAGGAATTCGAGAACTTCAAAAAATCAAACACACTCGATAAGCTCGCCGTCGAATTGAATACTATCGAGGAAGACGGCGACAGGATATACTTCCTGGGCATCAGGAGATTATTCACGCAAAGCGATGTTACCCTTGAAGAACAGTTAAAGTGGAAGAGCATAATCGAAGCTCTGGACAACTGCCTTGACTGCTGCGAGCAGGCTTCCGACATGATGCAGCGCATAATACTGAAGAATACCTGATAAGATCCGTCACCGCCCTTAAGGGCGGTTTTTTTTATAAAAAAAATCGGCTTTGTCAGCCGATGGTTCTTTGATGGTGCGAGAGACGGGACTTGAACCCGTATGTCCTAAGGGCACACGCCCCTCAAACGTGCCTGTCTGCCAATTCCAGCACTCTCGCGATTGCCATGTTATTATACAGCCCTGATAAATGAATTACAATAATTACTTTTATTTTTTTCTTCAATATCGAACAGAGGCGTGCTGCCGCCATCCGGACAGGACCGTACTTCATGGGGTCCAAGTATCCAAGCTGCCGGTTTTTTAATTCCGTTCACTGTCTTATTGCTTTCGCTGCATTATGATGATATAGTTTTTATGGATATACGTTCAATAAATAATTCAATTATTTGCAGCAACAGGAGGAAAGAATGGCTATCACAGCAAAAGAAAACTATCTGCGCATGCTCAAGGGAGAAATACCCGATCATGTACCGTCCAATGCCTTTGAGGATATGAACGGGCGTTTCAATGAAGAACTGCTGACCCCTGCTTCAGCACCGGACGGACCAATCGTCACAAAACTGGGCGTTACATATGTGGGAAGCGCCGAACTCAATAACGGAGCCATGCCTGCTCCAGGCAAGAACCTTCTCGGGGAGGATATCTCCAACTGGAGAGACGTGATCCATATACCGGACATGAGCGGTTTCGACTGGGAAAAGTATTATACCGATAAGATCAAGGATATCGACCGTACGACCAAATGCCTGACGGTCGGAGGCGGCGACTATTTCCTCACCCTCGTATCATTTATGGGTTTTGAGAACCTGCTGCTCAATATGTACGAAAATCCCGATGAGATAATGGAGATGCTGGAATACGTGTCACAGTATTACATGCTCGTCCTGAAGCAGTCAGTATATTATGTCAAACCCGATATCATCTCCATCATGGACGACGATGCGGGAGATAAGGCGCCTTTCTTCAGCGCCGAGATGTATAAGAAATTCTTCAAACCCTATCATAAGAAGCACACCGATATCGCCAAGGAGATCGGAGCTCCTGTTGCCCGCCATGACTGCGGTCTTTGCGAGTGCTTTATTCCGGACTGGGTAGATATCGGGATCAATTCCTGGAACCCCGCACAGGTACAGAACGACCTGGTAGGCATCAAAAAACGTTTCGGCAATAAAATAGCCATCGCCGGAGGCTGGGATAACGGCAAATACGACAGATTTACCGATATGGATGAATACCGCGCGGCTTTGGAGAATTATGTCGATACGTTTGCTCCCGGCGGAGGGTTCGTTTATTCCGCCATGACGGGCTTCACCAACCAGGACGAATTCACGCAGCAGCGCAGGGATATGATAAAGGACGTTTACTTCAACTACGCCTATAACTGGTATAAAACACACTGATCCGGGCCAACGGATCCAGGTGAGCCTTATCGCACAACAAACAAACTGATGGAACCGGACTGCGGCCGCAGTCCGGTTCTTCTGTCTTGTGATTCTCAGCTTCGGCGGATTTTCCGCATCTCTTCGTGGAATGAAAAGCTTAAGAAACATTGATTTGCTTTGCCGTTTTATTTATAATATCATGAAGTAAATTCTGCTTAAGAGGTTATATATGAGCAAAAAGGGGAACGCCGCCAAACTGATCGTTTCCACGGCTGTAATCATCATCATTTCATTGATCTTTGCACTGGGATTGCCTGTAAGCAAGGCATTCGGTGTTTACGACATTCTTCCGATAAGGGAGCTTTTCAAATATGACGTCGACATAAAAGGAGGCACGTATTCGTTCCTCGAAGTGTCATCAGATGTTCCAGAAGGCACCACAAAAGAAGAGCTGCTTTCCTCATCGGTAAAGGTCTTCAAAGACCGTATAGCCGCTTTAGGCATTTATGATCCCAAAGTCGAAGTCAGTGAGGATGACACGATCAAGATTTCACTCCCCTATTTCGAAGACCTTGATGACATCCTGGACAAGCTTATGAAAAGGTGCGAATTGACTTTCGAGGACAGTAAGGGAAATGTCTATCTTACAGGCGATCATGTGGAGAGCGCCACTTATGCTACCTATACAGATCAATATGGAGTCTCTCAGCCGGCAGTAAAGATCACTTTCACTGAAGAGGGCAAGAAGCTTTTCACTGAGACCACGACTTCGCTGATCAACAACTATCTGTACATAAAGATGGATGGCGAAGTGATCCGCAGTCCTTTCATAAATGCAACTATAGATACGGGAATAGCATATATCTCAGGGGTCACCGACAAGCAGGAAGCAATCGAACTGGCATCTGTGATCAGTTCCGGTTCCCTGAACGCCGACTTTAAAGTCAAAGAAACAGGCAAGATAGAACCCAGCATATCACAGACGGCCGTGGAACTGTGCGGTCTCGGATTGTTCGCCGGCTTGGCCTTAGTCATCGTCCTGTTATTTTTCCCCATAGGCATTTCCGGATTATTCATAATGTCATTATTCGCATTGTCCATTTTTGCCACCCTGGGAATGATGGGCATAATGATCAACATCTTCTCCGTAACAGGAATTGCCTTAGGACTGGCAGTGCTTGCTTTCGGGCTCATCTCGATGCTGAAATCCGTACGCAAGGAAGCATCGATCGGCAAAAGTGCCATGTCAAGTATACGCAGCGGAATAAAGAAGAGCCGCTCATCTTTCTGGAAAATATGCCTCGGCGCGGCTGTTGTATTATTGACCTTATTCTTCCTTATCCCCGGTAAAGTCAAATACATACTGCTCAGCGGTGCCGTCAGCTGTGGGGAAGCGTTCCTCGCCTATTACCTCTTCACGATGTTTTATGTCAAAGCGGTCGGAAGCATCTTTGACGGAAAAGGAATACTTCCAAAAGAACAGGCGTAAAAAGCGACCTGATATGACTAAGGCTGACATACGATTATCTATCGGCCGCATGCCGGGCCTTTAAAAGCACATCTCGTGCTTCACAGACATCGAACAGCAGCGAAGCAAGCGCTGCTGTTTTTTTATTTCCGGCTCTTCCTTCTGCTATGATAAGTCAGCATCCGCGCTCCGCAGACAGTACCGGAGCCATGGCAGATCCGGTCATGAAAGTAACTGCGATCAGGTTGTTGCGCCTCCTCTTTCTCAGTCGCTTGCAGATGGTACCAAGAATATCAAATTTATGTATGTCTGCTTATTGACATGCGGGAACTCCCTGATATATAATCCACGCGTTAAGGCAAAGGCGTCTTTGATTTTGCACTCGAAGGCGCCCTTTTCATTTTTTAGGGGAAGGGCGTATCGCATTCATGCATAAATCAAGGCGATCCTGCCGAAGCAGTAATTGTTGTATGATATCGGGAATGAATAATCTGGAGGTATTCTATGGAAAAAGGCGCACAATTGTATGAAGGAAAAGCCAAGAAGGTATTTGCTACTGAAGATCCTGCTCTTCTGATCGTCTCTTATAAAGACGACGCCACCGCGTTCAACGGCCAGAAACGCGGTACGATCACAGGCAAAGGTGTCATCAACAACAAAATGAGCAACGCTCTTATGCGTATGCTTCAGGATAACGGGATACCGACTCACTATGTCGAGGAACTAAGCGATCGCGATACTCTCGTCAAAAAAGTGGAGATCGTCCCGCTGGAAGTCATCGTGAGGAACATCTCAGCAGGTTCATTCTCGAAGAACTACGGTGTAGAGGAAGGCATCGTGTTTTCGGAGCCGACGGTCGAATTCACCTACAAGAACGATGCACTGGGAGATCCGCTGCTGAATGATTCCCATGCTCTGGCGCTTGGCCTGACGACACGTGAGGAACTCGATCAGATCAGGGATTATTCCCTTAAAATAGATAAGCTGTTACAGAGCTTCTGGCTCTCATGCGGTGTGACGCTTGTAGATTTCAAGCTGGAATTCGGAAGGCTGCCTGACGGCACCATAATATTGGCGGACGAGATCAGTCCGGACACCTGCCGGCTTTGGGACAGCAAGACCGGAGAAAAACTCGATAAAGACAGGTTCCGCCGGGATCTTGGCGGCGTTGAGGACGCCTATCATGAGATCATGGGCAGGCTGGAAAAACAGATGGAGACGAAAGAGTGATCGATTCTTTCCGGCATGCATCGATCTGAACCATTACATACAGACATCAGTTTTCTCAGGAGCAGTCCTGTTCGCCATATCCTGAGGATCTGATCCTGCATTTCCCCTATATAGATATAATCCCAACAGGCCTGACAGATCGTTCAGAGGCTTTTTTGGACCCACTGTCAGGCGGAAAGGAACCAGGAAATGAGTATCCGAGAAGAATGCGGAGTATTTGGAGTGATCTCCCCAAAGCCCATAGAAGCAGCACATATCTGTTATTACGGCCTGTATGCTCTTCAGCACAGAGGACAGGAGAGCTGCGGTATAGTAGTGAATGAAGACGGTGTTTTTTCCTCGCATAAGGACCTGGGGCTTGTAAACGAAGTCTTCTCATCACAGGTACTTTCAGCATTTCCGAAGGGGACGATGGCGGTGGCTCATACACGATACGGGACTACCGGGGACAACAGCCGCAATAATTGCCAGCCGGTCGAAGTAAATCATCAGAAAGGCCATATGGCGATCGCGCACAACGGCAATCTGTCCAATGCACAGGAACTCCGTTCGGAATTGGAACTGAACGGGGCCATTTTCCATACTTCCAGCGATACGGAGATAATCGCTTATATCGTCACAAAGGAGAGGCTGACCGCTCCTTCCATAGAAGAAGCCCTAAGCCGTGCAATGGATATTATGGATGGGGCATATTCTTTGGTGCTTATGTCTCCTCGAAAGCTGATATGCGCAAGAGACCCTCACGGTTTCCGCCCTCTCTGCTACGGCGTCACGACTGAAGGTGTTTACGTAGTCGCCTCGGAAAGCTGCGCGCTTGAAGCAGTCGGGGCTAAGTTCATCCGCGATATCGATCCCGGAGAGATACTGGTATTCACCCAGAGCGGCATCATGTCCCGGCGGGAACACTGCGGGAAAGCCGAAAAGAAGCTCTGTGTTTTTGAGTATATCTATTTTGCAAGGCCGGACTCCGTGATCGACGGCCGCCCGGTCCATCAGGCCCGTATCAGAGCCGGCGAGATCCTTGCAAAGACCAATCCTGTCAATGCCGATTATGTGATCGGAGTCCCGGACTCCGGTCTGGATGCCGCACTCGGGTTCAGCCATGCGTCCGGGATCCCATATGAGATCGGGCTCATAAAGAACAAGTACATCGGAAGGACCTTCATCGCACCGGGCGACCGGGCTGATCAGGTAAATATCAAGCTTTCCGCGGTCGAGACCGTAGTTAAGGATCACAGTATCGTATTGATCGACGACTCGATCGTCCGCGGAACGACCAGCAGGCACATCGTTTCCCTTCTAAGGAATGCCGGGGCGAAGGAGATCCATATACGGGTCTCGGCGCCTCCTTTCCTCCATCCCTGCTTTTACGGAACGGATATCGATTCCACCGACAACCTCGTCGCGTGTCATCACTCTATTCCAGAGATCGCAGAGATGATCGGTGTCGACTCTCTTGGATACCTCCCCGTCGATCAACTTAGGGAACTTGCCGCAAACGAGGGATACTGCAGCGCCTGCTTTGACGGCGTCTATCCCACAAAGATACCTTCAGACACCAGGAAGAACCGTTTTGAGCAGCGGTTATCCGCTCGCCATGACGATTAGCACGATCAGCGCAGTTACTTTCCCTGCCTGCGGTGTCCTTTTCGATTACATCCGATGCACGATATGACAGAGGATATCAAAATGACTATAGACTTTGTCGATATGGTATAATGTCTGTAGTCATTTTGTTCATATCAGCCTGTCTCATTGAGATATCTGCCGGCAGGCGCATGATATTGGATGATGGAAGTGCGACCATACTCTGCAATACGAAAGGAGAAGAAATGCGCTTCAGAAAGACCGTAAAACTTGGAAAAGGGATCAAACTGAATCTCTCCAAATCAGGACCCAGCGTTACAGTCGGAGGGAAAGGACTCTCCTTCAATATCGGGAAAAAAGGCATCTTTATGAATACAAGCATCCCCGGCACGGGGCTTTACGACAGGAAGAAGATCGCGGGAGGAAGCTCCTCCAGGACACAGAATAAACCGGGCAGGAGCAGCAGTACCGAAAAGCCCGTCGATGAATTCAGCCTTGCCGTCAGCGACGAAGGAGATATCATCATCGTCTCCCCCGCCGGCTATCCGATCACCGATGAATCCATGAAGCGCAGGATACGAGCTACGGAGCGTTATAAATCGGAGAAGCAGGCGATCCTAGATGCCTTCAGGGAAGATAACAGCGCCAAGGCAGATGAATTCAACAGAGCGATAGACGAATTCATTAATATCCACACGCTCTCTCCCAGAGTAAAGAAAGCGAAGGATTTTACCCGCGAGGTGAAAGACAGCGAACTGGATGAAACCATAGAAGAGGCGCTTTCCGGCATCGAGCTCCCGGTCGAATTCGCTGCCGGATTCCAGATTAGCGGCGATAGAAGCATGATAGACGTCGACCTGGATCTGCCTGAATGCGAGGATATGCCTTTCCAGAAAGCTGTACAGGCGGCAAACGGCTGTCTTAAGATAACGAAGAAAGCCCAAGACGAGGTAAGGAGAGATTACCGCAACTGCGTCTTCTCACTTGCGGTCTATATCGCAGCCATTATCTTTAATATATCCCCGGTCATTCAGATCATAACAGTTTCGGGATATACCCAGAGAAGGAACACCAAAGGCGATATCAAAGACGTATACATCTTTGCCGAGAGATTCGACCGGACGTCTTTTGAGGATGCGGATCTGAAGTCTGTCGACCCGTATGAGTTCTGCATGAGCTTTGAAAACAGATGCAACCTGACGCAGACGATGAGTTTCAGACAGATCGAACCATACGACCTGCAATAAACAAATAAAACGGCTGAATTAGCCGTTTTTTCGTTATCATAACGTCAGCTCGATGTCAAGCGTCACAGGGCAGTGATCACTGCCGAAAACGCTGTTTTCTATAGTACAGTCCTTCACCTTTTCCATGAGGCGGTTCGAGACCAGGAAGTAGTCGATGCGCCATCCGGCATTCCTCTCTCTTGCCTTGAAGCGGTAGCTCCACCATGAATAAGCATCCTTCAGCTCCGGGTTTAGGGTGCGGAATACATCACTGAAGCCGGCATCCAGAAGGCATGTGAACTTCTCTCTTTCCTGCGGCGTGAATCCTGCATTGGATGTATTGGATGACGGATTCTTAAGGTCGATCGGCTCATGCGCCACGTTGAGATCCCCTGTGAGTATGACAGGCTTCTGCTTGTCCAGCCTCGTCATAAAGCCTCTGAGGTCGTCCTCGAACGTCATCCGGTAGTCAAGACGTTTCAGGCCGTCCTGCGAATTCGGGCTGTAGCAGCAGATGAAATAGAAATCCCTGTATTCCAGCGTTATCAGCCGCCCTTCATCGTTATACAAGCCATCGATTCCGTAAATGACGTCGTCAGGGGCGTGCCGTGTGAAGACCGCCGTGCCTGAATAGCCTTTCTTCTGGGCATCGGATATATACGTTTCGTACCCATCGGGGCAGAATTCGAGCTGGTGCTTCTGCAGCTTCGTTTCCTGTACGCAGAAGATATCCGCGTCTGAGGATGCAAAATAATCCGCAAAACCCTTCCCCATACAGGCTCTCAGCCCGTTAACGTTCCATGAGACCAGTTTCATATATATTCTCCTGCCGTCGCGCTCTTCTCTATCTCATCGACGCTCAGGGCAAACCGGCCGACACCTATCGCCTTCATCAGCTTGGCGACGTGGGGAGGTTCCAGTTTTGCCTGATCCAGAGCCGGTCCATAAGTAAATGCCTTATGGACTTCATCGTCAGCCAATATGGTGCCTTTAGCCATGATGATGACCCTGTCGAAACACTGAGCCACGAAATCCATATCGTGCAGGATCCCGATCACGCCTTTTCCCTCAGCTTCGAGTTTTCTTATGACATCGGCGATGCGTTCCTTTCCTTTCCTGTCCTGCGCAATGGTCGGTTCATCGAAAATGACGATGTCCGTATCCATGGCCAGTACCGAAGCGATCGCCACAAGTTTTCTGTCGCTCAGGCCCAGGTCATACGGATTGATGTCCTTTGCCCATTCCAGCTGGACTTCCCTGAGAGCCTGAATGGAGCGTTCCCTCGCCTCTTCCTTAGTGAACCCGATATTCAGCGGACCGAACATCACCTCGTCCATGACGTTGTTCTTGAACACCTGGTCGTTGGGATTCTGGAACACATAACCGATCTTCGAGGAAAGCGATGCCACTGTCTGACCGACCACATCCTCCCCGGCCAGGGTGATGCTCCCTTCTGTCGGTTTCAGAAGCCCCTTCAAAAGCTTTACCAGTGTCGTCTTTCCCGCTCCGTTCTGTCCGATTATCGCGGTGGGACGGCTGTCAAGTTTCAGACTCAGATGTTCTATGATATTCTTCTGCCCGTCGTAAGAGAATGAAATGTCTGATACGTCAAAGGTGGGCTCGATCTTGTATTCATCCCTTTTCTTCAGAACGACTCTCGGAATATCCGTCCCGATGCATTCGGCGGCATCGGACAGGGTCACCGGGTAGAGGCCGCTTTCAGGCTTGCGCTTCCCGAGCTTTTCCGCTGCCAGGGTATATACCGGCGGGTCTATGCCCAGAGAAGCGAGGTCACTACGCGAAAAGACCTTTTCCGGTGTATCGAAGTCCGCCGCAAGACCATCTTTCAAAAGAAGTATCTTATCAGCGAATTCCGCTATCTTTTCGATCTTATGCTCGGCGATAATGATCGTGATCCCAGCCTGGGTCATGGTATCTATCGCCTTGAAGACCTCTTCGCTCCCCTGCGGATCCAGCTGGCTGGTCGGTTCGTCCAGCACAAGCACCTGCGGCTTCATGGCCAGTATACCGGCTATGGCTACCCTCTGCTGCTGGCCTCCCGAGAGATCAAACGGATTCCGGTCCCTGTAGGCTGCTATATCGAGCATCTCCATGGCTTCATTGACGCGGCGGATCATCTCCTGCTTTTCGATACCGATATTCTGCAGCCCGAAGGCTATCTCGTCAAAAACAGTGTCGCAGGCTCCGGAGAACTGGTTGTACGGGTTCTGGAATACGAGGCCGACAGTCGTGCAGATCTCGGCATTGCTCGCTTTGGCGATATCCAGTCCGTCTATGGTGATGCTGCCGCCGTAAGCCCCGCGGTAAAAATTCGGCACCAGACCGACAAAAGCCTGACACAGCGTGCTCTTTCCGGAGTTGTTCTCGCCTGTCACTCCGATGAACTCCCCTTTTTCCACGGAAAAATCCAAACCCTTAAGCGCCATCGTCTCAGTGGCCGGATATTTATATTTCAATCCTTTTACTTCGATATAAGCCATTTAACCACCCTGAAAACAATCGATGATAAGATAGACAGGCCCATCATGAACAGGCATATCTTGTCAGAAATCTTTAGCTTTCGCGTATAAAGGTATGTTTTCTTGATATCTGCATTGAATCCTCTGATCTCAAGAGCCATCGCACGTTCTTTCGTGTTTATCAGAGAGCTCATTACCACAGGAGCCATAAGGGGAATGAATGCTTTTGCCCTGGTGAGCAGTTTTCCTTCCGTTTCCATCCCGCGGGAACGCTGTGCGTCGGTAATGGTGCTCATCGTCCCTGTCATCTGGGGGATGATCTGGAAGACCGAAGCTATGATATAACCGAATTTCGGCGACAGCCCTATCTGTTCGCAATCCTCCACCATATCTTTCGGCTTGGTCGTGAGGATAAGCAGGGCAAAGGCGAAAAGGATATTCCAGAAATTCAGGCCGATCCTCAGTGCGTACATGATGCCTTCCCTGTAGAACTCTATCTTCCCCAGCGAGAACATCACCGTTTCGTTTCCGGGATATGTAAGGCCCTGGACGATGAAGATGATAAGGACGATAGTGATCGTGAAAAGAACAAATGGCATCGCTTTTTTCAGAAGGCCGCATATGACCAGCAAAAGAAAACTGAATGCTGCCGCTGCCGCGAAGCCCCATACGGATCCGACTATCGCAGGTACAAGTATCATCGTCAACAGATAAAACAGCTTCGTGAAGGAATGCAGATTGTGGAAAATGCTGTTTTTATCGACGTACAGGCTAATACTCTTCATAAAAGCTCCTCATATATCAATACAGGCCGCTGTAAGCGGCCTGTGTGACGGATTGTGTCCGTTTGAATCAAATCAGTTTAAAGGTTCTTGATCTCATCCCCCACAGAGTAAACAGAGGTTATGGTCTTGGGCAGTGCCTTTACGATGAAGAAGGTTATCACTATGGTCAGGAACTTATCGATAAGGTCGATGAGCGCCTCATCACAGAGGGATGCAAGCCAGAGGCCGACTCCCTTTTCACGAAGGAATGTGAATACCGCATCTCCGAAAACAACACCTGTGGTTCCTCCCCAGAGGATGACGTTGATAGGAGTGGAGATCGCAACGGCGACAACGACTACTACGAATGCGGTTGCCAGAGCCTTGCCGAATTTTTCCATATTTCCGAGTCTGGCCATGATCCCGACAGTAAGGCCGATCCCGATGGAAGTCAGGAAATAGGGCCAGGACTGCACGTCACCTGTGGTTATCGTATAGACCAGGTTATTGACCGCGCCGCAGATAGCTCCGATGACAGGGCCGCCGAGAACGCCTCCGACGCATGTTCCGATGCAGTCGAGCCAGAGGGGCAGCTTAAGCTGAGCAGCAATGAATTTCCCTAAAAAGTTGATGCCGATGCATACCGGGATAAGAACGATGACCGCAGTATTGAACTTGGTCTTAAACAGATTCTTCTTCATATCAATTCCTTTCATTTCCGTTTCTGCGGATTAGCTATTTATTATTATAATTATATCGTTGAGATGTGCCCTCTTCAAGGGGATAGTTCAAAATAAATAAGACATATATTGACATTTAGTATGTTTAATTTTATAATCAATGAAACTAATGATCAAGAGTAGTACCCGTTCATAAAGCGCATACAGAGAGACGTCTGCTGCTGAGAGGATGTCGGCGACGTGCACGGGGAATGGACTTGTGAAGGCGGACGAAAGAGCTGTAAGTAGAAACCGACGGGTTCCGCACCCGTTATCAGAGCGGCGGATATGATGGTATCCGGAAACGAGTGGGCGCATCAAAACGCCAAATTGGGTGGCACCGCAGGTCATGTCGATTACCTGTCCCTTTGATAAGGGACAGGTTTTTTGTATTCAAGACAAAATCGGAGGTTTATTATGAAAAAGTATTTATCAGTGGTCCTGGCGATCATTCTGGTCTTAACCTTTGCCGGATGTTCGGATGAGAAGAAGGCGCTTATAGGGGTCTGCCAGTACGGCGAACATCCCTCGCTCGACAACTGCAGGCTGGGATTCATCGAAGGATTGAAAGAAGCCGGTTTTTCAGAGGGAACAGATTATACCCTTGATTACCAGAACGGCGGCTTTGACGATGCCGTATGCACGCAGATAGCGCAGAGTTTCGCGGCCGAAGGATGTACGCTGATGGTTGGGGTTGCTACCAACGCCGCCCTGGCATGCTACGCAGCGTCCGAAGACAACGATACCCCCGTAGTCTTTGTCGCTGTCAGCGATCCTGAAGGCTCAAAGCTTACAAAGGGCAATATCACAGGCACCTGCGACAAACTGCCGGTTGCCGCCCAGCTGGAGCTAATCAGGAAGCTCCAGCCGGATGCGAAAACGATCGGCATAATCTACACAGTAAGCGAAACGAACTCGGTATCCACGATCAAGGAATATGAAAGGACAGCATCTGCCTACGGTTTCAGCATCGAATCCGTAGGAGTCAGCGCCCAATCAGAGGTGACACTGGCCGTAGATACGCTTATCAATAAAGGCGTCGACTGTTTCAGCAACCTCACTGACAACAATGTCGTCGGTGTACTGGATTCCATTCTGGAAAAGACAGATGCTGCTTCGATCCCAGTGTACGGCAGCGAGATCGAACAGGTAAAGAAAGGCTGCATAGCCGGTGCCGGGATCGATTATTATGAGCTCGGAAAGCAGACCGGCAGACTTGCAGCAAGGATACTGAATGGAGAAAAGGCTGAAGATATCGATTTCGAGACCATAGAGAACTACTCGGTTTACGTCAACCCCGAAAAGATCGCCGCACTGAATATCGATCTTCCGGATGATGTTGCCGCAAAGGCCGTAGACGTCACCAAATAATCGAAATGGAAAGATTTGTAAACCTCGCAGTAAGTGTTCTGACCCAGGGGCTGATATACTCCATCCTTACCTACGGTGTTTATATCACTTATAAGATACTGGATTTTCCCGACCTGACAGTGGACGGCAGCTTCCCATTGGGAGCTGCCATAACGGCGGTCCTGCTGGATAGAGGGATCGGCCCATGGATCGTACTGTTGACGGCGTCTGCCGCAGGGGCTTTTTCAGGTCTGGTGACCGGCATCATCCACGTTAAGTTCAAAGTAAGGGATCTGCTCGCTGGCATCATTACGATGACAGCCCTTTTTTCCATCAACCTGCAGATCGCAGGTTCAAATTACTCAGTTGCGCGTACGACGCCGACGATCTTTACGGGCTTCCCTGCAGACGCACTGTTGAGCAAAGCTCCTCTGTCGGTCAGAAAACTTGTGATTTCCCTCATTATAGCCGTCGCCATAAAGCTCCTGCTGGATCTTTATTTCAAGACAAAAGCAGGGCTGCTGCTCATTGCCTCAGGGGATAATGAGACATTTGTGACTTCGCTGGCTGTCGATACGGGCAAGGTCAAAATCATGGGGATCGTCATATCTGATGCCCTGGTAGCTCTCTGCGGATCGCTCGTCTGCCAGGAACAGCGGTCATTTTCGGCAACGATGGGCACCGGCCAGATGGTCTTCGCTCTGGCTGCAGTCATCATTGGTCTGACTCTGTTCAAAAAAGCCGGGTTCGTCAAAGGGACCACCTGCGCTCTCGCAGGCAGCGTCGTATATAAAGCGTGCATCCAGGTTGCGATACTGCTCGGTCTGCCCGCAAACCTGCTGAAGCTCGTCACTGCAGTGCTCTTCCTTGGCATACTCATAATCGGCAGGAGCAAGGAGGAGTCCAATGCTTGAAGTAAAGAACATCACGATGACCTACGACAAAGGCGGAGTGAACGAACTGACGATATTCAAGGATTTTTCGCTCACCATCAACGACGGGCAATTCCTGTCCGTCGTCGGAAGTAACGGCAGCGGGAAAACGACCCTTCTCAATATCATATGCGGTTCCCTCACCCCTCAGGAAGGCTCGGTCATCCTGAACGGCAATGATATCAGCGCTGAAAAGGAATACCGGCGCAACAGACTCATCGGAAGAGTCTATCAGAATCCGTCTGTTGGCACGTGCCCGAACATGACTATCTCCGAGAATCTCGCGCTTGCGGATAATAAGGGCAGCCGATTCGGATTAAGACCGGCCTTTGACAAAAAGAAAGAAAGGGAATTCAGGGATCTCGTCGCTTCTTTGTCACTTGGCCTTGAAGATAAGATGGATATGAAGATGGGTTCCCTCTCGGGAGGCCAGAGACAGGCACTGTCATTGCTGATAGCCACTCTCAGGCCTATCGACTTCCTGGTCCTGGATGAGCATACCGCAGCGCTTGATCCGGTCAATTCGGAGTTCATCATGGAGCTTACCAGGAAGACCGTGGAAAGAATGCACCTGATGACTATTATGGTCACCCATAACCTGAGGCATGCAGTTGAATACGGGGACAGACTGGTCATGATGGACAAAGGCACGACCGTGCTCGACATTGACGGTGAAGCAAAGAAACACACCAGAGTCGAGGACGTATTGGGGATCTTCAACAGCATCAGTATAGAATGCGGAAATTAAGTCGGATACCGTATTTGACATCAAAAGTCTTCCTTTAATATTGAACGCGAAAACAAACTTTGATAAAATCGATTCAGAACATATTAAAAGGGAGATAATTCATAATGGGAAAAGAGAAGTTCAGTGAAGACGAGCTCGTTCATCAAAACGAGAGAGAAACACCGTATGGTACTTTTTACGATTTTTCAACACCTATATCATATAGGGATAATACACTGCTCCTTTATCAAGGAAAAACCCCGCTGTGGACGCCTTTTTCATCCGACTTCAACAGGATAATGTGCGACTGCGACCCGGAGAACCAGGCGAGGTCTAATCCTCCCGGAGGAAAAGGGGAAGACGGCTGGGGCGTGACCTGGGAATTCGTAGATTCCGCTCATGGAGCCATAGTGCGTCCCGGAAACCCGATGGTCACTGATATCAATAAATGGGAAGAACAGGTCGCAAAGATCCCCGATGCCGATACATGGGACTGGGAGGGAACCGTTGAACGCCAGTACAAGAACCACGACCCAAATAAAGCGACTTATGTTGCCATGCCGGGCTGCCTTTTTGAAAGGCTCATTGCGCTGTGCGACTTTGAGGATGCCATCGTCGCATTGATCGATGACGACCAGAAGGACGCCGTACACCGCCTCTTCAGAGTCGTAACGGATAACCTGAAGAAATACTACAATAATATCAAGAAATACCTGAACGCAGATATCGCCAACTTCAATGACGACTGGGGCAGCCAGCAGAGACCTTTCTTCTCAAATGCCACTGCTAAAGAAATGCTGTTCCCCTATGTCAAGGAACTGGTCGATCACGTACACTCACTGGGAATGTACTGGGATGACCACTGCTGCGGTCATGTCGAAGATCTTTTCGATACTCTCTTCATTCCGACCGGAATGGATTCCTGGGGCGGGCAGGAGCTCAATGACAAGAGAGCTCTCAAGGAGAAATACGGAGACAGATTCATATTCACAAGCGGACCTGTAGGACTTACACCCAACTCAACGGAAAAAGAAGTCGACGAGGCTGTCGAGGACTTCTTTGCTCATGAAGGCGCAGACAACCGCATCCTGTGCAGTCCTCCGATGGGCGCTCCTGCGAGCCTGAAGGAAAAGCTGTACATCGCAGGCAGAAAAAACTACGACAGACTGGTCGCGGAAGGCAAAGCCATACTTTGATATAATCTTTCAAATTGACAGTAAACTCCTGTTCTCGCAAGAGAACAGGAGTATTTGTTAATGGATGATATATGTTTTATATGCGCCGTCACGCATCTTCGTTCTGCAAAAGCACATCACTCAGCTTCTGCAGAGCTTTCCCGAAAACTCTCTTTTCATCATCGCTGAGCACCTCCACAGCCTTCAATGTCGATTTCACAACGTCATCGGTCAATATATCTTTGTAAGAATAATACTTATCGCTCAGACGCAGTTTATACTCCCTGCCGTCCTCCTCGGAGTTTTCCCTTGTAAGATAGCCTTTATTCACCAGAGAGTTGACCTTATAGGTCGCATTGGATTGTGAAATGCCGGTAAAGGATGCGAACTTGCCGATAGTAGGTGTTTTGAGCGATCGTATCACCTCCAGTGAGAATACCTCCATAGCTGTCAGGCTCCCTTCCCTCTCCTTGACACGCTGGAAGACCTTACGGCAGAAATCCAGATTCAGAAGGTCCACCATTTTCGCTAAATATTCCTCTATCATATCAGCTCCGATACTTCAAATATTTGATATAAAAAAGTATAATTCATACAGAATATAGTGTCAAGACCATGCAGTCGCGCATTATAATAAGATAGAATACAGCTATAAACGATCGGAGGCAGAGCCATAAAAACCTGTATTTTGTGGGGTTCGTCAAGGAAAAACGGATACACGGGCAAAGCGCTGGATATGATACTCGCATCATCTCCCGATGATAATGAAGTCAGATTATACCGCACCATCAAATGCAATGTAAAGGCATGCACCGCATGTGACAGCTGTGCGAACAATAAAGGACAATGCGTGCTGAAAGACGATATGCAGGCCATCTACGAAGACATCATTCATAGCGACAAGCTCCTGTTTATCACACCTGTCTATTTCAGCGGATTCCCTTCCTCGCTCAAAGCCATTATCGACCGCTGTCAGATGTTCTATAACTATCCTGAATTGAAGGACACTCTTCCGACAAAACAGGCATATATCCTTGCCATAGGCGGCTCCAGACCCTATCCGGACCAGTTTACCGGCATCGAATCCTCCCTGCGCTACCTGTTACGTTCGATCAACTGCAGGCTGGAAGCCAAGCTCTATTTTACGGGTACCGACTCGTTCAATGACCGTTTTGATGATGATAAGATCGGTCTTATCAGAGATTTTGCACTGAAAATGTTTACAAAAGGAGAATAAAAATGGCAGTCAAGGTAGTTAATTCAGCAAATTTCAAAGATGAGGTATTATCCTCAGACATCCCTGTCCTGGTGGATTTTTACGCTGATTGGTGCGGCCCGTGCCGCCAGACAGCCCCGATAATTGAGGAGATTTCAAATCAGTTCGAGGGCAAGATCAAAGTCTGCAAGGTCAATGTCGACGAACAGAAGGAGCTTGCGGGCCGGTTCGGCATCATGTATATCCCCACCATCAAGGTCTTCAAAAACGGGGCAGAAGCTCTGTCCTCTGTAGGCGCGAAGAGCAGAGAAGACCTTCTGCAGATGCTCGGTCTATAGGACCGAAGAGACATCCCGGGTCTGCAGGCTACTCCGGCCTTACATCTGCGTCTGCTCATCAGGCACACAAAGACATCTGCAATACAGATCGGCGTTGTCATTCTTATAAACAGACATTTCAAGGCTTCCGGAATGGAAGCCTTTCGTTTTCCAAAAGTACTATTTGATCAACGGACTATCTGATGCATACTGAGTAAAAGTACTTACATAAATATAAAAGCGGCAGGCTTTCCGCCTGCCGCAGCTTAGAATCCTGCTTACTTTGAGAACTTCTTGCGGGAATATCTGTAGATCTCTTCCCTGTAAACGGGATCATTTATGCCGGCATAGAAGCTGAGCATTGCCTTCGGGAACTTGTCCACGAATTCGTCAGCCATCCTGCGCTTGGTGTCATCGTCCGCTCCTTCCGGAATCGGGTCAGGGCATACGCCCAGCATTATCTTGTCCCCGTACTTTTCGTAAAGCATCTGCGTATCGTTCATAGCCATTCCGGTCCAGCTGTCCCAACCGCCCTTTACGAAGTTGCCGACCTGCTTCTCGAGCATTCCGCAGCTGTGAAGATCAGCCAGTTTACCCCTGGAATGGATCTTATCCGTGAGCTGTTTCATATACGGGACGATCATCTCTTCAGCTACATCAGGAGCAAAGAAGCAGTCTTTCTGTGCGCCCCAGTCATCGTGTACGGTAAAGCCGGCAAGGTTGTCGCCGTAATAGTCGCAGCACTTATCTACGATGTCGCAGTACAGGTCCGTGCATTTTGCGAAGAATTCCTTGACTGCATCCTTCTGGTCGTCATCGATCATGGCTACTGCGGCCTGAGCGAAGTCCATCATGGAGATCAGTCTTTCGAACCAGCAGCCGTTCAGGAGCCAAAGGAAATTGGCGTTTCCGTTATTCAGCATTGCCTCGTTCGCCTTAGCGTCGCCTTCCCAATCCCAGGTGTTGATGTCAGGCCAGACGACCTTGTCATACCATTCATTTGCATCCTCGAGGAACGGATCCCCGGGCCTGACAATGGATCCTCCGGCGGAAGGAACATAGACCCAGTCAAGACCGAACATGTCTTTTCCCGCATAGTTCGGATCATCAGGCGCTCCTGCTCCGATCACGAAATGACGAGCTACGTTATCGGGGATAACTGCCGGAGCGAACATGCCCTGGAAGCTGTCCGGCATCCATACGGGATCTCCCGCGTAAGCCCTGATCCAGTTTTCCTTATCGGAACAAGGTTTGTTGTAGACCTTCTGTGTTCCGTATCTGCTCTGGACCTCTTTGGCTTCGCTGATTTCCGTTTCATCATAGGGATATTTTTTCCCTGCCATAGTTTAAATAACCTCCTTATTGAATTACATATTATATATCCGATATATATTATAATAGATTACGATCCGGTTGGCAACCTTATCGTTCCAAAATAGTTTATGCCAGATGAATTATTACACTGCGCCGCACTTTAATTGAACCGGCACCATTAATACTGAAGTATATATAAAAAAAACACTTGAACAGCCGCTTCGTATATGGTAAAAATAAGTATCGGGTTTATCCACCGATACGCAGTCTTTAACCGCGTCTCAGGTAAGTGAGCTTAAGAACTCCGCAGTACCTTGCTACCGTAAAGCCGGAAAACTATTCGCGTTGACTGCAAACGGCTCAAGGTGTTGCAAGTATTTACAAGTGCTTTATAAATACGCGCATCTAGCTGAGGATGCGTTTTTTTATAAAGCAAACCTTAGGCTGTGAAAAACCTCCCTTTTGAAAAGTCGGAAGCCGGCGGGCTTCCGGCGATAATAACACCTGAATCAGGTTTGATATACAGACAAAGGAGCCAAGATGAGTTACAAATTCACGCAAAACAAAAGCTGCTACTGCTTCCCTTGCCATGAAGGGATAGACGAAGAGCATTTCAGCTGTCTATTCTGCTACTGCCCCCTTTACGCTTTGGGAGACAAATGCGGAGGAAACTTCAGATTTACCAGCAAAGGCGTTAAGGACTGCACCCCATGCAAGATCCCTCATTTGGAAAAGAACTACGAATATATGCTCAGTAAGTTGAGGATACTGATAGACCAGGTCACGAAGAAACATCTTGAAGAAACAGGACAGGCGGTCGAAGCTGAACAGCCGAAACAGTAAAAGAATAAGAGCCGACAGGCTCTTTTTTTATCCTGGTATTTTTTGTGTCGGAAGAGACGATCTGTTCCGGACTATCCCGTCTTCCTTCTGATCATATAGAATCTGAGGCAGCATATGCCTATAAAAACAAGAGACAATACTATACCGAATGCTGCGTATCTTAATCCGCTCCCTGTAAAAGGGGCAGAGATCAGAAGGCAGGCGAATATAAGCAGAGACGCCAGAAACCATCTGAAATTCGACGACATCAGATACAGAACATACAGTTCCTTGTCTGTGGTATAGCCGTCTATATCTTCCGGCTGTATCCCTGACAGCCTGGCGGCCACCGGCCCGATCACAGGGACAGACAGCATCGTCTTGATGTGATTGCGGATGAAAGCGCCTTTGTTCTCAGGATGGTCGACCAGGTATTCGTTGGCAAGGATACGCTCCCCCTCATACACTCCTTCCTGTACCTCGATATATATCTCGTCTCCCGGGATGAAATCATTCCGGTCATCGGAATCGATCAGGCAGTGGACGACATGCCTTTTTTTATCCTTTCCCTCATAGCTGCAGAAAAGATAATACTCCCCTTCCCCGGTCAGTTTCAGGTCTTTCGCATCGACCTGCTGGATAATGCCTTTAACTCTCATATATCAACCTCAGTTTATGCACGTTCTGTGTTTTTTATCCTGTCGCCGATCGTGAAGACCGCTTCCCTGAAAGGCCTGACTGCCAGGGCCAATGCTGTAAGCAGATACTCAGCTCCCATAAAGCTCCCGTTGTACACCAGCGACCACAATACGGCACCATAGGCCTCAGGGGCCCATTCCGCAAAGAACAGTACTCCCGACAGGAAGGAACAGAAAAGCCTGCCAAGGACGCCTAAGGTGAACCCTGCGATAAGATCCCTGTAGGTCCTGCCGTGAAATGCAGCACCGGAAAGTCCGAGCATGCCGTACGCGATCGGATAGTCCAGGAGGCCCTGAAGCGGGGAGATCACATACGGAGAGACTATCATATTCAGCAGTCCGAAGGCCATTCCGGTCATTACTCCCTGGCGTGTTCCGAACCAGTAGCCTATCACGCTCACAGCGAACATACTGAAAGGTGTCACGCTTCCGCCCTGGGGCATGCGGAAGATTATGATATTATTCAACACAAAAGCCAGGGCGATGGAAACTGCACTACATGCGAGTGCTGTCGCGCCTTGTTTTTTGTTGCCTGTCATTAGACTGGATACGACAAGCAGCCCGCAGAGCAGTGCCCCGACGGCGACTTTCCCTAAAATACTGTCAAAAAAAGCCTGGTAATCCATAAAAAAACCTCCTTTATGAAAGGAAGCAAAATAAAAATGCTTCCCTACGACGGTACTGACCGTATCAGGTAATAAGGGTCTAATTCTCAGCACAACGGCTCCCCTAGCATTATGATTATATCTTAAATTCTCAGTTTTTTACAGAGTTCTCAGCGACTTTATAAAACTTGACAGTGCATCAAAGTCTGTCCTGGCATATCCGTCCGAAGAAAAACCGTCACCAAGGGCTTCATTGAAAGAAGCCGACATGTCACGCAGGGAATAATTCAGGGCGAAATGTATCTGAGAAGCCCTGCTGACAGATAACAGCTCCGATACGTTTTCAGGCCTTATCCTGCCTGCCGCGATGATCATGTCCGTCCCTGCCTTTTCCACATACGCCCTGATCGTTCCGGCACCGCGGACAGCTTCAGTACAGCCTCCTGCGGTCAATACCCTTCTTAGGCCGTTGGCCATGAAGAATTCCAGGGCACCGAAGGGGTCGCTGAGACAGTCAAAGGCCTTGTGGAATACAGGATCGGCATCTCCGCAAGACTCTATCATCTTAAGGGTCTTATCCCTGTCGAGACCGCCTTGTCTGTCAAGAAAACCGAACGCTATTCCCTTCGCTCCGTTATGTGCAAAGTAGTCTGCATCCCGGAGCATGGCTCTGAAATCGCCGCTGTCATAATCAAAGCCGGATACTCTCGGACGTATCAGTACGACTATCGGTATATCGACCTTTAAAGCTGCTTCGAGAAACTCTCCGGGTGAAGGTGTGAGCCCGCCGTTTTCGATCGCGCAGCAGAGCTCTATCCTGTCCGCGCCGGCTCTATAAGCAGCCACTGCATCCGTGACACTGCTGCAGCATACTTCTATCTTCAGATTATCCATCAGTGAGCGTGTCCATGCACGTGATCGTGACCGTGCATGTGCGAATGTCCGTGGACTTCGTGCGCCTCTCCTTCCTCACACTCGATCTCATCGCAGTCGCCGAAATCGAATTGGACGGTCATATGAGTGATGCCGTGTTCATCTGCGATATCCGAGCATTCTTTACGAATCCGGTTCATCTCGGGAACAGTGATATCTTCAGGCAGGTCGATATGGACAGAAGAAAGGATATCTTCCCCATCGAAAGACCAGACGTGTACATGATGGATCCCTCCGATACCTTCTATCGATCCGAGATCAGCCTTATAATCCTCCATATCGAACCCGCCCGGTACCTTTTCAAGGAGCACGGCCACGACGCTCATTATCGTCTTTACAGACTCATAGAAAAGGAAAGCGGCAACGCAGATGGACAGCAGCGGGTCTATGATGTAAAGATCGAACAGGGATATAAACAAACTGCCTATAAGCACTACTGCCCAACCGAGAACGTCTTCCAGCATGTGCAGGCTTATGGCCCTTTCATTTGCCCCGCTTCCCTTATGTGTCTTCAGTGCCGCAGCGCCATTCAGGACAACACCGAAAACAGATATGACGATCATCAGTTTCCCGTTTATGACCTCAGGCTTCTTTATCCTGCCGATCGCAGCGATAACGACAGTCACGCTGCCTGCCACCAGGATAAGTGAGGTGATCACGGCTGAGATCAGCGAATACCTGCGGTAACCGTATGTATACTCGTCATTGGGTTTTTTCTCTGAAACCTTCTCAAGAATGTATGCCAGGGCAATGGAGAGGCTGTCTCCGAAATCATGTATCGAATCGGAAAGGATCGCGATACTGTTGGTGATGAGACCGCCTACCACTTCTACGGCAACAAACAAGAGATTCATGAATAAAGCAATAAGGATGTTCGCACTTGATGAATGATTCTTTTCCATGAACGTATTATATTTCTCATTATCACATTAGTCAATATATGAGAATATAAAGATTTCAAATATTGGAATATTTGAGAATAGGCCGTATATAAAAAGCCGCCTTTCGGCGGCTCCGATCCTTAATCCTCAAACGGGAAGTGATACTTCGTAAGCCCGCATTCATCACGCAATTGGATAAGTTCCTTCTGCGCGCCTTCCGTGATGGGATCACCCGCGGCTCTTTCCTGGCGTTTTTCGTAAGCTATCTCTCCGGCAGTATAGATCCTGTCGTGCCCCGGAGCTTTTCTGGACGCCCTGAGTTCGCGCAGGATGTCGCCTGCGATCTTCCTGAATACATCCTCGCCCATGAAAGCATTCGTATCTGCTGCAATGAAGTAATGGCCAAGAGGCATCGGTCTCGAGCTGCCGTCTTCGGCAACGCCTGAAAGCATCTTCATATATGCTCCCGCCTGGAGCGCGGCGCAGAGGATCTCGGTAGCTGTCGCATACCCATATCCCTTATACCCGGCAAGCTCATCCCCTATTCCTCCCAGAGGAGCGAGAGCCGCATCCCCTGATACAAGGTCCTTCAGTATCTGCTCGGAATCCGTCTGCGCGGTCCCGTCGATTCCTATTACCATACCTGCAGGAGTCGGCTTCCCCACTCTGGCGAAGTATTCGATCTTTCCTCTCTGGGTGATGGATGTGGCGCAGTCTATGCAGAAATCATAAGGCTCGTCTGTAGGCAGTCCTATAGTCAGAGGGTTTGTGCCCAGCATGTTCTCAACTCCGAAGGTCGGCGCGATCGACGGACGGGCGTTAGTGCCTGTAATGCCTATGCAGCCCTCCTTGGTTGCCATTGTGGCATAATACCCCGCTATTCCGTAATGAGTGGAATTTCTGACTGCGACCATGCCTATGCCATATTTATGGGCCTTTTCTATAGCCATTTCCATAGCCTTGTGGGCGATGACCTGGCCCATGCCGAGGTTTCCGTCGAGAACAGCTGTTGCGCCGAACTCTTTTAGAACGGTTATTTCCGTTACGGGTTTCTGTATGCCAGCCTTGATCCTGTCAAGATAAATGGGTTTAAAGCGATTGATCCCATGAGAGTCGATGCCTCTCTTATCGCTTTCGAGCAGAACATCCGCGCAAATGGCAGCATCATCTTCAGGCACTCCATAAGCGACGAACACATCGATGACAAAATTTGTGATCGTTTCCCAATCTACGATATTTGATTTGGTCATATGAGCTCTCCCTTCTAATTTATATAATTATTGTATCACTCAGTTTTGGTCATGCAAATATCATGGCCGCTGATTTCTTTTAGCAGCATAAAAAAAGCAGGGCGCACAGCACCCTGCTCCCGGTCTATTTCTTGGTCTTGCAGTACTTGTCGAACCATTCAGAGATCTCCTTGAGCCGTCTGATCCTGTGCAGAGGCTTGCCTGAACGGGACAGTTCATGGTTCTCACCGTGGAAGAGCACCATCTTCGTATCCACATCCTTCATTATCAGAGCCTGCATCATCTGCATCCCTTCGGGAAGCGGGCAGCGGTAATCCTGATCGCTGTGTATGAACAAGGTCGGCGTCTTGACATTTTCTGCGTATTTGAGCGGAGAATGATTCCAAAGCTTTTCAATGTCAGCAGGCGCGATTGGCCCTTCGGCACCGCACTGATCCGGTCCGAAATACGGTCCGATATCGGATATCAGCGACATTGAGACCCAGTTGGAGATCGATCTCTGGCTTGCCGCGGCGATGAAGCGGTCCGTATGGGTGATTATCCAGTTCGTCATAAATCCGCCGTAGCTTCCCCCGGTCTCGCATACCCTCTTCTTATCGATATTTGTGTATTTTTTCAGAACCGCATCGGTGAAATCCATCAGGTTCTGGTAATCTGTTCCGCCGTAATCATCCCTGATATCGGCAAATTCATCGCCTCTTCCGTCCGAACCCTTTATGTTGGTATACATCACCGCATACCCTCTGGCGACCCATACCTGCATCTCATGGAAATACTGAGTCGAATAGATGCTGCGCGGACCGCCGTGTATATCCAGCACCGCCGGGAATTTTGTTTTCTTATCTTCAAAACCTTCGGGTGCGAGGACCCAGCCATGCAGTTTCAGCCCGCAGGATTCATAATCGATCCTTTCCGGCTTCGCAACATATTTCCCTCTGAGCACCGAATCATTCAGATGAGAGATATTCCTGGCCTTATCAGCTTTCCTGACCTCCCCGTAGCAGACCTCGGGCAGTTTGTTCCACTCCAGACGGCAGAATGCGATCTTTGCTCCGCTTACATCGAAGAACGGTACCTGACCCTCGCCCTCCCAGAGGGTGGTTCTGTTCAGTCCGCTGTCGAAAGCATAGATCACGTTGTGGTCCTCTACGGTAGCAAGGGTATACCATGTGTTGCCGTCAATCACACGGGATTTTCCTCCCCCCAGGGTACAGTCTCCTGCGGTACTGCAGCCGAAGGAGACCTCAGGCTTGAAGCATTCCTTAAGAGAGTTCTTGCCCGTATACTCATATATGCGCGGAGTCTCGTTCACACCGAATTTCTTCATATCGCTGGCTTCGACATAGAGCTTATCCTCGAAGGGGATAATTCCCTGGAAAGAGATATCGTTCTTGGTATAAAGCCCGGTGACTTTATCATCAGTCACATCGTAGCAGTACAGATCGTTATAGAGATTCCTCTTTGTTAACAGCTCAACGCCGGAAAAGTAAACCTTATCTCCCCATACTTCCATGGCACCGACGCTGAACATGGGCTCGGTAAGACGTTTGACCTTATATCCGCCTTTCCTGTCCTTTGTCATCACAAAGAGCGCGGTACGCTTTTTATTGACGAAACCGGCGCCGTTCATCCAGTACGGCAGTTCGTCCAGTACTTCGTAATCCGCTTCTCTGCTCTTTATCTCGGCCTTTTTCTTAAGTGTGGCCTCGTCATCGAGATAACCATCAGGGTCGTTTGCATCTATAGATCCTGTAATGATATAGCTGTCTCCAACTCTTTTTACCGTCCTGACCCCAAAAGCCAGGTCCACCCACGGAAGTGCTTCTCCCCCGTTGACATTAAGCTTGAACAGATGCGCCTTGCCGGATTTGTCATCCTTCAGCTGGCGGGTGATTATCATCGTTTCATCGTCATCCCAGTCCACCAGCGAGGAATTCCCTCCGGAAGTCATCTGTACCGCTTTGCCGTTCTTTAAGAGAAAAACATCACGGACATATTTATTCTCTTTTTCATCGACTGACGCAACCTGATAGGCCAGATAGGAACATTTGGGGCTGAATCTGATGTTTTCGGGGAAACGGAACTTAAACAAGTCTTCAATCTTTATTTTGTTCATCTGTGTCCTCCTTAATTGATAGAGATTATACCAAACTATACAAAAATATCAAATATATATTCAACTTTCAGCTTTTCTATAATACAGTGACGTATAAACCTGACGGCCGGATATATGATCGGAGCGCATCAGATCGATCCGTTCCACCAGCATCGTTTCCTTTTCCGTCACTGTCTTATCTATAAGCAATGAGGATGTCCTTCGAATCAAAGTGATATGAGGCATGGCCGGTTTGCCGTCAAATGGGACACCGAATTCTTTCAGACTGGATCTGACCTTTTCAGCGAGTATTCCGATGTTTCCGTTATCCTCTAATCCTTGCCATATTATCGAAGATGACTTGAAATATCCCAGAGGGCCAGAAGCGATCTCAAACGGAGCGAATCTGACCTGCATCAGGGCATCTTTTGCATTTGAAGGCGACTTCTGCTCGCCGATGAAGGCAAGGGTGATATGGAGACTGTCCGCAGGAGTATAGGTGCCTTTGATCCCGCAGTCTTTTAAAGCGGACTGGGTATTGATAATGGAAGCTTTGAAAGCATCCGGCAGCATGATCGCAACGAACAGCCTCATCGTCCTGCACCTCCCGGCATGCTTTCTGATGCATCATCTGATGACATATCGTCTTCAGAGGATGAAAAATCCGTATTTTTGAAAACGAAACGGTAATAATCCTTATCAACTATATAGGTACATACGGTCATCTTCGTTTTTATTGAATTGATCATGTTGTTTAAGTATCTGGCGTACCCTCCCGGCACTTTGCTTTCATCCACGAGCCATGTTGCCTTATTGGTCCCCGCATCGAACCTGACATACTGATTTATGAAGCTCTGGTTTGCCAGTATCGCGGTATGTTCGGAATTGGAAAAGGCGTCGACGCCCACCAGCAGTCTCGAATCATAATCCATTCCGAACAGATTGAGCAGCGTGGGGAGAACATCTATCGTACAGCAGTATTCATCGCAGTATATATTGTTTTCCAGTCCGCCGCACCAGCATATCAATGTGCTTTTGTATTTTCCGATAGCCGGATCTATCCTGGTGCCTGCAAGCTCATTGTATTCTGATTCGGTAAGGCCGTAGGGATAATGATCGCCTGTAAGAACTATCACTGTATTTTCATACTTTCCGGCCTGCTTCAGCTGTTCGATAAGATAATCCAGCGCCTTCTCAAGCTCCATATTGCATGCGATATAGGCCTTTACCGGTTCGGAATAATCCAAATCCTTTACAAGGTCCCTATTCCTCGCACTCATCGGATTGATCGCGAAATTATATTTATAATGACCGCTGAAAGTCATGTAGTACGCATGGAACCAGTCATCGTTGATATAATCGTCCACGCTCTGCTGCATCATCTCAAGATCGCTGGTCGGCCACTCCGTGGTGAACGTCATGCCGTCATTCATGAACTTGCATGTATAGCCCAAAGCCGGATGAGTTATGTCGCGGCTGAAAAAACTGCCAATATAATTATGAAAAGCGTACGTATTCGCCCCAGCATCCCTGAACATATTGCCCAGGCAGAACGGCAGGCAATTATCAGCAGCGTATACGAAGCTGGCATCGAATTTGTTGCGTGAAAGATCAGGGAAAAGCCCCATTTGAAGGGAATACTCCCCGTTGGTCGTCGTATTCTGGTATGAATTATAATAATTGCTGAAAATGATCCCTTCGTTTGAGAGCTTATAAAGAGCCGGAGTCCTGTCCTTGTCTATCAGATAGGGCGAGAAGCTCTCGGCGCACAGCACGATCAGGTTGTATCCCTTGAAAATACCGGTATACTGGTTCTTCTGCGTGGGAGCCTTATTCATGAAATAGCTGTTCAGATAACCAAGACGGGACGAACTGGTCTTCTTATTCAAGGCGGCAAAATCGATCTGTTCGATTATATTAGGGGAAAAATCAACGGCATTCTGAATGTTCTGTATGACCGCAACGGTGTTGTAGTCAACTTCACTTTCATCCTTACCGGATAACATATGTGTCAGTTCCAGGCGCATGGTCGTAAGAACACCGAAATACTCTACACTTTCATCGGTGCCGGTCTGGGAACTGTAATAATAATCGTATGGTGTGTAATATCCGGTCCCTTCGATATGCAGTGAGACTATGGATGCAAGGGTGATTATTACCGCAAGGCACATCAGGATTATCCTGGATCCGTTTCCATCACTGTTCATGCTGAATATCCCGAAATGATCCAGAATTGGAAAAACAGCGCATGGAAGAATGATCAGAGCCAACCAACCCAGGTTCTCATATACTGTATAGGCGGTCTCCTTAAAAAAGCTCGCTATGGCTGCACCGCCCATGGATATCTGGGATACGGAAAAAAAGCCTCCGAAAATCTTATGGTATATGAATTCTGCCCCAAAATAAACGGTGAAAAAGCAAAGCAGCAGCATTCCCAGTGCATCTGCCCATTTCTTCGGCAGGATCGAGCTTAAAAGGTACATGATGAGACCTATCGGGACAGAGAACAGCAGAATAAAGACAGATTTGACATCAAACCTGTTTATCAGGGCAAAATGCAGCAGCATCTCCTCATAAATAACATATAAAACGAAAAAAGCTGTCGTGTACGCTGCCGAATAACTGACTACTGAACGGCGTTTCGACGCAGCTGAACATTTCACGTCTACACTCTTCACCTCAGAATATGCCTCCAGATTTGCGTTATTATATTATAATTTTTAAAAAAAACAAAGATTTAGGCTCATGTTAAAGGAATTAATACCTAATTTAGGAGTGCTGATCAGGTTCGCGAGGATATGATATTTCTCCGTGTATGCGGTGTCCAGCTCATTCAGCACGTGGTTGTTAAAGCCCTGGGAGTATAGCGCCCTGGTATACTTCTCTATGGCCTTCTCCCAGCTCATGAGATCCACGGTCCCGCCCTTCGCGTATTTCACCAGCTGCTTGTCGAGCTGGTCCGTGTAATTGCTGAAGTCAATCTCTCCCGTCCCCTCGTCGTTCATCATGACCGGCAGGTAATCGGGATACATTCCCTTGAGCCTGCCTGCCAGTTCAGCGCTGACAGTGCCGGTATCCATCATGAACTGCAGGTCATTGTCCAGGAACTTCTTAGATATAAGAAGATCTGATAAGACAGAAATAAAGTGTGCAGCAGGAAGCAATACGACACAGAAAAACCGTATTATAAAAGGAAATCCTGACAACAGCAAATCTTCAAAAAGCTGAAAAAAAAGCCATTTATTAACAAGCAGTTAAATATGTTGCAGGGCAAAAGCATCTCAAGTATAATCAATATAAAGCAAATTCAACATCCAACTGGAGGGAAATCATGAAAAGAACTGCCTCACTTCTTCTGATAATCACCCTGGTCATCGCATTAGCTTCCTGCGGGACCGGTGGAGGATCTCAATATAGTTATAAGTCCGACGAACCTTATTACGGCGAGCCTTCCTTAAGTGACGAAAACAGGGACTATTCGCATACTTCCAACACATCATCCGGTGACCCATCGACCGGCAGTGAGTATACAGATGAGGTCCTCGAGCAGAAGATCATATATACTGCAGTGCTCAACCTGGAGACGCTCAAATTCGACCAGAGCGTAAAGACCATCAATGAATCTATCGCGAAATACAGAGGTTATATCCAGCAGTCCTATGAACGCGGAGGCGATTCGTATGACGGTACGTATTCATACAACAATAAGACCCTTACCATGAAAGTAAGGATCCCTTCGGAATACTATGAAGCATTCCTCGCGGAAAGGGAGACCTTCGGCAACGTGACATCGATCACATATGAGAGCCAGGATGTCACCGGCCATTACATCGACATCGTCTCACGTCTCGAAACACTTAAAGAGCAGGAACAGCAGCTGATGAAGCTGATGAAACAGACCGGCACACTGAGCGAGATGATCGAACTTCAGGAAGCATTGAGCAACGTCAGGTATGAGATAGAAAACTATACGTCTCAGAAGAAATACTATGACAGCCAGATCGCTTACTGCACGATTACAATCTATCTTTCAGAAGTCAACACGATCACAGTATCCGATAACTTCTGGCAGAAAGCCGGAAGGGCGCTGAAGAACTCATGGGCATCCTTTGTTATCTTCCTGCAGAACGTTACGATATGGCTGATCTATGCGTTCCCCTATCTGGTCGGTATAGTATTGATCATCTATGCATTCACCTCCATCAAAAAGCGCTATAATTTGAAGCATCCTGAAAAAGCCGCTGAAAGAAAAGCAGCAAAAGAAGCCGCTAAAAGAGGGCAGTATTATAAACCGGGATCCATCCAGATCAATAATCCCGGCACATCGGAACAGGCTGATAAGAATCAATAGGCAGCTTGTCCCCGTAAATATAAGGATCTGCGCATATTGTGATTAAACCAAAAGAAGGCCAGGGACATATCGCTGGTCTTCTTTTTCATAATGCCGTTATTTTTAATCATGCCCATTGACCTGTCATGGATATTACGTTTTTCAAAACCGGCATCAAAGAATTTCGACTGTTCATAAATAATCAGACAACTGGTTTAATTACCGAACAAGCAGTTGTGACACTGAGCGATAAGATTTGTCCATTAGCATCTTCCGACAGGAATAAAGTGCAGTAATAATTCTGATATGAATAAAAAAAACAGATGATCCTTTGAGACCATCTGATTATGATTCCATGGTGATCCTCAGACTCAATAAACGAGTCCGAAATCAAGATATTCGACCAAGTCACTGCCGGTGCCGTCTTCATAGCCGATCATGGCCTGCGCTATCTTCTCCGCAAGGACCGTGGTATTACATACCATGGCACCTGAAAGTGAATCAGGTATCTTTTCCGTAAGATCCTCTGCCCCGCTCGAGACCGAGATCATGAAGATATCCTTCCCTACTTTCATGCCCAACGATGTCAATGCTTCATCTGCGTAGCTGAAAGCGGCGTCACTCATTGCAAAAAGTATATCCGGAGGATCTTCAGATGTGAGGAGCTTGACGATGGAGTCAACCGCACTGTCTTTTTCATTTGAAGCAACTGTCTTTACCTTGCTGGACACAACGCCTTTTTCGTTAAGCATCTCTGTCAGGGAGAGCATTGCTGACTTTGAGAAAGGCGTTTCTTTTCCGGTGCAGATCACAGCGTATTCGATGCTTCCATTCCTGTCCATATCTCCGCCGGAAGGCAGTGAATCAAGTATCTCTATCAGACCTGTGCCTGCCGATGGCGCGTAGTAGCCAATATATGAGATCCTTCCCGGCTCTACGAGCCTTGTCGTTCTCTCTTTGCCCGCGCTGTAAACAGCACCCAGAAGGATCTTGCCGTATACTCCTGAGGTGTCCCTGAATGCGCTGAGCTGTTCACGGCAGGCATTCTCAAATCCTGATTCTTCATCGATAGCCGTTCTGACTTCGTTATAGATCTCTTCAGGCATCTGACCAGGATAATCTTTGCCCGTAAAAACCACGTCGACCCCGTTTTCGACAGCCTTTTTTGCAATATCGTATGCTTTGGATCCGTCAATAAGATCGACAACTATCGCGTCGTAGCCGGAAGAGATAAACAGATCGACATGATTGTATTGACCGTTGGCACTGCGGGCGGCGTCTATAACATATAACTCGTATCTGATTTTCTCATTGGATATATCGTTAAAAGCGCTTTCCAATGCAGCGCCGAGATCCCTGCAGATGCTGTCATCTCCTGCCGATAACGTGACACCGATCCTTTTTATCACTGAAGCGTTTTCTTTTTTATCGGCAGAGCCGCATGAAACCGTGGACAGGCATAAGAATAAAACCAGAGCCAGCAATATCGTTCTTTTCATTTTTCGTTTAACCTGTGATCGAATTCAGGCACGATCTCCTTGAGGATATCGGCGACCGCGGCAGGATCAGGGACACGGGCAGCTTTATTCAGACGGTCGACCTGCTCATACAGATCCTTCTCATCGACATATTCCTGCGGTTCCACAAAGATCTTCTCGTTGTCTGTCTTCTTGAGCTGGTCATTATCTATAAGGAGCTCCTCATAGAGCTTTTCGCCGGGGCGCAGTCCTATAAACTTGATGGGGATCTCGGTATAAGGTTCTTTTCCATTCAGCCTGATGAAGTTTTCCGCCAATTCCCTGATCTTGACAGGCTTGCCCATATTCAGCACGAATATCTCCCCGCCTTTCGAGATGCTGCCGGCAGTCAGGACGAGGGACACCGCCTCTGATACAGTCATGAAGAATCG
>JAFZLL010000014.1 GCA_017551505.1 Eubacteriaceae bacterium
GTACATGTATCTGCCGAGAAGCTCCGCGCCTATGCGCTTAAAGCCGGTATACGTCCTGTCCGCATGGCAGGCGAGCTGCCCCCGGATTATCTCGGGGTGATTGAGCCTGAACCACTTCACGATGAAGGGATCGAAGGATTCAACGCATATGAATCCCCTGTAATCCTTGATCATGCCTACTGCCAGCCCGCATATCTCGGTGGAGCGGAACTCCTTCTGGGATTTAAGTTCGCAGATCACCGGCGCTCCGTTCATGGCAGTAAGGACCTCGGAGAACAGGGGGATCCCCTCATCCGTATCCAACAGACGGAAGGCCTTCAGCTCCTCGTAGGTATAGTCGTCTATCCTGCCTGGCCGGCCGCACATTCGCTCCAGCGTGTCGTCGTGGAATACGACTATCTTACGGTCTTTCGTGTACTGTATGTCCAGTTCAGCGCCGTAGCCTCCCTCGGAGGCTCTTTTGAAGGCGGCCAGGGAATTCTCCGGTATCCTGTCGTTATCATAAAGACCCCTGTGGGCGAACCTGTTGTCCGGTATGATCCTTTTTTCCCTGATATTCGGGCATATGGCATACAGATATGCTCCCGCCGCGGCTGCCGCGGCAGCGGTTATGCATATCAGAGGTCTTTTCATCAGTCGTCTGCACCTCCGATCATCTCAAGCTTATCTTTTGGCACCTCCGGCCTGCTGTCTCCGTGCATGACGAACAGCATCGTTACCGTAGAAGCCAGCACGAACAACGCGGAATACGGGAAGAGTACGAGAGTGCTTACCTTTTCCATGAGGATCCCCGAAAGGATCGGGGTGACGATCTGTGCGGCCATGGAGAAAGTATAGTAATAGCCGGTGAACTTGCCGATGTCCCTGCTCGAGCACATCTCCACTACCATGGGAAGCGAATTGACGTTTATCGAAGCCCATGCCAGCCCGACCACGGCAAATACGAGATAAAGCACCGGGCTGAACTTATCGGAGAACAGCGTGAAGAGGAATGATGCTCCGAAGCAGGAGGCGAGAAGCACCGTACCGCCTATGATCGTCTTTTTACGGCCTATCTTCGAGGAGATTATGCCGACGGGGATATACGAGAGTATGGCGCCTCCCGTGGCTATCGTTAGGCAGAGGTTTGCTGCGCCGAGGGACATGTTCCATGCGGTCGTGGCAAAGGTGGAGAACCAGGTCGACACCGCATTGTAGCCGATGAACCACAGGGATATGGAGCACAGCAGGAAGATCAGCGATCTTCTGACCTCAGGCTTCATTTTCTCATGGACATCGTCATCGGACGCCGCCTCAGCAGGCTGAGGCTCATCCTCTTCCTCCAGCGCTGCCAGCTCGTCCGTGATCTTCTTCTCCTTGACAGTCAATGAGAGAAGCACGACCGAAAAGGCCATGATGGCCGATATTATTATGAAGATGGGACTGTAATCGACATGCTCAAGGCCGGAAGTCTTGGCCGAGGAATACATGAATGTGGTAAGGAAAAGGTATATGATACCTCCGATTGCTCCCATCAGGTTGATGACCGCGTTTGCTTTGCTCCTCAGAGGTTTCGGAGTGACATCCGGCATCAGTGCGACCGCAGGGCTGCGGTAAAGCCCCATGGCGACGAGCAGTGCGCCCAGCACGCAGATGAACGCGATGAAAAGGAATTTCCCGCCGGACGAAAAGTACGCGTTGTCCAGCAGGGGAAGGGTGTTCATCAGTATCACCGCGGCGAATGTCCCCCCGATGATGAAGGGCATGCGCCTGCCCAGCTTGCTGGTGCACTTATCGGAGAGGGAGCCGAAAAACGGCAGCATGAACATCGCGAGCACATTATCCGCGGCCATTATGTATCCGGAGGTCCCGCTGGTGAGCTTGAAAGTATTGAGAAGTATCAGCGGTATGATATTGTCATAAAGCTGCCAGAAAGCACAGATCGAGAGAAAAGCAAACCCTACGAGGAATGTCCTTTTGTAATTCAGTTTCATTTCCGCTCCTTACAGGTCTTATTCTTCCGTACCCGGCTCAAAGCCGTTTTCAATATCCTTAAACATGGCTATCCTGCCGGCATGCCTACCGCCTTCGAATTCCGCGTTCAGCCACATGTCGACGATCATCTTTGCCAGCTCCTCGCCGATGACGCGGGAACCGATAGCAAGCACGTTGCTGTCATTATGACGCCTGGAGAGCTCGGCGGAATAAGGGTCCGAACAGCAGACGCAGCGGACTCCGTGCACTTTGTTCGCCGCTATCGAAGAACCGACGCCCGTGCCGCAGACGAGGATGCCCTTATCGGCTTTGCCTTCAGCCACGGCCTTGGCGACCTTGTAAGAATACACCGGATAGTCGCACCGGTTCTCATCGTAGGTGCCGTAGTCGTGGGTCTCATATCCTTTTTCCTTCAAATACGCTTCAAGTGTCTGTTTCAGCGCGAAACCAGCGTGATCGCTGCCGAGAGCTATCATTTTCATATGCCTCCGTTAAGAATACTGTCTTGTCTTATCATTATAATACGTTCAATGTTTTTATCCAAATCGTATAAAAGCATTGATTTTTAAAAAAAGATGCTATTATAATAAATCGAATAAAAGGAGAGAAATATGAATGCTGTATTACTGGACGATATAAAAGTATCTATCGACATACCCAGGATGTCGGAAAAATGGCATGTGAGGAAGGACTCCCCCTTTGCCGATGAGATAGATGAGACATTTGAATATGCCCAAAAACTGATCAAGCCCAAGGCCGTGATCAAGGAGATATTCGGTGTACGCTCCGCCCCCGGGGGAGCGATGGTGGAAGGAAGGATGTTCGAGATCCCGATACTTGAAGGACTTCTTGCAGGGGCGAAGAGGACTTTCGTATATGCTGCGACAAGCGGGGACCGTCCCGAGGATAAGGATAAGGTCGTCTTTGACAGTCTTTGGAGCATGTACCTGAGCGACGCGGTGTATTCGGCTATCGATGCGCTCAGGGCGTATATCTTCTCCCAGTGCCCCGATGACAAGAATCTTGATTATGTAGCCCCCGGAGATACGGAGGGCTGGGATGTCATCGACAGCTGCTATATATGCTCGCTTCTGGGCGATGACTTCGAAAAGATCGGCGCGACCATCGACGAACGCGGGATCCTGCGTCCGCTGGATTCCATCTGCGGCATCTTCTATACGCACTGAGAGCTCATCATTTGGATGATCTAAACGGAGAGAGCGATGCTTTCTCCGTTTTGCTTTAAACCCTCCAAGCAGGTGTATAATAATATTCGAAAGGTGACTGAGGTATGGAGAATTTTGAAGAGATAAAGAACAAAGCCCTTGAGATAGGCTTTACCCGTGTTTTCGAGATGGACGTATCCACCATAGTATGCCGCGAAGAGGTCCGCGCCGACTGCGCCAGATGCAGGGCGTACGACACCAGCTGGGCATGCCCTCCCGGCTGCGGCACCATTGAGGAGTGTCAGGAGAGGATAAATAAATACAGTCACGGGCTGCTGCTGCAGACGACAGCCGAACTTGAAGATCAGTTCGACGTGGATTCCATGATGCAGGCCGCGGCCGATCACGGCAGGAACTTTGCCGCCTTCAGCGATTACATAAAGAGCGTTTATCCCGGCTGCATGCTCATCGGCACGGGAGGCTGCCACAGGTGCAGGAAATGCACCTATCCCGACGAGCCCTGCCGCTTCCCCGACAAGCTCACCCACTCGATGGAGGCGAACGGCATGGTGGTGAGCGACGTGTGCACCGCAAACGACGTCAAATACTATTACGGGCCGGGCACTCTGACCTATGTAGCCTGCGTCCTCATAGACTGATCACTGACATATTACGCCGCCGTTCATACGGCGGTTTTTTTTATCCCTCATTTTTGGTATAATTCTCCGGGAGAAAAACATGGAACAATCCGCCGATATCTTCGATAAGCTCAATGAAAGGCAGGCCGAAGCCGTCCGCACCACGGAGGGCAATGTCTGCGTCGTGGCCGGCGCGGGGAGCGGAAAGACCAAGACTCTGGCTTCCAGGTTCGCCTATATCGTCTCCGAACTCGGCGTTTCCCCTTCGGCGGTCCTGTGCGTCACCTTCACCAACAAGGCCGCCTATGAGATGAAGAAGCGCATCAGGACGATGCTGCCGGACAAGGACCTCGGCTATGTCACCACCTTCCACGGTTTCGGAGCACTCTTCTTCAAGGAGGAATTCAACGCCCTGGGCTATCCGGAGGCCTTCGTGGTGATGGACAGCGAGGATAAGGACAGCATACTCAAGAATCTTTTCGCCGAATACGGCGTCACCTCAAAGCAGATGACGGTAAGAGAGATGTCCGACTATATCGAGATAAAAAAAGGTCAGACGGACTACGTGCCCCTTGTCACCTCGACCGATATCGGCGATATACTCAAAGCCGCCCGGCAGGCTGAGACCCTTAAGGACAGGATCGCCTACAGGTATTACTACGAGCAGCGCAAGCTCTTCGGGCTGGATTTCAACGATCTTATCTATTTCCCTCTGCATCTTCTCAGGACCAGAGAGGATATAAGGGACAAATGGACCAAACGCCTCGAATATATAATGATAGACGAGTACCAGGATATCGATAAGGACCAGTACGCTCTTTCGGAGATACTGTCCTCCTATCACGGCAACCTTTTCGTGGTAGGCGACCCTGACCAGACCATATATACATGGCGCGGAGCCGATGTGCGTTTCATGCTCAATTTCGCAAAGACCCATGAGAATGCCAAGAGCATCATCATGGATCTAAACTACCGCTGTACGCCTCAGATCCTTTCCGCGGCCAACACTCTGATATCGTTCAATAAGCAGAGGATCCCGAAAGACCTCAGGGCATATCGCGGGGACGGCCCCAAGCCTCTTTATCTTCACGCGAAGGATCCCAAGGAGGAGAGCAAATGGATCGCGGAGAATATTGCTAAGCTGCATGAAGAGGGACTGAATTATTCGAGGATCGGGATACTCTACCGCGCCAACTATATCTCACGCAACGTGGAAGAGGCATTGTTTTCAGCCAAGATACCGTATGTGCTGTACAGCGGGGTTGAATTCTACCGGCGCAAGGAGATAAAGGATGTGCTGTGCTATCTGAGGATGACGGTCAGCGCAGATGATATCGCGTTTTTGCGTACGGTCAACGAGCCCAGGCGCAATATAGGCAGAAAACGTATCGAATTCCTCAGCGAAGTATCCCGCAACGAAGGGATAACGCTGTATAATGCCCTTAAAGAACACCTGAACGACCAGCTCTTCAGGAATACCGGCGCTTCGAGATATGTCGAGCTCATAGAGACCTACAGGGACGGGGCGGATGAGATGAAGCTCACTGACCTGCTCACGGGGCTCCTGGCGGACAGCGGTTACGAGGAATACCTCAGACTTGCCGGAAGGACCGATAAACTCGACAATCTGGCGGAGCTCAAGCGTTCGGTATTCGAGTACGAAGCTTCGGCGGGGGAGGAGAC
>JAFZLL010000015.1 GCA_017551505.1 Eubacteriaceae bacterium
GGATCCCGCTGGTTAGCACGGTAAGGGCGATTATCGCCGGCATGGATCTTCCGGCCAGGGCAGAATACTGTTTCGCGAAAAACAGCCAGATGCCGCCCATCACACCGAAAGTATTCGTCAGACTGCCCAAAGCGGACGCTGCCGCCATCTTGAATACTTCGTTTTTCCCCGATACTTTCATGCCGGTATTATAGACCGCAGCCGCGATCATACCGGCAAGGATCCGTGGGACGAAGCAAATGACCAGGCTGCCGAAATTGCCGGAATATTCGCCGAGATAGTAAAACGGGGTGAACAGAAAAGCAGTGACCGGCGAAGGCGGCGTGAACGTCCAGACCAAAAAGCTGAAAAGTCCCGCAACAGCGCCCATAGCAGCACCTGCAGCCATACCCATGAGCAGCGAGGTTATGATCACAGGGATCATCATCAGGGTCGCAACGATCGGGCCGAGAGCAGGCAGGGATCCCAGAGGAGTAAAACAGAAGATAGCCTCTACCGCGATCAGGGCTGAAAACTGAGTTATAAACAAAACCTTATCGTCCTTCATATGCCACCTCTTCCCTTAACACTATGGTCATTATACCACAGATGGCCATATTGTGTATGTTAAAAGCGGTCCTCGGGACTGCTGTCCCGGGGACCGCTTTTTTTCGTTCATGTTTATTATTCACACATGAGGTCGGTTGTACTTCCTCAGATAAGCTCAGCGCTGCCGGCGACTTTCTCAAGGAGAGTTCCGACATAATAATTGATCTCGGGTATCTCCTTTGAGCCGAACATGTAGACGAGGCCATCGGAGGGCCAGGCGATCCTTGTATCACGGCAGGTATAACCTGAGATATTGTATTCATATATGACGCGTGTCATCTGTTTGCCTCCAAGGAATACGGTGGTCTCGGACTCCGCGACCTTGATATCCGGGTAGCTCTTCTTCATGAAGTTCAAGAATGATGGGAAGAAGTTTTCCGGATGGCTGAAATTGTAGGCACCTAAAATAACATACGGTATAGATGAGGATCCCTTATGATCCGCTACATGGAAAACGTAATAGAAATGTTCGTCCTCTGCATTCTGAACCGCAGCATCATCGGGTATGACCACGCTGAGATGGATGTCACGGAAAAATGCCCTGTCTTTCTGTTCAGATTCACCGGATACGTCACTGCCGAACTGCCGGTTATTTTCATTCTCCATATTTTTCTCCCTCCAGATTATCTATCTTACTGCTATGATACATTACTTTTCTGTGGTTACTAGGCTTTTACACCCTGCATCGTAAATATGTGTATGGGGTTCTGTCCCATCATCATATGGTATCTGGCGACCTTCCTGCTTCTTGCGGCGTTCAGCAGAACGATCTCCTGGAACTTGAAGCCAAAGCTGTCCATCGATGCCATTATCTCGGAGATCGATTCCATTGAGACTGCGGTGGCAACTATCCTGGCGTCAGGGTTCTTATCGATGACAGTCTGTATTATCTCGCGCATATTACCGGAGGAACCGCCTATGAAGACATTCGTAGGGGCAGGCAGATCGTACAGTGCATCGGGAGCCATGCCGGCAACTATGTTGAGGTTGGATACGGAGAATCTGTTTTTATTGAACTCTATGAGATCAACTGCGTCCGCATTCTTTTCTATGGCGTACACGCTTCCCCGCACGGACGCCAGTGCCATTTCGACAGAGATGGACCCGGTGCCTGCCCCGACATCCCAGCAGACGGAATCCTTCGAAAGAGCCAGCTTGGAAATGCAGACAGCGCGGACCTCGCTCTTGGTCATGGGGATCACCCCTCCTTCGCCTTCTCCCCTCTGGAATTGTTCATCGGGCAGCCCGGGAGTGATGACTGCTTTAGCGGCTTTATTTTCCACCAGCGCTATAAGTGAAGCACCTGCAAATGTCTGTCCGGAAATCTCCTGTGCAGTCTTCACGGATAGTTCTGCGCCGCTCCTTCCCGGATCGTCTGCGAGACTCACCTGGCATGAGCCAAGTCCGGCAGCCGTCATCTCATCCATAAGGGACCTGAAGTTTTCCGGGGTACCGCTTATAAATACCTTCCCGTTCCTCTTAATCGCAAGGACCGGAAGACTGTCCTTTTGATCGATATCCACCACAGGGATATTATCATACGATATACCTAATCTGGCGCTGAGCTGTGAAATGCCGCTTATGCCCGGGATGATCTCCACGCGGCAGCCGGAAAGGCCTTTGACGAGTTCCTCCGTGCAGTGTTCCATACCGGGGTCAAATGCCATAAGCACGGCAAAACGGCTGTGGATGGAATCGGATCTTATGCACGATATCACCTCGTCAGCCGAAGCCGCTTTCACAGATGCCTTGCCCATATGAGCAAATGCGTCAAGGAGCGGCTCTGTGCCCAGAAGGCAGTCGGAATCCTCGATCACGGCAAGTGCTCTGGCTGTAAGCGAGTCCTTGCCTCCGCCGATGCCGACGATGGATACGAGCGGGTTTCTTTCCATCCCGTATTCCCTGCACAGGAGGTCGATCACACCGGAATAATCCAGGCCTTCCTTTTGAGCCGGACGCCCTATGATAACCATCTTGACGCCGAGGTTCATAGCCGCGTTATACTTTTCCGCGAAGCCTCCCGTGCTGCCCCCGTCCTTTGTTACCATGTACTTGGCGTTGATCATCTTCATGACGGCTTCATTTACCTCTTCCGTAAATGGGCCTTGCATTGCGATGATATGCGACGGCTGGAGCCCCGCTGAAACGCATGAAGCGATCGACGCTTCCATAGGCAGCACTCTGGCGTATGCCCTGTCAGCGAAGTTTTCGATGGAAACATACTTTCCGAGTTCCTTGGAGCCCGTAGTTATGAAGATATTTCCTGAGGTAGTGTTCAGATATTCAGCAGCCGCTTCCACGGATTCCACGAATATCCCGTCCTCATTCTCGGCCCCCACATTCCTCAGGAGCCTCAGATACCTCGTGCCCGTCTGCTCACAGGCTTTGCTTACACTCTCCGTGATGCTTTCCGCATAGGGGTGCGTGGCATCGATGACAAGATCGAACCGTTCTCTCTGAAACAGCTCGATTATCTGGTCAACAGGCAGCCTTTTCGCGGAGATCGTGAGATTCTCGGAAGGTGTCAGCAGCGTCTTTCCGTATTCTGTAGCTACGCTTGCAGTCGTCTTTGCGTTTTGGGAGCTTAAGAATTCAACAAGTTCCCTGCCCTCTGTCGTCCCCGCAAAGACGCAGAAATTATACATCTTTGTAGCCTCTCGGAGTGACCATCTTTCCTCCGATGATCTTTGTCATTGCATTTCCGATAAATACCGTGCAGAACATATCTACTTCTGCGTCCTTCAATTCTCCGAGAGTCAATACGCGTTCGCTCTCCCCCTCGCGTCCGATATTGCGGCTGATTCCGCATGGTCTGTCCTCGGGAAGGTATTTCAGCAGGATCTCGCATGCTTTCTTAAGGTAATCAGGTCTGCCATGGCTGGCAGGGTTGTATATCACGATAGAATAATCTGCCTGGGCTGCGCATTCAAGCCTTGCTGTGATCTTATCCCATGGAGTGAGCCGGTCGCTCATTGAAACGACGGCAAAATCATGTGTAAGCGGGGCACCGAGGAGGGCACCGCCGCTGCAGGCTGCAGTGAGCCCGGGGATGATCTCTACCTCAGGTTCTTTGTCTTCGCCTTTGAGCTCATAGATCAAAGCAGCCATACCGTAAATGCCGCTGTCACCGGAACACACCATGGCAGTGTCCTTTCCTTCTTTGGCCGTATCGATGGCCATCTGGCAACGCTGCACCTCCTTTGTCATCGGAGTGGTCTTGAACTCCTTATCCGGATAGCGGCCCTTGACCAGGTCCACATAGGTAGAATAGCCGATTATGACTTCGCAGTTCTTCAGAGCCTCATCTGCCCTGACCGTCATGTTTTCGTAATTTCCGGGGCCAATGCCCACAACACTAAGCTTAGCCAAATTTTACCTCCGTTTTTTCTATGGCCGCCGCAACGGTAACTCCGTTCAATGCAGTCTTTTTTACTATCAATTCATCCGCACCCATAAGAGCGGATCTTTCGCAAACATTATCTACACCGGTCACGCTTTCGACAAACTCGGAGCGGGAAAAATCACCCTGCACCGTCATCAGATCTTCTGCGCTGTAACAGACGAAAGGCAGTGTATTCTTCTGGCAGAAAGTAATGAGGCCCTGTTCATCTGCTTTAATATCGATCGATGAGACGGATTTAACTGCCCTCATATCGAGCCCGTTTGCCTCCATCACAGCCATGACAGCCTCCTCAACTGCCGTATGGCTGATATCCCTGCGGCAGCCTATCCCCAGATGTATAATCTGAGGGAAAATAGAAAGCGTCATCTTGAAAGGTTTTCTGTCCTTATACCCGACATATATCCCGATATCTCCGCTCTCTCCCAGTACAAGCCCGTTGGGGAGGTTCCCCGCAATCGGGAAATCGCTGGTGATCGGTATGTCCGTTTCCAGTATCCTGGCAGACACCATCTTGGCAGCGGTCATATTCCCGATTTTGTATCCGCACTTGACCGCCCAGCTGTCCACGGCAAATTTAGCATTGATATCGGTAGCAGTGGTTATGACGGGTGTTGATCCGAGAGCTGCTGCAATCCTGTAGGCCAGATCATTGGCCCCGCCGATATGCCCGGACAGAATCGGGATGACGAACCTGGCAAGTTCATCTATATCGATCACTGCCGGATCGGTGCGTTTATCCCTGACATGAGGAGCAATCTCCCTGACGGCTATCCCGCACGCACCAACGAATATCATTGCGTCCGCCCAGGAAAACCATTCGCCGTAAAAATCCTTGCTGTTGTGAGGAATCGTTCCAAACCCGTCCTCTTTCAGACGCGAAGCCGCATAGGCCGATACGGAGTCATCAGGCAGTAATTCCATGACTCGTCTGGCGGTCTCGCAGCCCTTTTTGCTGTAAGCGAATACGGCAATATTCATTCGTGAGCCTTCCTGAATCCGGTAGTGAATGACGGGTCGTAAAGCTTAGAGCGCGTATACTCGTCCCCCATGCATCCTCCGACGATTATCAGCGCCGTGTTTTTGATACCGCTCTTCACAACGGTATCATGCAGAGTACCGACTGTGCATCTGAAGATCTTTTCATCAGGCCAGGTCGCTTTATATACGATAGCTACAGGGGTTTCCTTGTTGTATCCTCCAGAGAGAAGATCCTCCTGAAGCTTTTCTGTCAATGAAGTGGAAAGGAACATTATCATAGTCGCCTGATGAGCCGCGAGTTTCTCTATGGATTCCCTTTCCGGTACCGGAGTCCTTCCCGCTTCCCTTGTTATAATGACGGTCTGGCTGACATCCGGAAGGGTATATTCGGTCTTCAATGAAGCAGCTGCGCCGCAGAACGAGCTTACGCCAGGAGTTACGTCATATTCGATTCCCAGCTTATCCAGCTCGTCAAACTGTTCGCGCACGGCTCCGTAGATGCTGGAATCTCCTGTATGCAGACGCACTGTGGTCTTTCCTGACTCTTCGGCAGCTTTGACGACATCCAGCACTTCCTCAAGTGTCATCTTTGCGCTGTCATATATCTCACAGTCTTTTTTCGCGTAACTCAATAGCTCCGGATTGACCAGTGAACCGGCGTATATTATTACATCTGCCTCACTCAGAAGTTTGGCTCCCCTGACAGTTATCAGGTCGACAGCTCCGCTGCCCGCTCCTACAAAATGTATCATTGTGTTTCCTCCGTTATCTTTTGCAGTAATGTATCGCAGTTACTGGTTTTCCCCAATAAACCGTATTTTTTAGAGAAGATGAGCATTCCGATTTCCATCGGCGAAGACCTTCTGTTAAGGAAATACTCCGCACGTTCTATGACCTTGGCCATAACTTTCTCATCAATGCCGCCGCCCTGTTCCCTCATGACGCGGATAGCCTCGTCACAGGTCACGCACTCAAGCATTTCCGCCACATTCTCAGGCGTGATGCCATAAAGCCCGGCATAAGCGGAAAGTATCTCGACACGGCAATCCCCGTATTTGGAATGGGTGTTCATCATATTTCCGGCCAGTTTGACCAGCTTGCCCACATGGCCGACCAGAAGAGCCCCCTTGAAGCCAAGATCCCTGCAGATATCTATGGAATCCCCAATAAAGTTTGAGGTCATGACAGAGACCAGCGGATCTATATTCAGTCCATGCTCGATGTATTCCGTGCCGTAGTTGCCAGGAGCAAGAAGAGCGTATTCGCGCCCCTGTGCTCTTCTTTGCTTCAATTCCACTTTGATGGTATCCACCAGCGCCGCTTCACTCATCGGTTCAACGATACCTGAGGTCCCAAGGACAGATATTCCGCCAACTATCCCGAGTCGGGGGTTAAAAGTCTTATCCGCGAGCGCTTCGCCGTTGGGAATGGAGATGATGACGTTAAACCCTCCTGTGTAATCCATAAGCTGTGCTACTTCGCGCACATTCTCATCGATCATCCTGCGAGGGACCGAATTGATCGCCGCAGCGCCAACCGGCTGGTCCAGTCCGGGTTTAGTGACGCGTCCCACGCCTTTGCCTCCGTCGATATGGACTTCCCCGGGCTTATCCGTAAGAGAAACCGTGGAATAGATATAGGAGCCGGTGGTAACATCGGGGTCATCGCCGCCGTCTTTAAGGATCGCGCAGGTGACGCTGTCCTCAGACATCTGGATATCCTCAACGTCAAGGTTCAGCTCGATCCCCTTCGGGGTCATGATCGTGATCTTATCTTTTCTCTGCCCTGTCAGCAGCATCCATGCCGCAGCCTTTGAACCCGCAGCGGCACAGCTTCCGGTAGTATATCCCAGACGGAGCTTTTTGCCGTCTTTAATCACATATTCTTCCATCAGCGAGTTATCTGGTACATTATGGCGTTGAGAATCGCCGCCGCCACATTGCTGCCGCCTTTGCGGCCTTTTTCCACGATATACGGCACATCGGACTGCATTATAAGCTCCTTGCTCTCAACGACATTAACGAATCCCACAGGCACGCCGATGACCAGCAGCGGCTTGACTTCGCCGGCATCGATTAATTCATGCAGTCTTATAAGGGCAGTTGGAGCGTTGCCGATAGCGAAAACACAGGGTTTTGCAAGCCTTGCGGCTTTCTCCATCGAGACCAGCGCGCGTGTGACTCCCCTGCTTTTGGCTTCTTTCGCCACATCTTCATCCGCTATGAAGCAATGAGCTTCTCCTCCAAGTTTGGCGAGGATCGTCTTATTCATGCCGGCCTTGATCATCTGGGTATCGGTGACTACGTCGCAGCCGGATTTGAATGCCTCAATGCCCTTCTTCACCGCGTCTTCCGAAAAAACGAGGTTATCGGCATATTCAAAGTCAGCAGTGGTGTGTATGGCCCTCTTTACCACCAGTTCGTTTTCCTTCGGGATGACCTTGCCAAGGCGGGCAAGCTCTTCCGTGATGATCTCGAAGCTGCGGGTCTCTATAGCCGAAGGCTCGATGTTTTCAATCATTCTTGTGTTTCTCCTTTAAGCAGCTATTGTAAAAATTCCTTGCGAAATCCAAGTTTGCGTAGAAATGGAAATGAGGGAAACCGGCGTAGAGAGTGTCTGTGGCGAAGACGCACTCCCATTCTCTTCCGCTTGGCTTTTTTGCCTTAAAGTCCACCCCTGTGAACTCGCAGTCCCAGTGATGGAACTCATGGGCAGCTATCGTCCCTCCGGCCTTAGTGAGCATATTGTCCCCCTGCGCATGCAGAGTCACGTATCCGAAGCGTGTAAGCTTGCCTGTATCCCGGCAGGAGCCTTTGAGCAGCCCTACCATCGGGTATCCGTCGATATCTTCCGTAAGATACATGAAGCCTCCGCATTCGGCTATAGTCGGCAGACCTCCGCTGACCGCCTTCAATATGCTTTCCTTCATGGTTACGTTGCTGCTCAGCTTTTCTTCATAAAGCTCAGGGTAACCTCCTCCGAGGTACAGCCCGTCGATATCCTCCGGAAGGCTCGCGTCATTTACAGGACTGAAACTCACCAGTTCCGCGCCCATCTCCCTGAGAGCATTGAGGCTGTCCTCATAATAAAAGCAGAAAGCCTTGTCTTTTGCGATTGCAATACGGACAGGGTCATCGTTTTTCTCTATCTCCACAGGCTCGAATTCCACTTCTCCGGCGCTATCAGCCAATGCTATCAACCCGGGTATATCTATCGTCTTTTCAGCCTGTTCGGCCATAATAGCAAGCTTTTCCTTCAGGTCAGAGATCTCTTCCGCGGTAATAAGGCCCAGATGCCGGCTGCCGAGTGTTGCATCCGTCAGCGTCGGCATGAATCCCAGCGGGGTGATCTTACCTCCAAAATGATCTGTGATCGCATTTGCCAAAGTCTGATAAGTGGAAGCGGTGCACTGGTTCAGAATGACCCCGCATATGTTGTTTTTATGGAAATTGACAAAGCCTTCGATCACGGCCAGTACCGAAAGTGAAGCCCCTTTTGCATTGAGGATCAGTACCGTGGGGCTGTTTGTGATCTCTGCCACTTCGCAGGTGCTCGCTTTTACCGACGTGAGGCTCAGTCCGTCGTAGAAGCCCATCACGCCTTCTATAACGCTGATGTCGCAGTCCTCGGCGTTTTTTGCGAAGAGA
>JAFZLL010000016.1 GCA_017551505.1 Eubacteriaceae bacterium
CTCCAACTGCGGCAAGCCGAAGCCGGAGACCAACGAATGGAAATGCGAATGCGGCACTGTGAATACCGGCAATTTCTGCTCCAATTGCGGCAAGCCGAGACCGGCGGCCGATGAATGGACCTGCGAGTGCGGCACCGTCAATAAAGGCGGCAAGTTCTGTTCCAACTGCGGCAAGCCGAGAAGCTGAGCAAGGCGGCAAGGATATTACTGCATAAACCACATGAAGAGATTTTCGGTGCTGGTCATAGCGTCAGTCATGTTTCTGCTCGCGTCTTCCTGTATGGCAAGACGCGAGGCCGATTACACCGTGAAGGGCTACTCCCGCACACAAGGGATCATAGAAGCAGTGACCGACGATAAGGGACGCCTGACCGGCGGATACCAGAGAGCATTTATCGGAGACACCCTCTCCACCCTGCTGTTCGATTACAAGGTGACGGAATGTTCTTTTTCCGATACATATGACTCCTCCCCCGTCGGAGACGGGAAGCGCTGTCTCATCGTAACGATCGAGATAACCAACACCTCGGGAAGCGATATAACGGTGCATGAAGGCGATTTCCTTCTTGCCTATGATATGACTGATCTGAAATTGGCAAACGAAGCGGGGATATCAGCAGGAGCACAGGAAGGGCTTCCTGCTTATGACCTTAAAGCCCATGAGACAGTGGCATTATCAGCTGCTTTCGAGGTGCCGTCAGAAGCTCAGCCCCCGTTCTCCCTCATTTTCACAGAGTTCTATTCCAACGAGGGAGAAGACGATACACCCGGGAATTCCTTCTATGTGATATTCGATAAGGTAAACGGACAGCAAACTGTGTAAAGAAGGGAGTCCCCCGCGGACTCCCCGACATAATCAAACAGGAGATAAAAATGTCGGAAGTACTAGAATACAAATGTCCCTGCTGCGGCGGTGCGATACAGTTCGACGCCGCCAGCCAGCAAATGAAATGCCCCTTCTGCGACAACATCTTCGATCTTTCCACCCTCAGATCCTATGAGGAGGAGATGGCAAAGGATGCACAGGACAACATGGATTGGGGAAGGCCGACGGACGAATATATCGATCCGTCCATAGCTGAAGGGATGAGGGTCTATTCCTGCCAGTCCTGCGGAGCCCAGATCGTTTCTGACGAAAACACTGCAGCTTCCTCCTGTCCATTCTGCGGCAACCCGGTAGTCATGGGAGGCCAGCTTTCAGGAGAGCTCAAACCGGACCTGGTCATCCCTTTCAAGTTGGATAAGAATCAGGCCAAACAAGCCCTTCTTAACTATTATAAAGATAAAAAACTTCTTCCACGTACCTTCACGGACCAGAACCACATCGACGAGATAAAGGGCGTGTATATCCCGTTCTGGCTCTTCGACGCTGATGCGAACGCCCATATGCGTTATGACGCATCGACGGTGCGCCGCTGGAGCGACGGGGATTTTGATTATACCGAGACCAGTCACTATCTCGTTACGCGGAGCGGGCGGGCGGCTTTCTCAAACATCCCTGTCGACGGGGATACGAAGTTTGCAGATGACCTGACCGAATCCATCGAGCCCTTCGATTATTCTCAGGCTGTGGATTTCCAGACAGCTTATCTTTCCGGCTTCTTCGCGGACAAGTTCAATGTTCCTGCAGAGGACTGCGTGCCCAGAGCCAATCAGAGAGCAAAGGAGAGCGTGGAGGATTTCTTCCGTTCGACGGTAAGCGGATATTCCTCTGTCGTACCGGCGAACAGCAGCATACGTCTTTACAACGGCAAAGTCAAATATGCGCTGCTTCCGGTATGGATGCTCACCACCAGATATAACGGCACCCCTTACACTTTTGCCATGAACGGGCAGACCGGCAAATTCGTCGGAAATCTTCCGGTGGATAAGGGACTCTACTGGAAAGGCTTCGCAATCAGGTTCGCGGGTATCGCAGCCGCGGTCTATGCCCTGAGCTGGCTCTTAAGGCTTCTGTAAGGAGGACGGTATGAAAAGAAAACAGCTATTATCTTTTATCACAATAATCGCTTTGGTCCTCCTGCTATCCGGGACCGTATTCGCGGAAAGGTTCCCCCGGGTCTATGATTCCTACGGTTCCATTTCGACCCAGGACCTGGCCAGACTGAATCAAGAGGCCGACAGCGCTTCTGCTGCGGTGGGAGTGGATATCATTTTCTGCCTCATCGGTTCGACCGAAGGCAAAGGAATCGAGAACTGGACTGCATCTTACTGTAGCATTCAGGATTTCGCCGGCAGCGTGCTCTGCCTCTCCATAGATATGGAACAGAACGTGTATTACTTTTACACGTCGGGTCCCGCTTCCAATATTATAGGCAACAGCGAACAGACGGCGCTGTGGAACGCCTTCATGACAGGAAACAATGATGCCGAATGCGTCAGCGCCTATATATCAAAAGCATACGAGATCCTCGCCGGCGCTAATTACGGAGGCGGTGGAACGACGGGGCATCCCACAAGGCTCGTGGACGAGGTAGATGTTCTAACTGCTTCAGAGGAAGCCAATGTACTGGCGTCACTCGACGCTGTAAGCGAGAAGCGCCGCTGCGATGTCGCCGTAGTATTGGTCAATTCGACCGGCGGCAGGGATATCTCGGCCTTTGCCGATGATTACTTCGATTACAATGGCTATGGCTACGGAGCCTCCGGCAGCGGAATCATGCTGGTCATCAGTCTCGGAGATTCATCCTGGGCCATCTCGACCTCAGGCTATGGCATCACGGCAGTCAATGATGCGGCGCAGGATTACCTGATGGATAAGATCACTCCGTATCTGAGCAGCGGGGACTTCGAGCGCGGATTTATCAAATATGCCGAGACATGTGACGAACTGCTCAGGATGGCGGACGAAGGTCATCCTTACGGAACCAATAATGGCGGCGGCGGGGGCGATGACGATGCCGGAAATCCCGCATGGCTGGGAGGCAGTCTCGGGATCGGTGCTTTGGCAAGTGCGATCTGGATGGGTGGTATAAAAAGCTCTCATAAGACCGTGAGCCGCAAACGCACCGCGAACAATTATTTCGCGGGAGAGCCCGTCGTCGATCATGGAAACGACGTATTCCTGTACAGCGAGGTCTCCAGAGTCAGAAGGACCAGACAGGATAACGGCGGCAGAAGGGGCCGGGACGAAAATGAGCCAACGAGCACCACTCATAAGAGCTCTTCGGGCCGTACGCATGGCGGCAGCCAGGGACGTTTCTAACAGAAGGTCATTTTAATGGAATAAAAGAGAGTCTCATATGATAATGTACCCCCTTTGCCGGCAGTGTCCAGCAAAGGGGGTACATTTCGATTTAACAGCCTCTTATCTTTAGAGGTAATCCTTCAGCTTCTTGCTCCTCGTCGGGTGACGGAGCTTGCGCAGGGCCTTGGCCTCTATCTGGCGGATGCGTTCCCTGGTGACCTTGAAAATGTCCCCGACTTCCTCCAGCGTTCTCGGACGGCTTTCTTCCAGTCCGAATCTCAGCTTCAGCACTTTAGCCTCCCTTTCCGTAAGGGTATCGAGCACCTCAAACAGCTGTTCGCGCAGGAGCATATAGCTTGCCACGTCCTCAGGCGCAAGCGCGTCTTCATCGGGAATGAAATCTCCCAGATGGCTGTCATCTTCCTCACCGATAGGTGTTTCGAGAGATACAGGCTCCTGAGCGATCTTTTTTATTTCCACGACCTTCTCTTCGCTTATGTTCATCCTTGCGGCGATCTCGGCATTGGTAGGATCCCTGCCCAATTCCTGTACGAGGTTCCTCTCGGTGCGTACCATCTTATTTATGGTCTCCACCATGTGCACCGGTATCCTGATCGTCCTCCCCTGATCCGCGATAGCCCTGGAGATCGCCTGGCGGATCCACCATGTGGCATATGTAGAGAATTTGTAGCCCTTGGTGTAGTCGAACTTATCCACGGCCTTCAGCAATCCAAGGTTGCCCTCCTGAATGAGATCCAGGAACTGCATTCCTTTTCCTACATAGCGCTTCGCGATGGAGACCACGAGCCTCAGGTTCGCTTCCGAAAGCTCTTTCTTGGCTTCCTTATCACCGGCTTCTATCCTTTTTGCGAGTTCGACCTCCTGCTCGGCGGTAAGAAGGGACACTTTGCCTATCCCCTTGAGATACAGCCTGACAGGGTCGGCGATATTTATCGCGTCGTCCGATGAGATCTCTTCCTTCGCGATCTCCTTATTCGGGAAGATCACCTCCCCGTCATCGGCGACCACGAGCAGGTCGTCCTCGGTATCTTCCTTCATCAGCTCATCGGTAAAGGAATCAAAAGCCATTCCCGGTTCCTTTGTCAGGTAATCGAATACGGCTTCGCTCTGCTCATCGGTGATATCCAGCCCGTTAAGGGCAGAAGCAAACTCCTCAAAATGGATCCCGCCTTCCTCTTTCGAAAGTTTTTTCAGCGCTTCCACACGGCTCATGAGTTCTTCATTGCCGGCCAGTAATTCATCGATATTGATATTGTTGCTCATATGATTACACCTCCGTTGATAGACCCAGCAGCATCTTCTTTATCCTGGCATATTCCGTCAGCAGTTCTGCTTCCTCTTCTGTGTCATTTCCATTCAGGCGGTCCAGCCTGCCCTTTATGGTCTGCAGATGTGAGTTCAGACGGGTTTTAGTCAGGGTCTTGATCCTTTCCCCTAACTCCCCTGCATCGAAGGAATCCGCATAGGCGTCGGCAGCTGCCGCTGTCTGTGTAACTTTGTCATTGTATATCAGTTTTTTCGATATGTCAAACGTATTTTCCTTATACAGATCTTCTATAGCCCTGTAAAGATCCAGAGCCTCACTCTCGAACAGCTCCGCAGTGCCGCCCATAGAAACAAACTGTTCGTAATTATCCCTGTCAGCCATTATGAAGCCCAGAAGCTCCAGGACCTTTTTATCCGCCGGCGGGGCTGCATTCTCCGCTTTTTCCTCTTTGCCTGCGCGCACGGTCCTGTCCTGATAGCGTTCAGCCTCAGTCTTGGCTCTCCTGGCTGTATCGTAAATACGGCTGCGCACCGTTTCCACGTCCGCTCCGGAGGCTTCTGCGAGGATACGGGTATAATAATCCCATTTCACCTCGTCCTTTACCTCAGTCACCGCTTCTGCGGCTTTGGTCAGGAATTCGCTCTTCTGATTGACGTCATTTACGTCATATGCCCTAAGGAGCTGTCCAATGCGGAAATCAGTGGTGTACACCGCAGTCTTGACGGCCTCGTCCCATTTTTCTTTCCCGTATTCCCTTATGTAGCTGTCCGGATCATGCTCGTCAGGCAATACGAGCACCTTTACGTTGAGACCGTTGTTTTCCAATATCGAGCTTTTGCTCAGCGCGGCGTTACGGCCTGCGGCATCTCCGTCGTAGCAGAGGATGACGTCATTCGTGAAACGCTTTATCAGTTTTGCATGGTTTTCCCCGAGGGCTGTCCCAAGGGTGGCACAGACATTTTTCACTCCCCTGTCGAAGAGGGCGATAACGTCCATGTATCCTTCTACCATTATAAGAGGCTGCGCGGAAGTAAAGCTTTTTGCCCGGTTCAGGTTGTAGAGCGTCGAATTCTTTATGAATACAGGTGTTTCAGGCGAATTCAGGTATTTGGGCTCCTGGCCTTTCCGCATCACCCTCCCGCCGAACCCTACCACGTGTCCGGTCACATCCTGGATAGGGCACATGATCCTGTCGCGGAAATAATCGTAAACCCCACGCTCATTGCTTCGGGCAAGACTCGAGGCAATTATATCTTCCTTCTTAAAGCCCTTTTGGAGAAGGAACTTATACAGGCTGTTGTCAGACGGTGAATAGCCGAGGCCGAAGGTCTTGATCGCGCTCTCCCCGATGCCTCTGTTGTACAGATAGCTTAACGCTCCTTTGTTTTTCAAAAGGCAGCTGTAATAGAAATTGGCACTTTGGCGGTTTATCTCATACAGTGTATTTTTCGAGGAATAACTCCGGGAACGGCCTCCGTCATTCTCATACTCCGGGGTGAGGTTCTCTTCCTTAGCCAGATATTCCACAGCCTCAGTGAAGCTCATGGAATTGATCTGCATGATGAAATCCAGGATGCTCCCTTTCTTCCCGCATCCGAAACAGTAGAACAGGGGCTTGTCCGAAGCTACGGTAAAGGAAGGCGTCTTCTCGTTATGATCAGGGAACGGACACAGCCCAAAATAACGGCTTCCTTTCTTAGTCAGCTTCGTATACCGCGATACGATGCCTATCGTATCCGCGTTGTCTATAACCTTGTCGATAAAATTTCTCGTAAATCTCGGCATATCTACAGGTACTGGTGGGGAATGAATATCTCTTCGTATTTTTCGATCGCGTAATTATCCGTCATGCCAGCGATGTAATCGCAGACACTGCGCGGCATATCACCTTCTCCTCGGACGATGTATTCTTCGGGCATCTCCTCCGGATGCTTTATAAAGTACTCGAAAAGCGTTTTCAGCACGCCTTTGGCCTTCTCTTCCTGACGCGCTTTGGCAACACTTCCAAGATAGAGCTTTTCAAAAAGAATATCCCTGAGCCTGCTGGTGAGCCCTCCGATCTCCTCTCCTTTGACTACGATACCCTTACCCATGCTGTGAAGCACGATATCCTCTATCATCGTGTCTATCCGCTGCCTGCTGCTCTCACCAAGTTCTCTGAATATCTCCTCGGGGAAATCGGCTTTCGTGAGCACACCGGCACCCAGCGCGTCATCCAGATCATGGTTGACATAGGCAATCTTATCGGAGAAATTGACTACCTTCCCTTCAAGGGTCGCAGGCGAGTTGGCACTGCGGTGATTGAGGATACCGTCGCGTACTTCGTATGTAAGATTGAGTCCGCTGCCGCCTTCCAATACATCCACCACCCTTAGGGACTGCGCGTTATGCTCAAAAGGCGGGCAGAATTCATTCAATGCATCCTCACCGGCATGTCCGAATGGGGCATGTCCAAGATCGTGGCCCAAAGCTATTGCAGCGGTGAGATCGCGGTTCAGATCCAAAGCATAGGCGATGCGATCAGCTATATCGTATACTTCCAGGGTATGGGTGAGGCGGGTATGCATATGGTCGCTCTGCGGCGAGATAAAGACCTGAGTTTTGTGTTTAAGCCGCCGGAAGGCCTTTGAATAGATGATCCTCCCCCGGTCTGTTTCATAGCAGGTATAGATATCGCTGTCAGGTTCCCGCTTAAGACGGCCTGCCGTATCCGCACTTAAAGCCGCCGCTTCTGCGAGCGTCTGCTTTTCCCTTGCTTCTTTCTGTATCCGGATGTTATTCAGCATATATTCTCCCATATACATTATACCACTAAAAAAAACCACAGCCCGAAAATTCATCGGAATATAATCTCAGCGAAATCGTAAGCAGCACACCTTATAAAGCCGATCACCATATAAAAAAAGAGGGGCCATTGCCCCTCTCAAAGCATTCTATTAAGAAAAGAACCTCTTGATCTCCGCCTCGGCAGTTTCGGGACTGTCGGAGCCGTGGATGATGTTCTCACCTGTGGAAGTGGCGAAGTCGCCGCGGATCGTGCCGCCCTTGGCTTCATCATAGTTGGTCGGCCCCATAAGATTACGCATGCCCTTGATGGCGTTATCGCCTGTAACGATCATTGCGACTACCGGTCCGGACTGCATATAATCCAGCACGCCCGGGAAGAAGGGCTTGTCTGCGATATGTGCATAATGCTCACGCAGTATCTTTTCATCCAGCTGGATCATCTTCATGTTTTCGATCTTGAATCCCTTTTTCTCAATGCGGGATATGACTTCACCGATCAGTCCGCGCTTGACGCAGTCGGGCTTAAGCATGATATAGGTTCTTTCAAAAGCCATTTTTTTCTCCTCGATTCATATAATTGTCTGAATTATTGTATCACACAGCAGGCTCATTTTCCAGTACAGCCTTTAGAAGGAATTTCCTTTACCGGCGCGGATTCTCGGCCAAATAACCGTTCAGGTAGTTTACGATCTCATCAGTGTCTACCCCATAACTCTCGCAGCAGAATTCCAGAGATTGAATCATGCTTCCGGAGCACTGGAAACATACATCCAGCTTTTTTTGGAGCACGTCAAGGAGTCTGTCATCAACGGCTGCCAGCTGACCGATTGAAAGGTTCTTAGTTACTAATGTCTGCATTATTATCTCTCCTTTATTGAATCACGCTATCCCTGAGAAAGCACTTTTTAATATTATATCATCCCTATGGGCAATGTCATATATCAACGGGACCGGCATAAATCCAAAAGACTATGATAACGACATGTTTTATGGTAAAATGACACAGAAACAAAGGAGTACACCATGGAAAAACTCGACCCCAGCCTGACAAAGGAAGAACAGGAAAAACTCGATAAAATCAATTTCGCCAAATGGAACAAGGTACGCATCATCTGCGCGGTCATTACTTTTGCGATGATGGGATTCTGGCTCCTCAATACTTTTGTTCTGCATATCTATACTGTACCCTATTTCATCGCCAGCTACGGTACTTTCGTCATCGCCGGCTATATGACCTGGGTGGCCAAACAGAATATGATGAAGCTGGACGACGAATACGCCGAGAAAAACGGCTATTTCGAAGAGAACCCTTACACCAGGCACTATCCCAAGGAGGAGCGCCGCCGCAGGGAAGCCGAAGAGAGAGCGAAGAAGGAAGCCAAGAAAAAGGCCATGGAAAAATACAGGAAGTAA
>JAFZLL010000017.1 GCA_017551505.1 Eubacteriaceae bacterium
CAGACATGCCATGTGTGCGGTAATACCGACAGTGAGTTAAAGGATCTGAAGATCCGTCACTGGGTATGTCCTGTCTGCGGGACCTCGCACGACCGTGACATAAATGCCGCAATGAACATCCTTAAAGAAGGACTCAGAGAGTACCTGAGGGATACGGCATAGGCATGTGATACAGCATACCATCACGATAGGGCAGGAACTGTCCGAATCCATAACGCCTGTGGAGCCGGCGGCCTCTGTATACGGCGATACGTCGCCGTATGTAAGCTGCAGCGTTGAAGCAGGAATCCCACACTTCTCTAAGTGGCGGGAGTGTTCAAATAAATGCGGAAATACGCAGAAGAATAAAACAGTAACAGACATCCTTCTGTCAACAGATACGGTGACAGGCGAGTGCTTCTGACATCCAAACGGAGGTCTCGGGCTTTGCGGAGTGCGTGGCATTGATGACGGGAACAAGAAGCAGCCGGATCGGCAGACCGGGATTGATATATATGCTATGAGAATAATAGATAACGACGATTTCTATGTAATTGTAAAGCAATATGATCCGGATAATGAATATCATTTAGTAGGCGAGGTTGAATATTACCTGCTGTGTGATGATGAACCATATGATGGGATGAGATCGCATAGAGAAGCGTTGCGCTGTGTTTTTGACTGGCAGGTGGAACGAAGCCTGGAGGATATAGAAAACACCCGTATAATGTTTGGCGATGACTCTGCGGATCGATCTCGCCTTTTGACCTATGACATCGATATGGCGCAGCCTTCTGCACTGGATCCTCAGGCGTTTTTCTACTGCCCGAATATCGTTAAGACTGATTATTTTGGCAGCGTCTGGTATGATGCCGAATGGGAACCAAATGATGAGAACTTTGGAACTACGGTTCCTTATTGGTATGCTTTGATGGAACCGGTGCACGGCAGAAGGAACAAGCCTGAAGATTTCAAAAAAGTCAACGAAGCTCTGTTTCCGAACGGTACGGATGCACTTGACATCTATGAATGGACGACAGACTGGTCAGACTTATTTGATGCCGGACATGAATGGTATGGAGCATGCTGCTGGAGTATCTATGATAAGACCCTGAGCAGATATGTTGTAATGCTCGTATCGGCAACGGACTGACATATTCCCTTCTGCAGGGATGTTATTATGTCGGGAGTAGTGAGGAATAATGATAAGAATTGAAGAAATACCTGTTGAAAGGATCAATGAATTCTGGGACATCCAGTTTCGATATCTGGTTGAAGATGGGATGATCACCACGGATGAAGAAAAAGAGTATTATCAAAGCTCTGGATATCGTGATGTATTAAAAGGTCATATGCTTCGCACGCCTGACACATTGCATATGATCTACTTCGTTCGTGATGGTGTCAGAATCGGTGCATCTCAATACGTTATCTATAAAAGTGAAGATGGCAAATGCTTCATTCTGGACTTCTGGGTTTTCCCGGAATATAGAGGGAAAGGAACAGGCCATAAATGTGCTCAAGTGTTTTTTGAATACACAAAGGATGATGGGGCTTCGTACTATGCACTCAATTATGCGAAAGAAGATTCCCGCAGGTTTTGGCAGTCTCTCGGATTTGTCGATAATGGCTCAGATGAGTATGGTTCCCCATTGATGATAAAGAGATAGACTGCTTCTTGTTTTGTGAGGAAATATGGGCAATATCATAAGGCTGAATGAATCAGACGCGAATAATGAATGGCTGGTTATGTCCAACCAGGGAACAGATTGTTTCCTTGACCTTTTGGTCAGTGCTGCAGACAGTATGGAAAAGACTGTTAATCAGGAAGAACTGGTATCATTTCTGAAAGACCGGAAAGATATAAATGACATCGCACCGGGGACCGCCGGATTTGATATAGTGGAAATGCCATGGCATTCAGAGACTTTGAAAGAGGATGTCAGTTTTCTTATTGGCCTGACGGAGAAGGCTGGAAGCGAAAGCTGTTTTGAAAAACTGCCATATGATGCGGACAAAGGCATCGTGCTTCCATGGCTGAAGCAGTTTGCCATGTTGGTCGGGCAGATCGTTGCCGGATCCGAACGATGACCCGGTATTTGCAGAGGAGAATAAGAGATATGCCGAAAGTCAAGCTTACTATCATTGAAAGCAGATGCAGAGGCAGTTATTTTAAAAAGGGGCAGGAGTTCATCATCGAAGACTTATGCCCGCCGATCTGCCATGAGCTTTGGAACAGCATATATCCTTCGGTATACACGCTTTTAAACGGAGGAAGTCTTGATCATGGCGAAGGCAGAGCGAAAATGTTTGATGCAAAGTGCCAGGATGAAGGGCGTGTCCTTATCCACGGTGAAGTAATTGAATAATAACAAAGCGGATCGCGGGAAAATGGCCGGATACCAGTGTCTTTGGATCAAGTTCCCGGTTTTCCGGTCTCATACAAGAACCAGGCAGGCTGCTGGCCTGCCTGGTCTTTTGTATGAGGGTCTGACAGAGCTTGCGTCAGACTTTCTTTTACTATTATCGTTCCGACTTGATTAGCACTCGTAGCCGCCGTCGACTTTGATGACCTGTCCATCGATGAAGGAGGAGTCATCGGAAGCGAGGAACAGAGCGACTGTAGCGATATCTTCGGGCTGTCCGGGTCTCTTGAGCGGGCAGGCATCGATCATCTGCTGAAGTACTCCGAGTCCGCCGATGGAGTCGACCATTGCTGTGTGGACAAGTCCCGGAGCAATAGCGTTGACTCTGATCTCCGGTCCGAGCTCCCAAGCCATGGACTTGGAAAGTCCTGCCATAGCGTGCTTGGAGGAGATGTAAGCTGCGAATCCGTGGTGAGCTGCGAAGGAAGCAACGGAAGCTGTATTGACGATAACGCCCTTGCCCTTTGCCTTCATGATCGGGGCGACCTTCTGGGTGAGGAGCAGTGCAGCGGTAACGTTAACGTTGAAAACGTTCTGCCATTCGTCCTGAGGAACATCCAGCAGCGTGGACATTGAGAGCATTCCTGCGTTATTGAAGAGAATATCGACTGTGCCGTATGCCTTGACGGTCTCGTCAACGATCTTCTGGCAGCCTTCTACAGTATTGGTATCGGCCTGTACAAAGATGGCTTCTCCGCCGGCGTTCTTGATATCATCGAGAACTTCCTGTCCTCTTCCCTGGTTACGTCCGGTAACGACGACCTTGGCGCCTTCTTCTGCGAACAGCTTGGCTGTTGCTCTTCCCATTCCGGAAGTGGAGCCTGTAACGATTGCTACTTTGCCTTCTAGTTTCTTCATAGAATATCCCTTTCTATAATTCTTTTTTTACTGCAATATTATATATCCGCATTCGGGCTAAATCAATATATTCAAGATTGCTGAACAGAAAAAAACAACAAAATTAGTATTTTGTCTATTAATTGCTATGGCAATAGAGCCGTCTGGGCCGGATCCGGCCGGAACAGGGTCAATCCTTCTCCCTGTTCTTCTTTGCGTATTCCTCTTCAAACAGGATCTTGTCCAGCAGTTTTTTCGCTTCGGCATGGCCTTTATCTGCTGCGGAAGTCAGCCAGTTCTTGGCGATCGAGTTATTCTTCTCTTTGCCTATGCCGTAATAGAAGCATCTGCCTGCATTGTACAGCGCGTTCACGTTTCCTCCGCCGCCTGCGGCACTGTAGTACTTATATGCCTTTTCCGGCTGCTTTTCCACTCCGAAGCCATGCTCGCACATGACGCCGTATACATCCCTGATATCGTCATCGATACCCTGGGCTGCGGTGATGCCGACTCCTCCCACAAAGGAATCCATGATAAGCTTCCCTGCTTTTGTGTTGTTCGGCTCGCAGCCTATCCCCAAATAGAAGAGCATTCCCAGCTTAAGCTGCGCTATCGGATCCGGATTATTTCTGTTTTCAGCCGCCGAACTGAAGTATTCAACGGCTTTTGCCTCATCCTTCTGCACTCCGTGTCCGCCAAGGTAGAGATTTCCGAGCTCTCGCTTCGCCGCCGTATCGTATTCTGCTGCTTTTTCGAACCATCGCAGCGCATCTGCGTACTGACCGGCAGCCGCAAGCTTCTGTCCGTATGCGGTCTGGGCTTTCCTGTGATCCATCTCGGCTGCCCGGCGCAGCAATTCAAGCGCTTTCGTCGCGTCCTTTGGAGAGTCTTCCCCTGCGTCAAGCATGAGAGCGGCCATGTATGCAGATTCCTTCATGCCCATATCTGCTGCTTTTTCGAACAGCTCCAGGGCTCTGCCCGGATCTTTGTCAACGTACATGCCGTGGCAATACAGTTCGCCAAGGCGTTCCATGGCTTCGCCGCAGCCTCCTTCGGCAGCCTTCTGGTACCATTTGACCGCTTCGTTCCCGTCCGGCTTCAGTATCTCTTCCCTTTCGGCGAAGCCGTCGCTCTCCGCCATGCGTTCAATGTCATTTTCGTTGAATCTGCCTGAATTACTGCCGTCCGGCATGGCTTCGACGCCGGTTTCACAGAGCAGCCCCATGTAGTATTCGCCCAGCGGATCCGGTGATTTCGCATTGGCTGCGCGCTTGAACCAGTAAAGGGCGATCTCACCGTTTATGTTCGTGCCATATCCTTCATGGAAGAGTATCCCCAGTCTGGTCTCGGCTTTATGATTGCCTTTCTTTGCGGCTTTTTTATAGTATTCCCGTGCAGCGCGGTAGTCACGCCGGCTCTCGGAATACATCCCCAGCTGATACTGCGCTTCGGCGTCGCCCTGCGCGTCTTTTTTCCTTCAGATCTTCGAGTGTCTGTTTATCCATATCCATTGAAACTGCACCATCCTTCTTTCAGTCCTGAAACAGACCGGAGATGAACCGGTCCAAAGCACAGCCTGGGACCATCACCTCCGGTCTGACGGTATTGCCGGTCGATCGGCATTGATTATCTTTTTCTCTGGTATCTGATCTTCATGAGCAGGGAAGAGTTCTTCAGCAGATCTCCCAGTGCCTTGTCGGATTCTTCCTTGAGCATGTCGGCGATCTTTTTATTGGCCTCATTAAGGAGCTTGTCGTCCTTTTTCTCCTGATATTTCGTATCGTACTCACGCAGTATCTGCGCGCCTCTGTTCATTACCGTGGAGGTGTATCTTTCGTCCGTGGAGATGTTGCCGGCGTAATGAGCATCAGTGAGCACCGCAATGAGCCTGCTCTGCCAGTACATCGTGTCGGTGTTGACGGTCTCCGTCACCTTTGAAAGATAGGGCGGCAGGTCGTCGACCTGGGCATAGAACGGGAAGCAGCAGGTGAACCCGCTCCCGCCCATGGATACCCACTCGACTCCCTGGAGCTTCTCCGGCATATAGCCCCTGATCTGCAGGATGCCGCAGATATCGCTGTTCGGAACGCCTATCGTGCGGTAGCGGCTGCTCTGGGGAGACGTGGCGTCATACGGATCGTAGGGTGTTCCCTGGTAGTGGGAGCCGAGCAGATAACGGATATCCTGTACGGTGACCTTTCTTTCCGGCACGAATGACCAGGGGATATTGTTGCTCTCCGGCGTGAAATCAGCGTTTTCCCCGTCCCACTTGTATGTGTTCTCAAGGAAGTATCTGGCCATGAACCATCCGCGCGGAGTGTTGTAGATATGGTCGGAATCCGAACGTGACCCGAAAGCGAGTCTTGGGTTGAA
>JAFZLL010000018.1 GCA_017551505.1 Eubacteriaceae bacterium
CTGGTGCATCGGTTGTCGTGTCAACGGCATCGCCGAGTAGCTACGTTGGGTCGGGATAAGTGCTGAAAGCATCTAAGTACGAAGCCCTCCCTAAGATGAGATATCCATTAGCGTAAGCTAGGGAGGCCACAGGTAGACTACCTGTTTGATAGGTTGGAGGTGTAAAGGCAGTAATGTCAAAGCTGACCAATACTAATAGGCCGATAGCTTTTTATTCAGATTTTACGTTTATTTCTTATGCAGTTTACAATCAGCTCTTTGGAGCCGGAATTAATTAGTTAAAATCCTCGTGACGATAACGGTGAGGTCACACCTGTTCCCATACCGAACACAGAAGTTAAGCTCACTGGTGCCGAAGGTACTTGCTTGGAAACGAGCCGGGAGAATAGGGAGTCGCGGGGTTTTTTCTTTTCTGCTTAAAGTCGCTGTTTGATTCAACGCAAATGATAGAATGAAACTATGGAATATACGATAGTAAGACAACGGAACAGAACGAAAAAGAACGCTGGTTTTCTCCATGATCTTACAAACCAGTTTGGATTGACTGCTCTATGTGCGGATTATCTTATCTCGAAAGGAATTGATACTATCGACAGTGCCGAGAGATTCCTTTATCCCTCCAGAGATCATCTGCACGATCCTTTTCTGCTTTCCGATATGAAGAAAGCCACGGATCGGATCAGAAGAGCGGTAGCGAATCAGGAATCGATATACATTTACGGAGATTACGACTGCGACGGCATTTGTGCCACTGCAGTTTTGTATAAGGCAATTGCCTCACTCGGCGGTAATGTGAAAGCCTTCATACCGGACAGATTTTCAGACGGCTACGGCATGAACATGACCCGCATCGAAGAGTTAAGGGATAACGGCGCGCAGCTTATCATAACAGTCGATAACGGCATCACTGCTGTTGACGAGATACGTGTGGCAGGACGCCTCGGTATCGACGTAATAATCACAGATCATCATACCCTTCCTCCTGTGCTGCCCAGAGCTTACGCAATAGTCAACCCGTTGATCGGCTCATACCCGGATAAGGATATATGCGGCACCGCTGTGGCTTTTAAGGTCTGTGAGGCTCTTGATATAAACGATGCGCTTTTCAGCGAACTGATGGCGTTTACGGCTATAGCAACTGTAGCGGATATGGTGCCGCTGACTGGGGAGAACAGGACCTTTGTGTCACTTGGATTAAAGGAGATCGCAAAGGAGCCCAATGAAGGACTTGACACGCTGATAAGCAAAGCGGGACTGTCTTCGCAGAAACTTACAGCTTCCAATATATCGTTCCAGATTGCACCGCGCATAAATGCTTCCGGACGCATGGTCAACGCAGGAGCGGCACTGGAGTTGTTCCTCAGCAATGACCGTACTGTCGTGAATACGATAGCTGATGAACTCGATCGTGTCAATGAGGAAAGGAAAGCGATCGAGGAGACGATCATCGACCAGGCTGAGCAGTTCATCAAGGATAATAATCTGTATGAAGAAAAGATCCTGTTCGTATGTCTGGAGGACGCTCATGAAGGAGTTGTCGGACTTGCGGCAGGAAGACTAGCTGAAAAATACAACCGCCCTGCGGTGGTCGGGAGCCTTTCCAAAGGTGAGATCCGCGCTTCCGCACGCAGCGTGGAAGCATTTGACATATATGAAGCGCTCTCGGCAGCGGGAAACATGTATACAAAATTCGGAGGTCATCCACAGGCTGCAGGATTTACGATAGACGCGGCAAGATTCGGGGAAATGAAGGCAAGAGTGCTGGAAAAAGCCGAGACCATGGGGGTCGATTCCGCCCTGATGCGTCGGGTGTATTATGATTTCGAGGCGGTCAGCTATATGCTTACCGATAAATCTATCGCTGAGCTGGATGCTTTCGCTCCATACGGCATGGGCAATCCCCGCCCGGTACTTAAGTTTGTCGGAGCCAAGATCAAGAATGTCTCATTCATGGGCGCGACAAAAAAACACGTACGGTGCAGTATTCTTAAGGGAAACGGTGTATTCCCTGCAGTTGCTTTCAATATGGCCTCAGAATTCAATGAGGAGGCTCTTACAAACAGCGTTTTCGATGTTGTATTCGTGCCTTCTATCAATACCTACAATGGAAGAAGCTCGATACAGCTTGAAATAAAACACCTCTCACAGACAGTGCCCTGCCCGGAAGAATACTATTTCAGCCTTTACGAAGCTTTCGTCACAGAAGGCGGAGCGGCTTTTACGATGAGAGACGACATGATGGTCAATGCTGTGCCTGAATACTTCATCGACAGTATGAAAGATCCGACGCTGTATATAGTCCATGGCAGGGATATGCTCGAGAGGCTTATCGGATATGCCGGACTTAGGGAGATGAAGACCGCCATTGCCTACGGCAACGAATCGCCGTATGTTCCCGGTGCAGTCAACGTGCTCGTCAATCCGATGCGCCCGATCCTTGCGGAAGATTTTTCTCATGTGGTCGTCTGCGATAAGCCTTGTTTTTCAGCTTATCAGCAGCGTATCTTCGGGTTGAGAAGGGACCTCGTTTTTCTAGACGAAGGCAGCTATCTGCCCAATGTGCTTGTGGACAGGGAGTATATAGCTTACATTTACAGAAAACTGCCGATGCTCGAGAATCTCGGCGGTGATATCAAGCTGTTTATTGATCATTTGAATACGGACAGCCCCATATACGTTAATTACTTTTTGATCAGAGTTTGTTTTGACATACTCAGTGAATTGAGTATAATTGATTATGTCATCGATTCCGGAAAACTGACCGTTACATACCGTAAAGTGGAAGTGAAAAAGGACGTGCGCTCTTCATCTGTTTTGCAAAAGCTCATGAAGGCATATGAATGACCAGGAGGATAATATGGAAAAATATAATCTCGATCAAATCACGGATAACATCAGAGTCATCGAAGGTTTCCCGACACCTGATATCAGCTTTAAGGATATCACCACGCTGATAAAAGACAAGGATTTATATAAGCAGACTGTCGATATGATGTGCGATGCCCTTGATTTTACCCCCGATATCATCGCCGGACCGGAGGCAAGAGGATTCCTTTTCGGTACAGCCATGGCGTATAAACTGGGTGCTGGTTTTGTTCCCATCAGAAAGCCCGGAAAGCTTCCCGGAGAAACAGTGCAGGCTTCTTATGCCCTTGAATACGGCACAGATACCGTTGAGATGCATAAGGATGCGATCAATAAGGGCGATAAAGTCCTTCTGTGCGACGATCTTATCGCCACCGGCGGAACGATTCTGGCATGCGCGAAGATGATCGAAGAACTTGGCGGAGAGGTCTGCGGTATCATGGCGCTGATCGAACTCGAGGATCTTCCCGGAAGGAAAATGATCGAGGATGCCGGATACAAGCTCTATACCTTCGTCAAATATGCCCACTGAGACAAGAAATGCACAAACTCCCGGCTCAGCGGGGCTCGCAATACAGTTTTATAGCTTTATGTGGATGGCATGATCTTCGGGTCATGCCATTCTCTGTAATATCGATTCGCTCAGAGAGATGACCGAAGCGGAACAGGTGTTGTTGACTATGATGAATCAATCGCCGTCAATGACATGACTTCGAACCTGCGGGCCGACATTTGAGCCGGAAAAACATATCCCGGCAGCCTGCAGCGCCGAAAGACGATAAACCTATACCGCGGATCGGCTCAAAGGAAAAGCTGTTGGAAAGTGATTCGGCGTAGCTCCGGTGAATCTTGTGTTCCGTTATTATGACAGAACTACATTTGTGAGGAGAAGATGAAAAAACTTGAGGTCAGGAATCAAAAGATCATAAATGCCGTGCTGGAAAAGGAGAAGATGCTTTGCCCTGGGGCAATCGCGCTGATCGGAATTTACGGTTCCTTTCTGACGGGGGATATCCATCCGCGGTCTGATCTTGATCTGCTGATACTCATCAAGGACGAGCGCGGAAGGATTCTTGGAAAAGCGTTTATTCAGGAGGATCTTGATGTCGGACATGATATCTATTGTACGACTTGGGAGAGCCTGCGCCGGGACGCTACGTACATAGATCCGAATATTTCCAAATTGATGGAATCACGGATCGTTTACTGCGCGGATGAAAAGTACAGGGATGAACTGGAAAGACTCCGCAAGCAGGTACGGCAGAAGATCTCGGAACCTTTTTGTGAAGCGGATCTCCTGAAGGCTGAGAGCATTCTTGGGGACGCCCGACTTTGTTATGCTGAGGCAATGATGCAGGATGAACTGACAGAGGCCCGCAGACAGGCCGGCGGAGTACTGTATTATGCGGAAAACGCGATTGCCATGCTGAACAAGACCTGGTTTCATAAGGGCGTCGGCCGCCGATATGAGGAACTTGACGCAATGAAGAAACGGCCGGAAAAACTGTGCGAGAGGATCGAAGACGTCCTGGCGGCCGGGACAGCCTCAGCGTTGAAAGAACATCTGACAATGCTGATGAAGGACCTGGCGGCCTGCTTTGAAGAGGAGCGGCGGGTATTTCAGCATGGGAAAAAGCAGGCCGATGCAGGATCTCTGTCAGGTACCTATGAGGAAATGTTTTCGAACTGGCATGGCAAGATGCAAGTCGCGGCAGAAACCAGGGACCGCCATCTTGCTTTTATGAGTCTGAGCAGTTTGAATGAGATGATAGCTGATATCGGCAGCACGACCGATATCGGTTCGTATGATGTGCTCTCGGTTTATGATCCTGCCGATCTGAAAGCGACTGCTGAAGGATTTGACCGCATTCTGGAAACCTATCATCAGGAATATGAGAAGGTTGGCCTGAAAACAGAAGTATATTCTGATATCGACGCTTTTATAGTGGCCTATAAAGAGGCTGGAAGCGCAGAAAGCATCGCACTGAATGGATCCGGCATCCCGCTGCAGGCCGGTCCTGCCGATTCTGCTGATATAGCGGAACTGGCCTTCGCACTATGGCCGGGGCATACGCATGAAGAGATGGCGGAAGAGTATGAATTGCTGCTTGCAAAAGAGGATGCGGCAGTTTTCCTTTATTACAAGGATGATCATCCCATAGCATTTGCCCAATGCCAACTGCGGCATGATTATGTAGAGGGTACGAAGACCAGTCCTGTCGGTTATTTGGAAGGAATCTTTGTGGAGGCAGGAGAACGCCGCAAGGGAATTGCCCGAAAGCTGCTGCTTGCCTGTGAAAACTGGGCAAAGGAACACGGATGCACGGAATTCGCCAGTGATTGCGAACTGTCGAATGCCGAGGGTCAGGAATTTCATAAAGCAGTTGGCTTTGACGAAGCAAACCGAATCGTTGCGTTTGTCAGGAAGCTATAAATCCTGCGGCAGAATCTATAATGGGCACGTTCCTTCAGCAGGGAGCGGTCAGCCTGACGAAATAAAAACGACGGCTGTACTGCCGTCGCTGCTGCCTGCCGCGGATGTCTCATTGTCCTTTTGGAATCTGACTATTCAACGGTATAATCATCGAAGCCGACGTCTTTCTTGTCCGGCATGATGAAAGCCAATACGATATATATGATGACTCCAGCGAAGCGGGACATGAAGCAACATGCCAGTACATATATCACCCGCAATATATTTGCCTTTATTCCGATATATTCCGACAGGCCTACGAGGACGCCGAAAAGCATCCCGTTTTCGCTGTCTCTGCACAGTTTCTTTTTCATTTCATTGTACCGAGATAATTATACACATCCTTTGATAAAACACATATTGACAAATAATTAGAATCCAGTTAATTTGACAGAAGCAGAGTAAATGCTATAATCGAGTCAGAAAGTCAATCTGGAGGGAATATGGAATTAAAAGGGAAAAGCCTGCTGACGCTTCTTGATTACACTCCGGAAGAGATCAGCTATCTTTTGGATTACGCTGGACGTCTGAAAGAGAAAAAGAAGGCCGGAATAAGAGATGAACTCCTGAAGCGGAAGAATCTGGTGATGTTTTTCATGAAGACTTCTACCACTACACGCTGTTCTTTCGAAGTTGCTGCCAGAGACGAAGGCGCAAGCGTAATAGACCTTACCAATTCCCAAGCCGGATCGAACGAGAGCATCCCTGATACAGCCAGACTGCTGGGCCGCATGTTTGACGGGATTGTCTTCAGAGGATACAAGCAATCGGCTTTAGTTGCTTTCGCGGAGAAAGCCGGCGTACCGGTTTACAATGCCCTGACAAACGAATATCATCCTATGCAGGCCCTTGCCGATGCGCTGACCATCAAGGAAAACACTGATAAGGATAACGATAAAATAAAGGTGGTTTATACCGGAGACGCCAGAAACAACGTGGCCAACTCACTGATGATAGTCTGCGCTAAATTGGGAATGAATTATACGGCGATCGCACCGCAGAGCCTTTTCCCATCCAAGCGCCTGGCAGATGATATGACCGAGCTATGCAGATCCACCGGAGGCAGCATCACTCTCACCGACGACATGCAGGCTATAGAAGGTGCGGATGCTGTGTATACAGACGTTTGGGTATCCCTTGGCGAGGATGACAAATTCGAAGAGCGGATACGTTTGTTGAATAAATATCAGGTCAACAGTGATGTGATGAGGATGACCGGCAATGAGAAGGCAGTGTTCCTTCACTGTCTGCCTGCTAACCATGACACGAATACGAGGGTCGGACGTAAGATCTATGAGAAATACGGAATAAAGGAGATGGAGGTCACTGACGAAGTGTTCAATTCCCCCGCCTCCCGAGTATACGATCAGGCCGAGAACACGATCCATGCAGTAAAAGCCGTACTGCTCTCCACATTGATCTAAGCAAATACTTAAACCGCGGAATCTTTTCCCCGCGGTTCTTCTTTTATACAGAGCTAAATTCCGAAAAAGAATCATTCAATGTAAGATCCGTTTGGTCACGCAGAAGTTACAGGACAAGTTCGCACGTGAGGGGCGGCGAACGGAAAAGTCTGAAGACAAGCACCGGTATCCCAGATAGTGCCTCGGCACAGCTGCCGTGTCCTGACTGGAATATTCCGGAAAGGACGTTGCTTGCAGCGCGTCCGGAGCTACCGGAAGGAAATGATTGTGCTATTATATCGACATGAAATATTATCTGATTTACATAGCGATTATGAGTATCACAGGCTTCATGCTGTATGGAATAGATAAACTCAAGGCCATGCACAGCCGATTCAGGATCAGGGAATCCGTCCTTTTGTCCGTAGGTTTTTTCGGCGGAGCTGCAGGAGCGATCCTTGGGATGATCTTTTTCCGGCACAAAACGCGTCATTGGTATTTCTGGTTCGTCAATGCCGTTGGGGCAGCTCTCCAGATTTTAGGATTGTATCTGATATGGAGGTGGTTATGATGTCCCATAAGAAAGATACGCCTCATATAATCAGAATGATCCGGTACTTTGCCTATGCAGTTCTGCAGCTTTCCTGGGGGATCCCCGCAAGCGCCCTGGGATTCGTCGTGTTTCTGGCTAATCTAACACGCCCGCATGGATTCTTTCATGGGTGCATCCTGACCCGATGGAAAAACCTTTCGGGGCTCTCTCTCGGTCTTTTTATATTCGTTCCGGAGGTAGGGTACAGGGATGCGGACCCGATTGCCGTCCATGAATACGGTCACACTCTGCAGAATCTGATTACAGGCCCGTTTTATCTGATACTTGGATTTATATCCCTTGTATGGGCCAACGTGCCAAAATACGTCAGGATGCGCAGGGAACACGATATTCCCTATTCATCCTGTTTTACGGAGGAATGGGCGACTAAACTTGGTGAAAAGGCGTTGAACAGACCTTCGATCGAAGCTGCTGAACGCAGGAGATGGCGTGCGAAAAAGAAGCTCGGCCGCTTATAAAAAACAGCCTTCCGATTCGAAAGGCTGCATATGTTTCTTCAGTCGATAGCGTTCAGTATATCTTCTATGTCTGGGTTATCTGATTTGTCTTCTCTGGTCCTGTATTTGCCTACGAGGAAGGCTCCTTCGTCGATGATTATCGAATCCACCGTAGCGTCTCCTGTGACCTTGCCGGTAGACAGGATCTTTAGCTGTTCACAATCGATGTTGCCGTCAACTGTACCGATCACATGAACATTATTGGCCTTGATATTGCCGGTGATCAGCGCATTGCGTCCGACGATGAAATTGCCTGACACATTTACATTGCCGCGCATGTTGCCTTCAAAACGCATAGAGTTGCCTGAAGTGATGTCGCCTATGAAGACGACTTCTCCGGAGACTATGCTGTCCACTTGCTCGTAGTTTAATTTCTTTTTGGCATTCGAATCTCTTTTCATGTCGGCTCCCTTAAAAATCCACAAAATTCATCGGGTTCTGGCGAACACCGTTGACGATTACTTCAAAATGCAGATGGTTGCCGGTGGAGTAGCCTGTGGTGCCTACAAAGCCTATGATCGTTCCCCTGTTGACGTCCTGACCAACTTTGCAGTTGGTAGCCCTCATATGTGCGTACAGCGTCTGGTAACCATTCTGATGGTCTATTATAACACAATTGCCATAACTTCCGCGCCATCCGGAATAAATAACAATGCCTCTGGCTGCAGGTTTTATCGGGGTGCCGCTCGCACATGAAAGGTCTACGCCCTTATGAAATTCGGGACTGGGGAATGTTCTGTAACCGAAATAACTGGAAATGCTGTATTTCTGACCTTGCAGCGGGTTCGCTTCCGGGATACGGCTGTACAGCTCGATTGTTTCCACGGTCTCGTTGAGCACCTGGTATTCATCACCTTCCGCATTTAGGCTGGCCTCGATCCCTTCCAGCTGCTTTTTTATGGCTGAGACCTCTATTGTCGCGTCGAAAGCTTTGATATTGGCGGTAGAGACATAGTAGTTATTGTTTGCGCTGCCGCCAATGGCTGTCTTATTCTGAGCCTCTTTCATCTCGTTCAGCTTAGTGTCGATCTCTGCCATCAGGAGCTTTTCATCTTCAGAAAGATGAGTGTCGGTGGAAGAGATGGCGTCATCCAGCAGCGTCTGTATCTTGGTCTGGAGCAGATCCAGATACACTAGCTTGTTTTCCAGCTCTGTGGAAAGTTCGCTCATATCGTACAGCTGCATCTGCTGTTCTTTGTTGATCGCCTGCAGTGTTGCCAGATCTACCTTGCTCTTGGCATAATTGGCTGCCAATCCTATATATGATATGAGCAGTATTACGAAACTTGCGACAAAAGCTGTCATGAGCAGTACCCAGTTCTTCAGCCAGAACGCTGATATCGTGAATTTCCTGGTCTTGCCGTAGCTGTTCGGTGCTATGATAAAAGTATAGCTGCGTGTGAAATCGTGCCTTGCGTTTTCAAAATCGTCTACGTTGTTCTTGAATAAATTCAGTTTCATAAGCCTTTAACCTGCCGATATATTATACTATCCGGCCCTGCTTTGGCAATGTTTTTTATGTTACAATTTCGTTAATATCGTATTGAAAAGCGGGCATGCACAATGAAATGCCCGCTGAGAGTCCTTTGGAAAAGATCAGATATTTTACAGTGTTTTGATTACTTCCTCTGCTATCTGCACGGCGTTTGTCGCTGCGCCTTTCCTAATCTGATCACCGCAGCACCAGAGCATCAGGCCCCGCTGGTTGGTCAAGTCTTCCCTGATACGTCCGACAAAGACCAGATCCTGGTCCGAAGTATCCAGCGGCATGGGGTACACGGAGTTCGGCAGATCGTCCTTCAGCACGTCTCCCGGGAATGCGGCTACTGCTTTCATCGCTTCCTGGGGCGTGACTTTTTTCTTGGTGACGAGCTGGATCGAAACGGAGTGGGAACGCACTACGGGAACTCTGACGCAGGTGCACGAGACCTTAAGGGAAGGCAGATGCATGATCTTTCTCCCTTCATTCATCAGTTTCATCTCTTCGGTGGAGTAGCCGTTGTCGTTAAATCCTCCGATCTGCGGTATGACGTTATATGCTATCTGATACTGGAATACATTGGGAGCGGGGATATCAGAGCCTTCGCTGATGGCCTTTGTTTGTGCCATTAGCTCGATCGGCCCGTTGATGCCGGCACCGCTGGTCGCCTGGTAAGAAGATACTACCATCGTCTCAACCGGCGAGATATCGCTGATCGGTTTTACCGCCATCAGCGAGACAATGGTCGTACAGTTCGGGTTGGCGATTACACCACAGTGTTTTTTGACGTCCTCTTTATTGATCTCGGGAATGACCAGGGGCACATTGTCGTTCAGTCTGAATGCGCTGGAGTTGTCAATGAAAACAGCTCCAGCATTTACGATGTCGTCAGCGAAAGCTTCGGCGATATCGTTTTCCGCTGCTCCGAGGATTATATCAAGTCCTTTGAATGCTTCCTTCCTGGCTTCTTTCACTGTCACTTTCCCGCCGTTGAAGTCAATCTGTTTTCCCGCGCTGCGCGCGCTGGCCATAGGAACGAGTTCTTCTATGGGGAATTCTCTTTCGGCGAGTATCTTCATCATCTCTAAGCCGACAGCTCCAGTGGCGCCCAGTACGCCGACCCTAAATTTTTTCATGGTAGATTTCCTCCGCTTTTTCCATAATATGTTTGGCATCGGGCACTTCCCAGCGCTCGATATATGAATTGTACGCGATAGGTATTTCTTTGCCGCCCAATCGGGATACCGGTGCTTTGAGCCTGTTGAAGCAGTTTTCCGCGATCACAGAGGCGATCTGCGCGGAAAAGGCTCCGAATTTCGGCGCTTCTGTAACTATAAGCACCGCCGCGGTCTTGTTGACACTGTTTATGATCGTTTCAGTATCCAGGGGTCTTAAGGATACCAGGTCGATGACTTCAGCGGAGATGCCGATGTCTTCCAGCATGTCTGCGGCTTCAAGGCAGCGGCCTGTCATTGCCGAATAACCGATGATGGTTATATCGCTACCCTGCCGTACTGTTTTCGCTTTCCCTAAAGGGATCGTATATTCCCCGTCCGGGACTTCGCAGGCCTCGTCATAGAGCAGCTTATGCTCGAAAAAGATCACCGGGCTGTCGTCCCTTATCGCGCTTATCAGTATCCCTTTTGCATCGTGTGCATTAGAGGGTGCGGCAACCTTGATACCGGGGGTATTCAGGAACATGGCTTCAGGGGACTGCGAATGCTGTGCTGCAGCTCCGGTGCCCGATCCCAGCGGGGTCATGACCACTATCGGAATCCGGATCTGTCCTGCGCTCATAAAAGGCAGCTTGGCGGCATGGTTAAGAATCGGGTCGCTGACAAGCGTCATGAAATCGGAAAACATGATCTCTGTGACTACCCTCATGCCGAGGATCGCCGCCCCGACAGCCGCCCCTGAAAAAGCAGTTTCGCTGATAGGCATATCCATGACTCTTCTGGACCCGAATCTTTCTATCAGCCCCTTTGTCGCTCCTGCGCCGCCGCCGTAGATCCCGACGTCTTCGCCGATCACTGCGACTCTGTCATCCCTTTCCATTTCCTGGCAAAGTGCTTCATTGATTGCGGAAAGATATGTTTTTTTCATCTTCTCATCCGCCGTATAATTCCATTATATCTGTAATATCGGCATGTTCGTCTTTATGGGATTCAGCTGTCCCGAATGCATCTTCGACCATGTCCGCCGCTTTTTTCTTCATCTCGGTGAAAGCCTCCTCCGTCAGCGCGCCTTCGTCTATGAGCACCTTTTTATAGCGCATGATGGGATCTTTTCCCTTCCAAACGGCTTCCTCCTCCTCGGTGCGGTATACGAGTTTATCGGAACGGGAGTGCCCGCTCATCCGATATGTCACTGCTTCCAGGAAGTACGGTCTGTTCTCCCTGAGGATATAATCCTTCGCTTCAAGGGCAGCTTTGACGACTGCTGCTATATCGTTGCCGTCTACGGAGGATGCGGCTATGCCGAACCCGGCGGCGCGTTTGACCAGTGTTGTATTGGCAATGAATTCCGAGGACGGAGATGATACCGCGTACTGGTTGTTTTCACAGAAAAAGAGCATCCTGAGCCCCATCATCGATGCCATGTTCATGGTCTCGAGCGTCATGCCTTGGTTGGAGGCTCCGTCGCCGAAGCAGGCCACCGAGATGCCGGGTTTGCCGCAGTATTTCAGGTTTATCGCTGCTCCCGCGGCGATGGGGAGCCCTCCGCCTACGATGCCGGTAGAACAGATGTAGTGATTTTTTATATCCGAAAAATGCATCGAACCTCCAAGTCCTCTGCACATGCCGTACTTTGTGCCGTACATCTCCTCGGCCATGCCCGAGATGTCGCCGGTCCTGGCGAGATAGAAGCCGTGGCCCCTGTGAGTCGCAATTATCCAGTCATCCTCATCGAGAGCGGCGATAAGCCCTGTATGGCACGCTTCCTGGCCGATGGACAGATGGTTTGTGCCGTGCAGGGCTTTTGATTCGTTCAAATATGCTATCTTTTCTTCAAAGGCGCGGGATAGAAGCATTGTCTGCATGAGGGCCGCCTTCCCGTCCTTTGCTGAGAATAAGGGTTCCACAAAAACTCCCGTTTGAGATTTATTACTTTTATTATAATATCACAGGTCATTTGATTAACTTAAAATAAGGTTAAAATTCTGTGAAGATATGGTCTTTGCGATCAAGGCGGGATATCCTAATATCGTTCTCGTTTTGTCTTTAAAGGGGAGGTAAAGCGATGCTGAACATAAATACAAAACTAAAGGCACTGGAAGAACAGGGCCGAAGGATCCGCGTGGGTCTGGTCGGAGCAGGCCAGATGGGCACCGGGCTCATCAGTCAGATCTCAGGGATGAAGGGCATTTGCGTGGTCATCACCGCTGACCACCACCCGGAAAAGGCTGTCAAAGCCTATCAGGCGGCTGGAATACCCGTCGAAATGATTAAAACGGTCGATACGATGAATGAGGCTGAAGCAGCTGTTAAGTCAGGTAGTTTTGCGGTCACTGCCGACTACGAGATCCTATGCCGATGCGGCCAGGTCGACGTCGTCATCGACGCCACAGGCAATACGGATTCCGGTGCCATGATCGCCCCATTGGCTATAGAGAACGGAAAGCATATAGTAATGCTGAATGTGGAAGCTGATGCGACCGTCGGAGCGATATTGAAACAGAGAGCCGATGCTGCCGGAGTCATATATACGGCCTCTTCAGGAGATGAGCCTGGGGCGATAAAAGAACTGTATGATTTCGCAGATGCGCTAGGTTATGAGATACTCGTTATCGGCAAAGGAAAAAACAACTCGCCGGATTATGAATGCAATCCGGACACCGTAAGGGCGGAAGCGGTCCGCCGCGGAATATCCCCTAATATGCTCACCTCATTTAAAGACTGCACCAACACTATGATCGAGATGTCCAGCATATCCAACGCCACCGGTTTTGTCCCGGATGTCATTGGCATGCACGGTGTTACCGTGACATACCAGAATGCCTGTGATGTGATGAGACTGAGAACCGAAGGCGGGGTATTGAGCAGTTACGGTGTCGTCGATTATGCCTACGGGCTGGATCCCGGCGTCTTTCTTATCTTCACCACGGATAAGCGGATTCTCCACGATGAACTTCAGTATCTGAAGATGGGAACAGGACCGAATTACATGCTCTGGCGCCCGTATCATTTTTGCAGTATGGAGACCCCGCTCACCTGTGCCCGCGCCGTGATCTATAATGAACCGTGCCTTATCCCTCTTCCCGGAGCCCCTGTCTCCGACGCAGTCGCTGTTGCCAAGAAAGATATAGCAGCAGGTGAATATATAGACGGTATAGGCGGATATTATACCTACGCCACTATGGAAAAGCACGAAGAAGCCATGAAGAACGATCATGTGCCCATAGGCATCATAAACAAACGGACCAGAGCTGCCGTCCCTATCGAAAAAGGCCGGATACTGACGAGGGATCTGCTGGTTTTCGATGAGGCTTCCCCCGCTTACTGCCTGAGGATTGAACAGGAAAAAACGATCGGCTGAGATAAAACCTATTGAATTATCCGCTCAGCCAGTATATAATTTAGACGTATCGGAGGTATTTTATGTCAGACAATAATGATAACAAGACGCTGGTAGTGACGACAGCCATAGTGACCATGTCATTTGTCGTTATCTCTGCGGCCTGTTACCTTCTGATCAAACATCAAAAAGCGAAGAAAGCTCTCGGCGGGGAATTGATCAAGGTCAATTACAAGTACGAGAAGGAATTCGCGTAGATCACACGTGCTGATGTGGCTCAGCTGGTAGAGCAATTGATTCGTAATCAATAGGTCGGAGGTCCGAATCCTCTCATCAGCACCATCTAAAAAGCCCAAGGCTCCCGATTTTGCCGGTCGGGAGTCTTTTTTTACAGGATATCGGGGATCACACGCCAGATTCGTAAAGGACCCACCGGTACCGGCCAGACGTGAATCTGACCCGGTATAGCGGTAATGAACTGATAATCACTCATCAACAGGAGGGAAGACATGGAAACTCTCAATGTGCTCTTTTTAGGTAACAGCCACACTTTCTTCAATGATCTTGCGCAGGTGTTCAAGGATATCTCGGAGTCCAGGCAGGATGTGAAGGTCAACGTCGACATGAACGCATATCCAGGGGTCACGTTCGGATGGCATCTTAAGCAGGCTGCACAGCTCAGGTACGATCTCATGTATAATGGGTTCGATTACGTCGTGCTGCAGCAGGCTGCACATGAACCATGGCCCCCGAAGGAAGAGACTATCACAGACGGGAAGGCCTTGATCGGGCTGGTCCGTTCAGCCGGAGCGGAACCTATAGTCTGCCAGCCTTGGGCAGAGAAGAGATACCCGGAGCACCAGGATCTGATGTACGACATCTATTCGGATCTCGCAAAGGAAGCCGACGTGCCTCTCACGGCCGACGGTTTCGTC
>JAFZLL010000019.1 GCA_017551505.1 Eubacteriaceae bacterium
ACCCCTTCACAAAGGGCAGCGCCCAGAATCCAGATATATATTTCCAGGCAAAAGAAAGCGCGAACAGATTCTATGAAGCCCTGCCCGGCATCGTACAGGATTACATGGACAGATACGCCGAGCAAACAGGAAGACAATACCATCTGTTCGATTATTACGGCGACCCTGACGCAGAATACGTCATTATCGCCATGGGCTCCGTATGCGAGACAGTCCGCGAGACCGTCGATTACCTAAACGAAAGAGGAGAAAAGACCGGCCTTGTTGCCGTGCGTCTGTACCGCCCGTTCTCCGCTAAGGATTTTCTGGCGGCTTTGCCTGCATCCGTGAAAAAAATCGCTGTGCTCGACCGTACGAAAGAAGCCGGAAGCGACGGCGAGCCCCTCTGCCTGGATGTAAAAGGAGTTCTCTATTCCTCTGACAGAAAGCTGAAGGTAGTCGGAGGCATCTATGGCCTTGGTTCCAAGGACACTACCCCGACACAGATAAAAGCTGTATTCGATAACCTTAAGTCCGAAGACCCCAAAGACGGGTTCACCATCGGAATAACCGACGACGTGACCTTCCGCAGCCTTCCACTGGGTGAGAAGATCGACACAGTTCCCGAAGGAACAGTGTCCTGCAAGTTCTGGGGGCTGGGCAGCGACGGCACGGTGGGAGCCAATAAGAGCGCCATCAAGATAATCGGGGACAATACCGATCTTTATGCGCAGGGCTATTTCGCATACGATTCAAAAAAGTCCGGGGGAGTCACGATCTCGCACCTGCGCTTTGGCCCCGCTCCTTTGAGGAGCCCTTATCTGATCGAGATCGCCGACTTCGTCTCATGCTCCGCGCCGAGCTACGTCGGGCAGTACGATATGACAGAGGACGTCAAGCCGGGAGGAGTCTTCCTACTCAACACCTCCTGGGACGGGGATGAACTGAACGAACGTCTCACAGCAAAGATGAAGAGAGATATATCAAATAAGCATCTCAGATTCTATACGATAAACGCGGATGCTCTCGCAGGGAAGCTCGGTCTCGGCCGACATATCAATATGATCATGCAGTCCGCATTCTTCAAGCTCTCGGGAGTCATACCGTATGAAGAAGCGGAAGCCAGACTGAAAGAGGAGGTCGTCGCCAACTACGGCAGGAAAGGCCAGAAGGTCATCGATATGAACTACGCGGCGATCGATGATGCCATAACCTCGCTGAAGCTCATCACTCCGCCTGCCGATTGGGCCAATGCACAGGACGAAGCCGTAGCAGATGACTCCGGAGACGAGTTTATCGAAAAGGTATTAAAGCCGATGAACCGCCAGCAGGGAGACGCACTGCCGGTATCCGCCTTTAAAGGACGTGAGGACGGACGTTTCCCCGCAGGGACTGCCGCATATGAGAAAAGACATATCGCCGATATGGTCCCGGTGTGGAATCCGAACAAATGCATCCAATGCTCGCAGTGTTCGCTGGTCTGCCCTCATGCAGCCATCCGCCCGTTCCTCCTCACGGAAGAGGAGAAGAATGCAGCTCCGTCAGACTTTGAAACGATACCCGCCAAGGGAAAGGATTACGAAGGATATTATTACAGGATTCAGGTCTCCCCGATGGACTGCGAAGGCTGTTCCAGCTGCGTGAATTCATGCGCCGCCAAGGAAAAGGCGATAGAGATGCGTCCGATAGAGGAAACCGAAAAGGAAGCCCCGCTCTGGGATTTCGCAGTAAAGCTGCCTGAAAAGAACCTGGGGAATGTTTTCTCGGTCAAGGGCAGCCAGGTCAAGAGACCGCTCTTTGAGTTCTCCGGCGCCTGCGCAGGCTGCGGCGAGACCCCTTACGCCAAGATAGTAACCCAGCTTTTCGGCGACAGGATGTATATCGCAAACGCCACAGGCTGCTCCTCGATCTGGGGCGCCAGCGCGCCGAGCATGCCGTATACAAAGAACGAAAAGGGATTGGGCCCCGCATGGGCGAACTCCCTCTTCGAGGATAACGCCGAATACGGCTACGGCATGGTGCTCGCCGTCAAAGCCGCCAGGGAAACCCTCAGGCAGAAGCTTGCCAGACTTGCCGAGATCGGCGTGAATGATGAGGTAAGCTCAGCTGCTCTGGATTGGATAGCCAATATGGATGAATACGAACCCAGTGCCGCAGCGGCAGAAGCTCTTCTGAAGGCGCTCGGTACAGTAACTGAAGGAGAAGCCGCTGAGATAAAGGACTATGTACTGGCTAATAAAAAACATCTTACAAAAAAGAGCATGTGGATCTTCGGAGGCGACGGCTGGGCTTACGATATAGGCTATGGCGGCCTCGATCACGTTCTCGCTCAGAACGAGGATGTCAATATACTGGTCTTCGATACGGAGGTCTATTCCAACACAGGAGGGCAGTCTTCGAAGGCTACGCCCGAAGCGGCGGTAGCAAAGTTCGCTTCAGGCGGAAAGAGAGTAAAGAAGAAGGACCTCGGCATGATGGCCATGTCCTACGGATATGTTTACGTGGCACAGGTTGCTATGGGGGCTTCTCCGAACCAGCTGCTGAATGCATTGAAGGAGGCGGAAGCTTATCACGGGCCTTCGCTGATCATCTGCTACTGCCCATGCATCAACCACGGGATCAAGGCAGGCATGGGGTGCTCGATCCAGCAGGAAAAGAATGCGGTCAACGCGGGATACTGGCATCTGTACCGCTACAATCCGGACCTGAAAGCTCAAGGAAAAAATCCTTTCACTCTCGACAGCCGCAAGCCGACCGAGTCTTTCAGGGATTTCCTTATGAGCGAGACCCGCTATACTTCCCTGAGCCTGACCTTCCCTGACGAAGCAGAGGAGCTTTTTGCCCGCTGCGAAGAGGATGCGAACGCCAGATACGCGCAGTATGTCAAGCTCGCGGAAGGCTGATACGAAAAGACAGATAGAAATAAATACCCCCGCCTGCCGGATTTCGAAGGCAGACGGGGGATCCTGTTTTTTGGAAAACTGATTATGGAATGGATTGACTGTTATTTGTCCGCGGTCCCTGATACCGAACGCCGCAGCAGCTGCCCCAGATCACGAAGGGTGTGTACCAGTCCGCTGGAGAAGGAAAGCTTTTCGATGAAGCGGTCGTTGTCCCATGAAGCTCTCTGCGAGAAACCTTCTGCCGTGCCTTCGTATATCATGCTGCCATCGAGTACTTCGCAGATATCCTTGATCGTATAAAATCCCCCGCAGACAAGGCCTGTCCGTGGCGAGACGATGGAGATTACGTCGCTTACGAATTCCGCGCAGGTATAGCTGTCTTTGATAATTATCCGTTTCCTGAAAACAGCATGTGCAACGGAGATGAAGTTATAAAGATAGTGTTCCCTATCCGAGGCCATCTGGCCGATCAGCTCTTCAAGGGCCTCAAACGTCGCTTCCCTTACCGAAAGCGCATAGACCCTTATCCATGCGAATCTGTTTTTATACGCAAACCTTCTGGGCGATTCTTCCACGAAGCCGCCGTAATACGGAGCGGATAAAAACCTGCGGGCAAATGAATACATTACGGGTATACCGGATGAAAAGGCCAGGGAAATGTGGTTATAGGGATAACCGGAAGCCGCCCTGATCGCTTTTCCCATCTTCAGGGGAGTGGCGGATACGACCAGATATAATTTCCGGTCTACGTCAGTTCCGTCAAGCGCGCTTATGGTTTTCAATTCTTCAAAATCCATGCTTATTTTCCTGTCTCGACTGTCTTGGTCGCGATTCTCTCGCAGAAAAGCCTGTCGTGCTCCGAGAAGATCATAGCAGGACGGTACCGCAGTATCATGCGCTCTATCTGCGAACGGGTGATGACATCTATGTAGTTCAGCGGTTCGTCCCAGATATAGACGTCGGCTTCCTCACTTATCGAAAGGGCAAGCAGCACTTTTTTCTTCATACCATCAGAATAGGATCCCATATCTTCGCTGAAAGCGGCACTGTCCACACCCATCCTTGAGAGGTTGGCAGAGACCAGCGTTTCATCGATCCTGCGTGTATTGCACATGTCCCGCAACGATCCTTTCAGAGAAAGAAACTGCTGCGGAAGATATGAGATGATCAGCTGTGAGGACAGGTTGACGATTCCCGTGTGAGGGATATCTTCTCCGAGGATCAGCCGCATGAGGGTTGATTTGCCGCTTCCGTTCGGACCTGACAACAATATGCGCTCCCCCCGGTTGAGCTCGAAAGAGATGTGTCCCGCCACGGTCTTCCCGCTGTATGCGACGTCGACGTCGTCTAGATACAGCAGCCTTTCCCTGTAGAATTCGCGGGGCACCATCATAAGCTCGTCATCCCGCTCCCTGTCCTTCAAAAGCGCTTTCTTCTCTTCGATGGCTTTATTCTGTCGGGCTTCGAGATTCTTGACACGCTTCATCAGCTTGGCGCTTTTGTGGCCTACATAACCTCTGTCGGGACGAAGGCCGGAGGGATCCTTTCCGCCCTTTTTTGTTTTTTCGACGTCTTTAGCCCAGCCCGCTTCCCTGCGGGCAGCCTGCTCCAATCTGTCGATATCCCCCTCCAATCTCCTGTTTTCAGCCTCTTCACGTGACTGCCTGTCATAGAACGCCTTCTCCCAATCCGAATAATTGCCTTTCATCAGTTCTATAGTGGCACGGTTGATAGAAAGGATATGATCCACGCACCCATCAAGAAATGCGCGGTCGTGGGAAACGACGATAAAGCCTTTCTTGCGGTTCAGATAGCGGCTGACAGTCTCTCGTCCGAGAGCATCCAAATGGTTGGTCGGCTCGTCTATGAGCAGAAATCCGTTCTCCCTTAAAAACATGCATGAGAGCATCAGCTTAGTCTGTTCGCCCATACTCAGGGATCTGAAAGGCCTGTCGAGCATAGTAGTATCGGCATCCATCAGCGACAGCTCGCGCTCAACGCGCCAGCGTTCGGCTCCGTCTGACAGTACTTCCGCAATGTCAAAAGAAGTGCCCGAGCTGTCAGACACTTCAAACGGAAAATACGTAAAATTCACAGATGAGCTTATCCGTCCCGAGTACTCATATTCGCCCATAAAAAGCTTCAGCAGAGTCGTCTTGCCTTTGCCGTTGCGTCCGATGAGCCCCAGCTTCCAATCAGTATCGAGTGTCAGATCTACGTGGTCGAAGATGCTTCCCGGGACACTGTCATATGAAAAAGTGAGTCCGGTCATCCTGATTTCAGACATTCTGTTCTACTTAAGGAAACCGCTGACGATCTCCTCCTCCGCTTCTTTTTCTGTCAGGCCGAGAGTCATAAGCTTGATCAGCTGCTCACCGGCTATCTTGCCAATAGCCGCCTCGTGGATCAGACTGGCTTCAGTGGAATTGGCGTTCAGGGCAGGGGTCGCGGAAACGGTCGCCTCGTCCATTATGATCGCGTCGCATTCCGTGTGTCCGCTGCATTCATTGTTGCCGTTGATGTATGAGATGAAAGTCTGTGTGGAATGATCTCTGGCCACCGAGCGTGAGACCACATTTGCCGACGAATGGGCTCCGTCCAGGTCGACGCTGAATTCCGTCGTCGCGTGCTGGGACCCATGGGTCATGATCTTCTCGCTGATCGTTATCGCTGCGTTATCCTTCAAATGAGCTTCGGTCCTGCGCATAGTTGAGTCCACGCCCTTGATCTGAACGGTATCCATCTCCATGAAGGCACCTTCTTCCAGGTAGCAGACTGTCCTGGGGTTCATCACATTCTCCCCCAGCCCGTCGCCTTCGCCGTAGTGTTTTTCCACGTACTTAACGTGAGAATTCCTGCCGATATGGAATGTATGGACGCCATCGTGGCGCGTTTCATGGCCTCCGCAGTTGCTGATGCCGCACCCCGCGACAATGACGACATCCGAGTCTTCGCCTATATAGAAATCGTTATATACTACCTCGGACAGTCCGCTCTCGGAAAGAATGACCGGGATATGCACGCTCTGGTTCTTCGTGCCGGGCTTGACTATGATATCGATCCCTGAGACATCGGTTTTGGAGACGATGTCTATGTTCGCGGTGGAGGCACGGGAATCCGTTTTGCCGTTGAGCCTTATGTTGTAAGCTCCTTCCGGGACCTGATGGAGCCCGGCGATCTCCATAAGGATATTGCGCTGTATCTTATCTAATGCCATTTTATACTGCCTCCTGGCTGCTCATCCCTTTGCATGCGACCGTCGTGCTCGTACCTGTCAGCGTTGGCAGGATCTCGTCCCTCGGTCCGATTGCCTTTATCCTGCCTGCGTCTATGACCACGATGCTGTCCGCTATGCTCAGTATCCTCTCCTGATGGCTTATGAGGATGACAGCGCCGTTAAGCTTATTCCTTAAGAACTCAAAGACTTTGATCAGAGAATTGAAGCTCCACAGATCTATGCCGGCCTCCGGTTCGTCGAACAGGGCGATGCGCGTGGATCGGGCTATAACCGTAGCTATCTCGATGCGTTTAAGCTCCCCTCCGGAAAGGCTTGCGCTGACCTCCCTGTTTATGTAGTCCTTTGCGCATAAACCGACAGAGGAAAGGTATTCACAGGCCTCGTCAAGCTTTACCTTTTTCCCGCACGCTATATCGATAAGATCCCTGACCGTTATCCCCTTGAAACGGACCGGCTGCTGAAAGGCGTAGCTGATGCCCTTTTTCGCCCTTTCCGTAATATTCAGCCCTGTTATATCCTCGCCGTCGAGGATTATCCTGCCTGATGTAGGCGTGATAACGCCGGAAATCACCTTGGCCAGAGTCGACTTCCCTCCGCCGTTGGGGCCTGTGATTGCCGTGAATCCTTCGTTGAACTCAACGCTCACATCATCAAGTATTCTTTTTGCATCACCGTCCTCGGCGACCTCGTAAGTAATGTTTTCTAATTTCAGCATAGATGCCTCCGAAAAGCATTATACCATATTGTCATGCCTTCTTGCGGCAGTTCCCGCAGTTATCTTATTATGAGAAATACTAATTAATTCCTTTTGCGGTATCAGAGAAATATGATAATATATAGTCTATACGGAGTTGGTATGGAAGAGGAACCGGACAGTACGGGCTGGTGTAGCAATAGTATATTTTTCCACAGCATAACCGGGAGTACATCCCGTGGTTGTGCTTTTTTGTGTTATAAGCCTATTTCTTTGCATTATAATACACCTCAGCTTCTCCAGAGGACATCATGTCTGAGGCTTTAGTCACTGTCTTTCAAAACGCAATCTATTCTATTCGGAGGGAAAATGAACGATCTTTTTGGGCAGCTCGTCCTGCAGCTGCTTCTGATACTCTCAAACGCTTTTTTCGCCTGCGCGGAGATAGCGGTGATAACAATAAATGACGCCAAGCTTACGCTCCTTGCGGAGAGCGGGAACAAGCGGGCACAGAAGCTCGTCAGGCTCACATCCGATTCCCCGCGTTTTTTGGCCACGATTCAGGTAGCAATAACTCTGTCGGGCTTCCTCGGAAGCGCCTTCGCGGCGGACACCTTCTCAGATATCCTGGTTGATAAACTTATTGCAGAAGGGGTGACGATCCCTGCGCACACCCTGAATACTGCGGCAGTAATCGTGATAACGATCCTGCTGTCTGTCATCACACTGATCTTCGGGGAGCTGGTTCCGAAGCAGCTGGCATTGAGAAAAGCCGAGACGATGGCACTTGGAATGGCGAATATCATTTCTTTCTTCTCAACGCTTTTCGGTCCGATAGTATGGTTCCTTACTGCTGTCACGAACGGCACTCTCAAGCTGCTGGGGATAAATCCGCACGAGGTTCAGGACGAGGAGACCGAGGAAAACATACGTATGATGGTCGATGTGGGAAGCGACAAAGGAACCATTGACGAAGAAGAGAAGGAAATGATCATCAACGTCTTCGAGTTTAACGATATCACAGCCGAACAGGTGTCGACCCACCGCACCGAGGTCGTGATGCTGGATATGGACGAAGATGACGAGAACTGGTACCAGACCATCGTTGAGAACCCCCACGAGCATTATCCCGTATATCAGGACAGCGTGGATAACATCACGGGGATACTGTCCACCAGGGAATACTTCCGTCTTTCCGACAAAAGCCGCAAGAACGTTCTGGAAAAAGCTGTCAGCCCAGCCTGGTATATCCCTTTCAGCATGAAAGCCGATGAGATAATGATGGCAATGAAGAGGACTGGCAATTTCTTCGCCGTGGTCATCGACGAATACGGAGGGACAGAAGGCATCATCACTCTCTATGACCTGGTCGAAGAACTGGTAGGAGATTTCGATGACGAGGACAGCGAATCCATAATCCTCAACGGGGATGATTCTTACTACGTTTCCTGTTCGGAGGATCTGGACAACCTTTCCGAGATTTTGGATATCCCGCTCATATCCGATGCCGAGACCGTCGGCGGCTGGGTGGTCGAAAATATGAATAGGATACCGAAAGTCGGAGAGAGCTTTACCTATAAGAATCTGAATATCACTGTTACATCCGCCACGCGGACCAGGCCTGTCGAGATACTGGTCGACGTGGCCGACAGTGAGATCATTGCAGATGAAAGCGGGGAAGACGAAAAAACGACCTGACCGGCGTGAAGTACCTGAACTGCAGACTGCCGGGAAACACATAATAGTAGTTCAGCAGGCATTTTCTTTAAATGCCTGCTGTTAATTGTAATGCCGAATCGATCCATACCTGTCAGCAGCTGCATCCACTGGCTTCTGCCATGCTGTCAGGCTGACTTGACCTATTCCTGCCCGCGTCAAACCATATAGGTTGCTCAGTGTATGAAATTGAACTTGTCCACAGGCACCTTTTTCGGTATGCCGTATTTCTTTTTGCCGTCCTCCAGCACTTTCAGGAGCCATGCCATCGAATTGCCGATAACACGCATGATCCCCATGCCCTCGATATCCTGTTCTGCTTCCTCGGCGGAATTGCCGTGTGTCATATTCCAATAGCAGGATGGAGAAATAATCATGCCGGAAATGGCGAAGTATTTATTGATCTCCTCGTATGAGGTTGTCGTGCCTGCCCTTCTTGCGTTGACTACCGCAGCACCGACTTTGTATTTGAATGTATAACCTCCGGCAAAGAATACTCTGTCAAGAACAGACTTTACGCTGCCGTTGATGCCTGCGTAATAGACCGGGGCACCGATCACCATGCCGTCACATGTCTCCATCGCTTCTATCACGTCGTTTGCTATATCATTATAAACGCAGCGGTTCTTCCCGCGGCATTTCCCGCAGTCATTGCAGCCGCGTACTGCAGCCTTCCCGATATCCAGACGCATGGTCTCTATCCCTTTGCCGTTAAGCACGCTCTCCACTTCGGATAACGCTCTTGAGACCGCGCCGTTTTTATTTGGGCTGCCGTTAAAAAGCAATACTTTCATATGATTACATCCTTTCGATTCGATATGTTTTCATTAATATATCACATTTCCCGGGATGCATCAATTTCGGCGATGCCCGAATCCTCACTCAGACCTTATGTCAGGGACAGTTCCCCAACAGGAACAAACGCCCCCGATATTCGGGGGCGCTCGTCCGGCATATTATATTTACTAAGAGGGGAAAATTATTGATTATAAAATACCCGATAAACCTTAAGTAAACCTTTAAAAACATAGCATAATAACATTATTTCTTTATTTTTTTATGTTATTCCCGGTTTTGTTGTCCATGCAGCAAATAAAATTAATCGATTGCCTGTTATTTAGAAGAACGGGAGTCATGACGTCTGCGAGGCGGCCTCATAAAACAAGACCTTCTGCCACATTTTTTCCTGCAGCAGAAGGTCTAAATTCAACGGATCGGTATCAGTTCTGGTTGATCTCTTCAACCGCACGACCATCCAAGACCTTGATGATGCGGTCGCATGCGCCGAGGGTGGAATTCCGGTGGGAGATCATGACCACGGTCTTATCGGCAAAGTTTTCGTTGATGGTCATCAGAAGGCCCTTCTCGTTGAGGATGTCCAGGCTGCTTGTCGGCTCGTCAAAGAGCATCAGCTCGCTGTCTTTCAAAAGGGTCCTTGCGATGCCGATACGCTGTTTTTCGCCGCCGGAGAGCCGCCCTCCCAGTTCGCCCGCCTTCGTCTCGTATTTTTCAGGCAGAGTCATGATCAGATCATGTATGGAGGCACGCTTGGCAGCTGCCACGACATCTTCATCCGAGGCTTCCGGTTTACCCAGCTTGATATTCTCCAGCAGGCTGTCGTTGAACAGGAAAGTATCCTGTTCCATCATTGAGATGCCTCTGCGAAGCTCTTCCAGAGTAAACTCCCTGATATCCCTTCCGTTGATGCGGATCACGCCTTCGTCAGGATCATAAAAGCGCAGCAGCAGGTGCATGATAGTGGTCTTGCCGCAGCCGCTTTCCCCCATAAGGCCGATATTCTCCCTTCCTGCGACTTTCATGCTGAATCTGTCGAGGACTTTGGATTTGGTACCGGGATAGGTAAAGGAAACGTTGTCGAACTCGATGCTCTCCACCTTCTGGGGGAAGGATTCTGTGCCGTTGTCCTCCACCTGAGCGGGCTCGTCTATCAGTGCAAAGACCCTCTCCGCTGCGCCGAAGGTCTGGATAAGACCGGTGGTCGAAGTACTAAGCTGAGTAAGGCAGTCGAAGGTTGACGGGACCATGAGCATGAGTACGATGGCGTTATATGAGCTCAGTCCGCTCTTTGCCACCATGGCCCCGCAGACAGCGAAAGTGATTATCCTGGAGAGCTGGATAAGGAAATTCGGCGCGCTCATCAGTACTGCGTTCTGCCTGTTTATGCCGATCTGCAGTCGATTCAGCCTTCTTCCGCGTTCGTCGATATTATCAAGCCTCTCCTGACCGTTGCGGAAAATCAATACTTCCTTGAGACCGCGCAGGCTGTCCAGGATGTAGGACTTGAGATCTCCCAGATCCTGGCGGTACTGGCGGCCCTTTCCTCGGCCTGCCTTGGCGATAATGGCGGGACTGATCACCCCAACATAAAGATACATCGGGATGATAATGCATACCAGCCTGGGCGTACGTACTCCGATATACACGAGAGAAAAAATCGTACACACTATGGCCGTGGCGATGGGAGCGATCATATGGGCGAAGAAGATCTCCAGTGTATCGACGTCAGCCATAAGCGTGGAGATGATGTTGCCTTTGCGCTCCCCGGTCAGCTTCGCGGGGCTGAGGCGCTCGATCTCACCGAACATCTGAGTGCGGAGTATGGCCAGTAAGTGATAAGCCACGTCGTGGCCCTTGAACATTTCAAAGTAATATGTGATGGGGATAAGGATCGTGCATATAACGATCATAATGCCGGGTCCCGTGAGGCTTTTTCCGGGAGCCTGACCGGAGGCGATAGCCAGCAGCATGCCCGTGCATATATAGATCCCGATCTTCGCAAGCCCGCTGACGATCCCGCCGGCGATGCATTCCGCCATCTCCCCGCGGACCTGCTCGGTGAAACCGAACAGACGCTTAAGTATAAAAGGAGCGCTAAGTTTCTTTGTCTGGATACCCATATCAGACAGTCCTCCTTCCGTAATTTTCAAGGACACTCTGCTCCCTGACCAACTGGGCATAGATGCCATCCAGGGAAATCAGTTTATCGTGATCGCCGCTCTCGGCCACCTTGCCATGGCTCATGACATAGATCATGTCTGCGTTTCGTACGGTGGACAGGCGGTGAGATATGATAAGAAGTGTCTTTGTGTTGCTCAGAGCATGTATGCAGTTCCATATATCCTCTTCGCTGGCGGCGTCCACATTGGAAGTGGCTTCGTCGAAGACGATGTAGTCAGCATCCGAAAGCAGCGCCCGGGCGATGCCTATCTTCTGTTTCTGTCCTCCCGAGAGCTTACTGCCCCCCTCGCCAACGTCCGTAGCAAGGCCGTCCTTGCCTATGAGGTCCTCGAGGTGCACGTCCCTGAGAACTTCCATCATCCTCTCATTGCTCACACCGGCATCGACGATCCTCAGATTGTCCTCGACGGTACCGGAGAAGATATAGGTGCTCTGAGGCACCAGCGAGATACGCTTGCGCAGCTCTTCCTGAGAGATAGAACGCAGATCCTTCCCTTCCAGCGTAATACGCCCGGAGCTGACGTCGTTGAAATGCATGACTAGGTTCACGAGCGTGCTCTTACCGCAGCCTGACGGGCCTACCAGCGCCACAGTATTTCCTTTCGGCACTTTGATTGTGACACCATCTATAGCGTTGCGCTCTCCGTCATACGAGAACACCACGTTCTCCAGCGAGATTCCGTCCTTATTATCGCCCTCGGGCAGAGATCCGTCTACGGGAGCCCTGGCGGGCACAAGATCCAGGAAGGAGAATATATTTCCAGCCGCAGCCACGCCGTTAAGGGCAGTATGCCCGGTATTGATCAGATCCTGAACAGGCCTGAAGAAAGTGAATGCGAGCATCAGTGCATAGAACGCGGATGACAGGACGATAGCCCCTTTGGCGCACTGGCCGATGATTATGAAGGTCGACCAGAGGATCCCTCCGTATATGAAGGCCTGCGTGAGCAGTGTCGAATAGAATGACACTCTCATTGTCTTAACGATCATATAGTAATAATTGAATGAACGGGTCCTGAGTGTTTCCGCACGATCTTCATCGCGGTTCATCAGCTTCAGGGTGGTCATGCCTTCCAGACTCTCAAGGAAATACTCGTTGAGTTTGTCAAAGGTGTCCCAGTAATCCTTGCGCAGCAGAGCCATCAGTTTTTTAAATACAGCATTGGCTGGTATAACAGTCACGGACAGCACCAGCAGCACACAGGCCGCATAGCCTGAATAGGGGTAGATGCGGAAAAACAGGATGAATGGTGCAATGAAGCAGTAGATCAGGTCCGGCAGGTATTCGCTGAAATACTTTTCAAGCGCTTCGATGCCGTCGATGGAAGCTGTAACAGCGCGGGAAGTGCCCATCTTTACCAGATAATCCATCTCAAGGTCCAGCATCTTCTGATAGATGTCGTGGCGGAGCCGGATGCGTATGTTTGCTGTGCATCTGTATTTCACTTCGCCCAAGATCAGGTTTCCGGCCAGCCCGATCACCGAGGAGATCATTGCGATCACGATCTGGGAACTGAAATCGAACCCCGCTTCGCCGCTGAAACTGCCTATGAGCTTTGAAATAGCGGAGATGATCACCATAAAGGACAACATAACGACCAGCTTCGTAATGACAATGGCGATGATCCAGCCCCAAGAGTGCTTTGCCAGTCTCAGCAGCTGTTTATTAATCAGTAACAACTTCTATTCCTCCCGAGTTCTCTTCATTTTCATAATAAAAGGCCTTAATCAGGTTTTTCGTGTATTCTTCCTGCGGCGAGATGAAGAGGGAATCGGCACTGCCCCTCTCCACCTCCTGTCCGTGGTTCATCACGATGATATCGTCTGCCATAGCCCTCACCACATCCAGGTCATGCGAGATGAACAACATGGCGAAACCGTGCTCCTTCTGCAGTTTTTTCAGCAGCGTGAGTATCTGGGCCTGTACGGATACGTCCAGCATGCTTGTCGGCTCGTCAGTCACCAGCACCTTTGGGTTGAGCGCTATCACCCTGGCGATGATTGCACGCTGGATCTGACCGCCTGAAAGCTCCCAGGGATATCTGTCGAGATGCTCTTTCTGAAGACCGACCATCATCATCAAGTCGTTCAAAAGATCTCGTTCCGATACTGAGCCTTTTGGCACAATGCGGTAATTGCGTATTGCTTCCAGAATGGAATTTTTTATTTTCATCCTGGGGTCCAGGGCGTTCTCGGGATTCTGGAAAATGATCTGGACGTCCCTGTGGTACTCTTTCAGTTCACGTCCCCGGATACGGGAAACGTCTTTACCGTCTAGAAAGATCTTCCCAGATGTCGGATCCAACAACTTTGTGAGCATCAGGGCGACAGTTGATTTGCCGCAACCGGATTCGCCGATAAGGCCGAGCGTACGGCCGGATTCCACTTCAAAGGAGATTGAGTCAACCGCCTTGTTATATGTCCTTCTGATTAGACCAGAAGTATATATCTTCGTGAGTCCTTCCACTCTAATCATATCTGCTGCACCTCACTTCATGGCCTGGTGAAGGCTCCTTCATGCCGGGATGTATCTTGCTGCACTCAACGGTGCAGTATCTGCATCTCTCATGGAACCGGCATCCTTCAGGAAGATCGATGAGCGAACAAGGCATCCCCTCGATTACATGCATGCCGTTCTGCGGCATGGAAGCTATCAGCCCTTCAAGATACGGGTGAAGCGGCTTTAAGAAAAGCTCCTCTTTTGGTGCGATCTCAACGATCTCGCCGGCGTACATGAGCGCGATCCTGTCACAGATCACACGGGCGAATTTCAGGTCATGTGTAATGATCAGCCCGGCACAGTGTGTATAGTCTATGAATTTCCGCAGAGACTCGATCACCTGCCCACGTATAAGGGCGTCAAGTCCTTTTGTGGGCTCGTCCGCGATCATAAAAGGAGGGCGTCCGCACATTGCCATCGCCACCATGATCCTTTGTTTCATACCTCCGGACAGTTCCACCGGATATTTGGTCATGATGGTCTCCGGGTCTTCGAATGAGAGGCTCTTAAGGATCTCCTTCGTCTTTTCAGCAGCGGCTTTTTTGGATATCCTTTCGTACAGGATTATGGATTCCATAATCTGGTTTCCGACATTCATCACAGGGTCCAGAGATTCCGAAGGATTCTGATTGATATATGCGATCCTGCGTCCGCGTATCTCCTGGAGCTGTTCTTCGTTCAGCCCGGTCAGTTCCTCTCCGTTGAAAACAATGCTGCCTTCAGTCACTGCGTTGGGAGGAGTCAGCCGAAGAATGGTCTGTCCGAGGACGGATTTGCCGCAGCCGGTTTCTCCCACGAGGCCTACTATTTCACCGGGCGCTATATCCAGATCGACGCCGCTGACAGCCTTGACATAACCGTCCCGGCTGTTAAAGGTGGTCGAAACATTTGTTAATGTAAGAATGCTGTCCATTTTCACACCTACATACTGCTGATATTGGTACTGTCATGTATATCCAGCCTGTCCTGCAGCGCATCGCTCACTACATTCAGCAACACCGAATAGACCGCCAGCACGAGGCCGGGAAAGACAAACAGCCACGGGAATGTCCTTATATAGGTCATCCCATCCCTGATCATCAATCCGATCTCCGCATTGGGAGGCTGTACTCCGAAGCCAAGAAAGCTCAGACCGGCGATGCCGAGCACAGCGTGCCCGATCATAAGAGTGAACATGGGCACGACAGTACGGATGACATTGGGCACGATATGGCGGAATATAATTGCAAATGTCGAGCTGCCTACAGCCTTGGCTCCTTTTACGAACGCAGCGTCCTTAAGAGCTCTCACCTGACTCCTGGTAAGTCTGGCATAGGACAGCCAGCCGAAGATACACAGCGCCACCATCATGGAGAATACACCTGTGCCGAGCAGCATGCTGATACAGAAGATCAGTACCATTGAAGGGAAGGACAGGATCACATTCTGAAGGAAAACAAAGACTTTGTCCAGTATCCCGCCGAAATAAGCTGAAATGCTCCCGACCATTACTCCGATCACGAAACAGATCAACTGCGCTATGAACCCCAGAAGCAGAGAGAGCCGCATGCCGATGAAGGAACGTGACAATACGTCCCTGCCGAGCGGATCCGTTCCGAAGATATGCTGCGGGCTCGGGGGCTGGGTCGCGAGATCGGTATTGATTATATCTCCCTTGCCGAAAAGAATCCCCGAAAAAGCCACCAGAAGCAGCAGGATGAAAAGGATGGTGCCCCCTATATATAGCTTTCTGTCATTTTTATTTTTCATATACTTCCATCCTTATCCTTGGGTCAAGGGCATAGCTCACCAGTTCCGATATGAGATTAAGGATGACGACCGTCAGAGACATGATGAAGATGAACCCGAGTATAACGGGAAAATCCTTTACCTGTATCGACCTGATCAGATAGTTGCCTACTCCGGGAAGCCCGAAGATGTTTTCTATGATTATGCTTCCTCCGATCAGGGACACGACGTTCTGCGTCACCATAGTTACTATGGAAAGGGAGATATTTCTCAGGATGTGCTTCCTGAAGCGGGCTGATTCGCTTAGTCCTTTTGCCCTGAGAGTGACCACATATTCCGCGCTCAGATTCTCAAGGATGCCTATCCTGACTATGCGGATAAGTCCCGAGGAACCCGTAAGCCCCATCACGCACGATGGGAGGATCAGGCTTCTGAAGCCCATATCTCCGGACATAGGCGCAAGCCTCAGCTTGATGACAAACACCCACATGAATACGATGGCAAGCCAGAACGATGGGATCGACATATTGATCGCGCAGATCATCCTGGTGAGCTTATCGAAAAACTTGTTCTTGTATTTGGCCGACAGCATGCCCATCGACACGCCGATCACCAGTGAAATCACTGAAGTCATGACGGCGAGAGACAGCGATGTTGCAAAACGGATCTTGAACTCATACCATACAGGTCGGCCTGTTCTGTAGGAAGTCCCCAGATCCATGTGTATCATTTTCACGAACCAGTTCTTATACATGGGCAGCAGGCCTTTGTTCGTTCCGAGGATCTCGGCATACTCCTTGACCACGCTCATCTGAAGACCGCTGCCTCCCGTCATTTCCATCAAAAGCAGCTCTGCAGGATCTCCCGGGGAGAAGTACAGCAGAGCGTAAGCCGTAAAAGATACGAACAAGGCCGTAAGTATTGCGACGATGATCCTTTTGAGAATTGTTGCAGCTTTCATTACACTTTATCATTATTATGAAAATGGCCAACAGGAGTGCTGATGGCCATTTTCGCGAAGAACCGATTTACTTGCGGTTGACGACGACTTCGTCCAGTTCGACGAGGTTCAGCGTACCGTCGCCCCTGGTCCACTTGAAGCCGGATACCTCATCGGTATAGACATGAGCCGCACCTCCTGAGAACAGGGTGACAGCAGGAACGAAATCATAGGCTTCATCCCAGAACATGTCGAAGAATTTCTGGATAGCTTCCTTATCATAGCCGGCGGAGACCACATCATAATAATCCTTGAACTTGGGATCGAAACCGAACCCGGTGCCCATGGAATCGTAATCAGTGTATGTGCATCTCCAGGTGTAATAGGTTATAGGCTGTTTCCACGGATGGGTGAAGCACAGATCGAAGTCTCCTACCTGAGACTTTGCGTAATAACCGCTGGCGTCGAGGGCGTCGATCCTTACTCCGATGCCGATCTTAGCCAAGTCATCCGCTACCAGTGAAGCTGTGTTTCTGTAAGTTTCGCTGCTCAGCGTAACGAGATACAGTTCTATATTCTTTCCGTCCTTTTCCAGGATACCGTCACCGTCGGTATCGACATATCCGCCCTCTGCCAGAAGCTTCTTGGCTTCTTCCACATCGTAATGGAACTTTACGCCGTTGGTCGGTGCGTACTGCTCAGTATCGAGGATGTAGGTCCATGCGGGGGTCGCGAAACCGTAGCAGATGCTGTCGCAGAGTCTCTGCCTGTCGATGGCGAGAGAGACTGCCTTTCTGAGATTGATATCGGTTGTAGGTCCTTTGATGTAATTGAACATGTACATTGAGGGCGAACCGTTGGCTTTCGTCTCAATGGTGAGGCCTTCGACATCACTGAGCTGCTTGAGAGTAGCGTAATCAGTGAAACCGCCGTGTTCGAGTCCGATAACATCGACTTCCTTGTTCTCAAGATACATTACTCTGGTGGGGATATCCGGGATGACTTTCCACTCGACAGTGGTAACGGAAGGCTTTCTATCCTTATTCCAGTATTTCTCATTGTATGAGAACTTCCCGATGGAATCAGGTACATATTCGTCAAGAACGTACATACCAGTGCCGATATACTCAGTGATGGCACCTTCGTCGGACAGTGAACCGACCTTGACGCCTACGATGTATGAGAGCTCGTACTCAAACGTGGCGTAAGTGGAAGGGAATTTGGCGACCAGAGTAGACTCATCCACCACATCGAGAGAAGTCATCATCTGGTGGAAGCCGAGTGAGTTGGCAAGCGACTCGTTCTCAATGGAATACTTGACACAGTTGGCGTCAAACTTGGTCCCGTCAGAGAACACGACGCCTGGCGTGACCTTGAGCGTATACTCGGTGTAATCATCATTATGGGTGACCTCGACGAGCTGTTTGGTTGCCTCTGTGGAGCTCAGACGATAAGTCAGAGAGTCAAACACCAGAGTCTTGCCCTCACCTGTCCAGTCACTAGCGGCGCCGATCCTCCGGATCGTGTTTTTCGGATCGACAGCGTTACTGCCGCAGGATGCCAGGGACAGGGACAGGCACAGAACCAGCAGTACGCTTAACAGTTTCTTCATACTGTATCTCCTTTAAAAAATTAATATTATAAATAATAATATTCAATATTCAAATATGCCTTCCGCCGTTCGAAAAGAGGATGCGGCATAACATCTCCTCCCGGGATCAGAGCTCATCTTGCGGCAGGCTTTTTTATTCATGAGCCTGACTTCACTGCACCGGATCGATGATCCCCCTCTTCTGCTCATAAAAAAAACCGTCTCCAAGTTCGAGACGGTCACAGCGTGACGAACGCAGATATCTGCGTTAATCCAAAGGCTGCCGCTACTGAACTCGAATAGCGAGCAACTCTTCCCTCCGTGTATCTGACTTGCCCCGATAGGGCGCACAGTGCCGGTCGCGTCGGTTCTTACCCGTTTCCACGCTGCCATGAGGCTGAGGTACGAGCTACATGGACAGGCTGATTTATTAATCATACCTGCATAATTATAATGGCATAATAATATCAGCAACCTTCTGAAATATCAAGATATTTTAATTATTTAATATGTTCACCATTGCGTAAATAGAATAAATATTCATACTTTATTGTAGATTTAATATTGATTTCAACATCCCGAATAAGGCAAAGCCTGTTTCATCAGCAGCAGTCAGGCAGAAAGACCGCAGATCGAGGATCATTTTGCCTGGATCGATATCCGGTTTAAATTTCTGACTGATCTGCAGACATCATCGGTTATTTGCGGGAGATTATACCTTAACGGGTATAGTCTAAGCGCTTTTCGATTGATTTATACCCGATATGGTATAAAACTGATACATGAAAAACATCAGGATACGAACGGCGTCCCGAAAGGACTGAGCCGCTTGCGATGCGCGGCTTAAGGACTGATCACAAACATAATGCCTTTAATCAAAAACGCTCCCGGCAAAGGAGCGTTTTTGTCTGATTAATGTATCATGTGAACCATGTGCGGAATGCAGGATCGGGGCATGGCCGCCTGAGTTCCCGGCATGATCCGAAGATGGGTTCTCGTTCGTCTTTTCCCGTCATTACTTCGCATCAGCACGGTCACTGAAAGCACACAATGATCACGTTTCGCGAGAGACTATTATACATGCCTCGCCTATATCGTATTCAAATACCTTTCGATCTCCCAGTCAGATACCTGGATCGAATAGAGTTCCCATTCCCTCGCCTTTGCTGTTATATACTGGCGGCAGGCATGCGGACCAAGCAGGTCCATGAGGAGCTTATCCGCTTTAAGCGCTTCCAGAGAATCGGTCAAGGTCCTGGGGAGCTGGTCTATGGAAAGCGCGCGCCTGTCTTCGTCAGAAAGCTGATACAGATTTGCCTCCACAGGCGCAGGTGGGTCAAGTTTGTTGCGGATCCCATCCAGTCCGGCGATCAATGAGACTCCGAGAGCCAGATACGGATTGGCAGACGGATCCGGGCTGCGCATTTCTATACGCGTGCTCTTGCCCCTCTTGGACGGCACGCGTATCAATGGGCTCCTGTTATGGTGCGACCACGCTATATGCACAGGTGCCTCATATTCCGGCACCAGACGTTTATATGAATTGACTGTCGGATTCGTTATGGCGCAAAGAGCCTTTGCGTGCTTGATGAGCCCGGCGATATAATTCAGGGCAATGCCGCTGAGCATAGAGTCTCCGTCGGGATCGTAGAAAGCGTTGAGCTTTCCAAGGAAGAGGGACTGGTTTATATGCATTCCGCTTCCAGGCTGTCCGAATAGGGGCTTGGGCATGAAAGTCGCATGGAGCCCGTGGGCCTGGGCAACTATGCGTACGACCATCTTGAAGGTCATGATATTATCCGCAGCGGACAGCGCATCGGAATACCTGAAATCTATCTCATGCTGGCCCTCGCCGCCTTCATGATGCGCAGCCTCTATCTCGAATCCAAACTTTTTGAGCATCATGACCATGTCCTTGCGGGCAGCTTCGCCCTTGTCAACAGGTGCCAGATCAAAGTAGCCCGCTTTGTCGTTCGTATCCAGAGTCAGTTTCCCGTTCGCATCCGTATTGAACAGATAGAATTCGCATTCGGGACCGACATTCATCGTATAGCCCATCTCTGAAGCAGTCTTTATCGCCCTCTTCAGTATATTGCGGGGGCAGCCTTCAAAAGGAGTGCCGTCAGTGTTGTATGTGTCACAAATGAGCCTTGCTTCAGCAGCGCCGCTTCCGACGCTCCAGGGATAGATGACGAAAGTGGAAAAATCGGGATGCAGGTACATATCCGATTCCTCGATCCTCACAAAACCGTCTACTGAGGAACCGTCGAACATGATCTCGTTTTCCAGGACTTTATCAAGTTGCTCGGCTGTGACAGAGACATTTTTCATCGTGCCCATCAGATCCGTAAACTGCAGATGGATAAACTCGATATTCTCTTCACGGACTATTTTTCTGATATCTTCCTTTGTAGTGATTCCTTCCATGGACGCTCCTTACCCGTTATTAGTGTTGATTAGATTATACACTGCGGCATGTCTTTTCAGTTCCGGAAATAAAAGAAAAGCACATAAAGTGCTTTTCAAAATACTTATATGTCTCCGACATCTTCCGTGAATCTTTCCTGCTGAAGATCCCTGAGCGCCTTCCTCTCTTCTTCGGTCAGCTCGTCGGAACCTTCCTTTGCCTTCTCGGTCTTCTTTCTTCTCCTGTCCAGGGTCTTGACTTCGCTCTTGTCATACTCCTTTATCGGTGCTTCGTCCCCTTCAAGCTGGACTGTGACTTTGCCGGCAAGAACGGATAATTTCTGCACATATCCGGTTCCGTCAGGAGTGCGGACCTTATCCCCAGTTTCAGGCAGGTCCTTCAGCGCGTACTCATAAGCCACATGTTCGAACTTGAGGCAGCAGAGAAGCCTGCCGCATACTCCGGAGATCTTGCTTGGATTAAGCGAGAGCCCCTGTTCCTTGGCCATTTTGATGGATACCGGCTCGAAATCCCCCATCCACCTATGGCAGCACAGTTCCCTGCCGCAGCAGCCGATGCCTCCCATCAGCTTAGCCTCGTCCCTGACCCCTATCTGCCTGAGTTCTATCCTGATACGGAAGATGGCCGCGAGGTCCTTTACCAGTTCGCGGAAATCCACGCGTCCGTCTGCGGTGAAGTAAAAGATGACCTTGCTCCCGTCAAAAGTATATTCGGCTCTTATAAGCTTCATGTCCAGCTTGTGCTTATCCACCTGTTCCTGGCATATCCTGAGAGCTTGCGGTGCCTTTTCCATATTCTCCTTGTTCATTACGGCATCCTGCTCATTGGCCTTTCGTATTACCGGTTTGACCGGATGCTTCAGGGATTCCTCCTCGACGAGCTTGACCTGCGTGGCGACGCTGCCGTATTTCATGCCTCTCGCCGTATCGACTATGACGTTGTCGCCTGTCTCGAGCTTGATATCGACCGGATCGAAGAAATAGATCTTCCCTCCGTTACTAAACCTTATTCCAACGATTTTCTGCATTGTATTCCTCCCTTATGTCAGCGAGAAGCGCCTGCAGCGCTATAGATGTCGAAGCGTTTGACGCTATGTCCGAAATGGTTTTATTCGTCCTTTGTACGGCGTACACCGCCAAGGGACATGAAATGTCATGTGACAGATATTTCAGATCTTCGGGACAGCTGCGCCCGGTCATTTTTGCCGCGTAGATTTCTGTGAATATGGAAGCGATCTCCATTAAAAGAGGAGCTGTCTTTCCCTTTTCAGAAGCGATGTAATCCGCCGCGTTAAAAACGGCTTCGATATCTCCGGCGGGGAAAATGCTCTCCATAAACCCTATGAGAGCAGCCCTCTCCTCTCCGCTTACGACTCCCTCTTCGCCTGCGTCAATCTTTTTCACTTGGACGCGGGAAAGTACAGTCGGCAGGATATTCTCCGTATTCGAAGCAGTGAGGAAAATCATCCTCCTGGCAGGAGTCTCCTCAAGGAGCTTGAGCATGGCGTTCTGCGCGTAAACGTTCATATTCTGCGCATTCTCTATGATCGCGAATTTCATATCCCCTTCTATAGGGGTAAGATTCAGAGCGCGCGCAACGTAGCGCACGTCATCTATCAGCACCTTGCCGCTCTCGGGGGCGATAGAGACCAGATCCGCGAAACTGCCGTTCCTGAGCCGCCTTAAGGTATCCTCCTTATCGCCGTATGCATCAGCAATCATTCCCCAAGCTTCTTCCCTCAACGCCGCAGGGTCCGGTCCCCACAGCAGCCAGGCATGGGAAAACAGCTCGCTCACAGGAATCTCCTAACCTGCGCATACAGCTCCCCGTGTATCGCTTCAGGCGCCCTCATCGAACCGGATTCCATGCAGTTGATCCTTATCCATCCGTATTTCTCTACGAGCCAGAGAGCATTCCTGTAGCTGGCTTCTTCATAGGACGCGCTTGCCTCATGGATGTCTTTCTCGGTCTCATCTGTAAATTTATTCGTCCGGTTCTCGATCAGCTTTGCGGAAGTCTTATCGCTGACATCCAGAAAAAAGACCGCATCCGGCTCCGGAATGCCGTAGATATTATACTCCAGATCCACAAGCCACTCAAGGAACTTTTCCCTCTCTGGTTTGTCCGCCATCTTGCAGGCCTGGTGCACCATGTTGCTTGTTGTGTATCTGTCGGCGATTATCACTCCTCCGTCGTTATAGAATCCGCCGTAATTGGTCTTGTAATCGGCGTAACGGTCTGCGGCGAAAAAAGTGGAAGAGATATACGCTGAAACGTCCTCCGGCTTTTTGCCGAAGTCTCCCCTGAGATACATTTTGACAAGAGAGGAGGATTCACTGGCGTAATTTGGGTAGGAGACCTTCATTACATTGACGCCGTCCCTTACCAAAGCTTCATAGAGCAAGTCTGACTGGGTCTGCTTTCCGCTTCCGTCCAGTCCTTCCACCACGAACATCTTTCCCTTCATCCTATTCCCTCACGACACGTATGTTTGCATTGCCATCCCACAGCCCGACGACATTGTCACTGGAACTGACATATTCTATTATATCACGGTTTATCACATCTCCGGGAATGATAACAGGAGCTCCGGGAGGATAGGCACCTACGAAATCAGCCGCAATGAGCCCAGAGCTCTCCTTAAAAGGCACCTTGCGGACCCTTCTCGATATTGCCCGGGACATGGACATCGCAGTGCTTACCGAAGGGATCGTTTCCAGATCCTTCGGCTGTCTGTACTCCATAATCCCATCCATCTGCCTGAAAGCATCCCTGATCCGGAAAAGGTCTTCCCTGCGCGTTCCCTGCCCGAAAATAAAGACTATCACGGGTCCCCAGACCATTTCCGGTATTATGCCGTATCTGTCTTCCAGCATCCGCGCGGCAGCGGCCGTATCGCACCGGCATACCACCGCCAGTTTCATCGGATCCTGCCTTTTATTCTTCAGGACTGAAAACCTTGTGAGTCCGGACAGCTCCTCAACAGTCTCCGCGTACTCCTCCGATATCTCCATCAGCTTTGCAGGAAGATCGGAAAGCTCCTTTAATGCCCTGAACAGAGAGCCGGAAAGGATATAGGATGGAGAGGTGCTCATGACAGTTCGCAGGGCGAACCTCACGTCGTCGGGATCCACACTGTCGGAGTTTATGTGCAGCATGCCTGTCTGGGTAAGCCCTCCTATGGTTTTGTGCCCGCTGTGTATTATGAGGTCGGCCCCTGCACTGACCGCACCTTCCGGGCATCTGTCCGAGAATGACAGATGCGTGCCGTGGGATTCGTCCGCAATGACTGTTATCCCCTTTTCATGGAGGATAGGGACTATCTTTTCCCAATCAGGGCAGTTGCCCGGATAGGTTGGGCCGGTTATCACCGCGGCAGCGATATCGTTTTCGCCATCGACGGCTTCCCGTATCTCTTCAGGGGTCACTCCAACTATATGGTCTGAGATATAAAGGCGTTTGACTTTGGCGTTGGCGTGCATGGCGCCGTAGTAACAGCTTATATGGCTGTTCATGGGCAGCAGCAGTGTACCGTTGTCTTTTACGGATGCAATGACGGAAGCGATCACCCCAGCGGTGGAGCCGTTGACGGAAAACAGTGTCTTTCTGACACCGAAAAGAGAAGCCGCATATTCCTCGGCATCCCTGAACACTCCTTCGGGATAATTCAGGTTATCGGTCTTGTCGGTCTCGGTCACATCGAAGGGATAGATCCCATCCAGCTCCTTCTCAAAGTCGCCCGCTCCTTCTCCTGCAAAGGCGCGGCCCTTATGACCGGGTATAAAAGATCTGTCACAGGATGAAACAGCCATCTCATCCAGCACATCGATAATTGTTTTTTTCATTAATGGGATTATATCATGCGCAGGTCCGGGTTGACAGAGGTTTGCAGTCAAACACTGCTTCGCCATCATTCCGGTCTCTTAGGGATCCATGCGGAAACGCCGGTATTTCCCGGTCAATCATCAGGCATCAACCGTTTTCCGCAAAGACTCTCGCTGCTTTCGAAATACCGGAGTTCTGCCGCGCGGATCCCAAACCACGCACGGCACGCTCCGATAGAAAAAGGCGGGTCTCCCCGCCTGATGGAAATGATTATTCTTTTTTGTACTGCACCAGTTCGACGCCTGCTTCCCTGAGCATGTCCATAGCCAAGGAATCCGGATAATCTCCGCGGTATGTAACTCTTTTTATTCCGGCGTTGATCAGCATCTTCGAGCACAGGATACATGGAGAATCGGTAATATAGATCTCAGATCCCTCGATCGACACGCCATGCACAGCAGCCTGGATGATCGCATTCTGTTCGGCATGCGTGCCGCGGCAGAGCTCATGCCGCTCACCTGAAGGTATGTGGAGCTTCTCCCTCAGACAGCCGACCTCTTCGCAGTGAGCCACGCCTTTGGGGCTGCCGTTATAGCCGGTAGCAAGGATCTGCCTGTCCTTTACGATCACCGCCGCCACATGTCTCCTCAGACAGGTGGAGCGCGTTTTGATCACGTCCAGCAGATTCATGAAATATTCATCCCATTCGGGGCGTTTCTCAGACATTATTTCGTCCCGTAAAGCCTGTCGCCAGCGTCTCCGAGCCCGGGGACGATGTAGTTGACCTCGTTCAGACATTCATCCTCAGCCGCGGCGTATATCTCCACGTCCGGGTGAGCGCTGTGCAGGGCTTCTATGCCCTCAGGGGCAGCTATAAGGCAGACGAACTTGATGTCCTTGCCTCCTCTCGCTTTGATCATGTCCACAGCGGCTATCGCGCTGCCGCCGGTCGCCAGCATGGGATCCAGGACTATAGACAGCGAATCAGGCACGATTGTCGGAAGTTTGCAGTAGTATTCGATGGGCTGGCTCGTCTCATGGTCGCGGTATATCCCGATAAAGCCCACTCTCGCGTTGGGGATCAGTGAAAGCATGCCGTCTATCATACCGAGCCCTGCGCGCAGGATAGGCACCAGGGTCACCTGATCTTCCTGAAGTGTCTTGACGGTGGTCTTCGCCATCGGGGTGGTTATATCCTCGTCCACCAGCGCCAGATCCCTGGTGACCTCATAACACATCAGCATGGCTATCTCACTGACGAGTTCCCTGAATACCTTATGCTCTGTCTTTTCATTCCGGATTATGCCGACCTTGTGCTGGATCAGCGGATGATCCATAATCATTACTTTGCCTTTTGTCATATTGACCTCCTGAGCAGTATATTGATTGATTTATAAATAGATCATTTCATCAGCGGCTTTATGCAGCCTGTTGGCGTACGCCTCCCAAAGGCCCGCGCCGTCCTCGCACATGACGAAAATGATATCTATGTCCTTTGTATCGCAGGCCCTCAGGTACTCGAAGAGCCTGTTCGCGGCCTCATCGGCATCGCTCGGAGCATTGTACAGCCATTTGTTTGAGCACTCAACGTCCTGTCCTCTGAAGACCGCGCATGCGGGGTTGCTGTAGCCTTCTTCAGCGGTCCCTGACAGCCTCATTCTGATATATCCTGCAGCTTTTGCCGGATCCCCGTGAACTGCCACAACATGCGCTTTGGGCTTATAATGCGGGTACTTCATTCCCGGGGCCTTCGGGACCTCACCGCCCTTGAGTTCATAGGAATTCTCCACATCCCTGCCGATCACATCCGAGATCATCTCCGCGCTTATCGCACCGGGTCGCAGGATACACGCCTTCCCGGAAATAACATCCACGACAGTCGACTCCAGACCGACAGAGCATCTGCCCGCCGTGAGGATAACGTCCGCCCTGTCCATCATATCCGTCAGGACGTGTTCCGGCATTGTGGGGGAAGGCTTGTGGGATATATTGGCGCTTGGCGCTGCTATAGGGACACCGCACGCAGCGATGAAGTCAGCAGCCTCCCTTCGGGAAGGGCAGCGCACGGCGACAGTAGGCAGCCCTGCGGTGACCTCATCGGGTATGCGCTTGTTTTTCGGCAGTATTATGGATATCGGCCCGGGCATGAACGCTTCTATAAGCTTCTCCGCGTCCCCAGGGACGCTTTCGGCGGCCAGAAAAATATCCTCCGGCCGCGCTATGTGCACGATCAGAGGATTATCGGCAGGCCGCCCCTTGGCGGCGAATACTTTAGCTGCTGCCTGCGCATTATACGCATCGGCTCCCAGCCCGTATACGGTTTCCGTAGGGAAGACAACGATCCCTCCGCGGCGTATAGCCGCGGAGCCCTCATGGATTCCTGAGTCATATTCCGCAGAATTCAACAAATCATAGACTTTCGTTTTCATGTTGTCTCTTTAGGGTATTATAACAGAAACACATCAGAAAAATATGTTTTTTTTTACACAAATACGCTGCACCCTCATTATATAATGAATATAGATACACCATTCAATTCTTTTACTCAAATGGCGCAGGCTATCACCGCGCTATCAAAACATTACATGCATCCCAGATCCTAGACATACCACCACACAAACAGGACAATGCATAAT
>JAFZLL010000020.1 GCA_017551505.1 Eubacteriaceae bacterium
ACTCATCTGCAGCCTGACCGGGGCGAAGAGAATGAGTCCTTTGAAACTCTCGTCACACATACATATAAAGGCAAGCCGATCCGTACCAAGACTTTCGGACAGAAAGCCTATGTATCGGCTGTATGGAACAACGAAATAACCTTCGCCATCGGGCCGGCCGGTACCGGGAAAACATATCTGGCAATGGCGATGGCTATAAATGCATTCAAAAACAGTGATGTCAGCCGCATCGTTCTTGTACGTCCCGCAGTCGAAGCGGGGGAGAGCCTCGGATTCCTTCCAGGGGATCTGAAAGATAAAGTCGATCCTTATCTGCGACCGCTGTACGATTCGCTGTATGACATCATGGGCCTGGATGCGGGCCAGCGCAACATAGAACGCGGCGCCATAGAGATCGCCCCTCTGGCTTATATGAGGGGACGGACTCTGGATAACAGCTTTATCATACTGGATGAGGCGCAGAACACGAGTCCGGAACAGATGAAGATGTTTCTGACCAGGCTTGGCTTCGGCTCCAAAGCGGTCATCACGGGAGACATCACCCAGATCGACCTGCCTTTCAAGGAGCGCAGCGGGCTGCTCGACGTGGCCGATATACTCAAAGGCGTCAGGGGGATCGCGTTCTCATATCTGACACAGGCAGACGTCGTCCGCAATCCGATAGTCCAGAGGATCATAAACGCTTATGAGAGGAATGAGAAGAATTGAGCATTGAAAGCAGCAGCATACATGAGATAGATATCGATATAAGGGTGCCCGATGCGGATGAGCTTAAAGGCGCAGCCAAGGATATCGAAGCGGCGGTCAATGCCGCCATCAGTTTTTTCCCTGAGATCAAGGATTTTCAGATAAGCATATCCATCGTCGGGGAAGAAGAGATACAATCGCTGAACAGGCAGTACCGCGATAACGATTCCGTTACGGATGTGCTCTCATTCCCGTTATTCGAGACGGATCCGCGGGGAGTCGATCTTCTGGGGGATGTGGTCATTTGTGTCGAGAGGGCAAAGGAGCAGGCTGAGCAGTACGGTCACAGCCTGAAACGCGAGATATCGTATCTAACGGTGCATTCCGTCCTCCACCTGCTTGGTTATGACCACATCGAGCAGGAGGACAAAGAAAAGATGAGGGAAATGGAAGACAGGGTCATGGATAAGCTGGCAGTATTCAGGGAACAGGGAAGCGAAGTAAGCAGGGAAGTCCTTGACGCCCTGTGTGCCAAGGCTAAGGAAATGCTCGCTTTCTCATACAGTCCTTATTCCGAATACAGGGTCGGCGCGGCTATCCTCACTGCAGACGGTGAAGTCTTTACAGGATGCAACATCGAAAACGCCTCATACGGTGCCACGATATGCGCGGAAAGGACAGCAGCCGTAAAAGCCGTCAGCGAGGGCCAGAGAGTCTTTAAAGCCATCGCCATAGCCTGCAGCGGGAGCGAATTTGCCTATCCGTGCGGCATCTGCCGCCAGTTCCTGAACGAATTCATCGAGAAAAAGGCGCCTGTCGTGCTCATCGACTGCAACGGCAATGTAGCTGAGGAAGTATTCGAAGACCTGCTTCCCCACGGCTTTTCCGGAAAGGATATGGGCATTGGGATCCTTTAAATCTGGGTTCGTCGCCGTCGCAGGACGCACGAATGTTGGGAAATCGACACTGCTGAACACGATGATGGAGCAGAAACTCTCCATCGTCACATCCCGTCCTCAGACCACAAGGGATATCATCAGGCTCATTCGCACGACAGATACCTCCCAGATGGTGTTCATAGATGCGCCTGGTTTTCATAAACCCAGGACCAAACTGAACGAATACATGGACGCTTCAGCAGAATCCACGCTTAAAGACGCAGACGTCATCCTCTTCGTCGTTGAAGAGGACGAGTATATCGGTCCGGGCGATAAACGCATACTCGAGATGCTGAGCGGCTCCAGCGTTCCCGTGATACTCGCTATCAACAAGATCGACAGGTTCCCGATAGAAAATGTCCTCAAGACCATAGATCTGTATAAGGATTATCCTTTCATCAACGAGATCGTGCCGGTATCTGCAAAAAAGGGAACGAATGTGGATACTCTCATCGGCATTATCGAAAAATACCTGCCGGAAGGGGAGAAGTACTATCCCGACGATATGGTGACTGACAGGAACGTCCGTTTCTACATCGGCGAGATCATCCGTGAAAAGCTTTTCGAAGCCTTGGCCGAGGAGATACCGCACGGTATAGCCGTATCGGTGGAGGAGGTCGACGAGGGAGAGACCGTGACGAATATCAGCGCCATGATCTACTGTGACAAGAAGAGCCATAAGGCGATAGTCATAGGCAAAAACGGTGAGAAACTGAAAAGAGTGGGCACCTTTGCCCGCCGGGATATAGAAAAGCTGCTGGAAACGAAAGTAAACCTGAAGGTCTGGGTAAAGGTGCGCGAGGATTGGACCGATGATCCGAATGAGATGAAGAAGTTCGGTTACCTTGCAGAGGAAGACGAATCATGACGGTTACATATGAACTTCTGAAAGAAGACAGATCCACAGGAGCGCGTGCAGGCATACTGCACACGCCCCACGGTGATATAAAAACGCCCGTATTCATGCCGGTAGGCACTCAGGCGACTGTCAAGGCAGTATTGCCCGAATCCCTTAAGGAACACGGCGTTCAGATAATCCTGTCAAATACATATCATCTGCACCTGCGCCCTGGCGAGGACATCGTCAGGGAAGCGGGAGGAGTGCACAGTTTCATGCACTGGGACCGTCCCGTCCTCACGGACAGCGGAGGCTTTCAGGTATTCAGCCTCGGCAAGATAAACAGCATAAATGAGGAAGGTGTCTCTTTCCGCAGCCATATCGACGGCAGCCACCAGTTCCTGTCCCCGGAAGAATCCATGAGGATACAGCAGGCATTGGGGAGCGATATAGCTATGGCGTTCGACGAATGCGTGCCCTACGGAGCGGACAGGGAGTACACCGAAAGATCAATGAGAATGACCGTTGACTGGCTCAAACGGTGCATAGCTTCCCATGATAACGGATCCCAGGCGCTTTTTGGCATCGTTCAGGGCGGAATGTTCGAGGATCTTCGGAAGATCTCCGTCGAGGAGACCTGTTCCAATGACCTGCCGGGGTTCTCGATAGGAGGTCTGAGTGTCGGTGAACCGAAGGAAAAGATGTTCGAGTTGATGAATTTCACCGCGCCTCTGATGCCGCGGGACAAGCCCAGGTATCTGATGGGCGTGGGCAGCTTCGATATACTGTGCGAGGGCGTATCCTGCGGGATAGATATGTTCGACTGCGTCATGCAGACCCGTATGGGCAGGAACTCCACCGCACTTACTTCAGACGGACGCATAAACCTGAGGAACGCACGGTTCAAGAGGGATTTCGGCCCTCTTGATCCCGAATGCGATTGTTATGTGTGCCGCAATTACAGCCGCGCGTATATCAGACACCTGACCGTATCGGGGGAGATACTCGCGAGCATGCTGCTGTCCCTGCATAATATCGCCAAGACGGTCAGGTTCGTCGACGATATGCGCGACAGCATTTTGACCGATAATTTTGGTGAATTCAGGCGTAGTTTCGAAGATAGATGGTATAATCAGAACTAATCAACAGGAGGATATGTTAATGAACGGGAATCCACTAACTTTTATAATCATCATGATGGCAGTTATGACCTTACCTACGCTGCTTATGAGCAAGACACAGAAAAAGCAGCAGCAGAACAGGCAGTTCATGCTGGACAGCCTGGAAAAGGGAGATGAGGTCATCACCTCTGCCGGCTTTACCGGTGTTATCGATACCGTAAAGGAAGCTTCTTTCATTGTGAAATTCTCCCCGGATGGCATCAGGATGGAGATCGCCAAGGAAGCCATACTGCGCAAGGCCGAGGAGGAAGACGATATTCCCGAGCTGGAGACGGAATACGATTATGTCATCGACGACGATTCGGATGACGCCAAGGATGACGGCGACGAGAATCTGCCCGATTGATGCCAAAAGCCTATATAAGGAAAAGCGATAATCGATAATGGGTATTTTTGAAAACGCCGCAGCTGTCGAAAAGCTCGGACTGTATCTGGCACTTTTCGGATCGATAGCCGAAGCAGTTCTGTTTATCTGGGATAAACTGCACCGGAAAAACAGGAAGACCGAGGATAACGACCCCTCCGGGGAACCGGATTTCGATATACTTAAATACCCTGCCGATAAGCTGGCTAAGCCCTATGTGCCCCGGCTGGTGACTGCTAAGGGGACAGCGGGCTTTTTTATCGCAGCAGGGTTCGTATGCATGATACTCGGCGGCAGCGGGATCCCGTTTCCCGCAGTGATACTGATCGCGATGTTTTTGGGGATATCATGCGAGGTCGCGGTTAGCAACCTGCAGTATTCATCCCGCATCAAATCCGATCCTGACGTGATCTTCGTCCCGAACTTGTCAGGAATTAACGGCAAGGTCAGCGTCGCCATTCCGGCTGACGTGACCGGGGAAGGAAAAGTGAGGCTGGTCTACAAAGGAGCCGTGACAGAGATCAAAGCCCTGTCCGCAGATGAAGTCGTGCTTGATCCGGGGACGGACGTTACGGTCCTGCACGCCTGGAAAGACGACGAGGTGATGGTAAAAAAGATATAAAAAAAAGCCGGCATGAGCAAGTATTCTGAGCCCTAGCACAAAGCTAGGTGGGCAGTCTGTTCCCTGTTTCTGCCTTCCACTGATGGAGCGAGGCCTGACATCCGCAGGAAAACGCGAAATCCCGTTTAAAGAGTGTAGGTTCAAAATAAGCTTGCCCCGTCGGCAAATGGTATTATATCCTTTCTGTGGATAAAATACAAGACAATAGATACAGCATAGGACCGGACGTATCTGCTGTGAACTGGCCTTATCGAGTTGGATCCTTTTTCTGACTTTTATGGCTGCCATAACAAGATCCGTCCGGTTTGTGTTTTTTGGCTCTTCCCGTCGTGCTTGCATAAAAAAGCGGAAGATGCTGCCTGGAACTTTCGCAAGGCCTGTCGGATGGCTAAGGACTCTTTCAAAAATAACAAAAATGATTCATACAGAACAGACGGTATGATAAAATGGTTTATCGGTGGACAAAGTGGATATAAAAGACATTTTTGAGCCTGAATTGGCGGGCAGGGTCAGGACAGACCTGGATATGAGCCTCTATACGTCCTTCAAGACCGGAGGAAAGGCTGATCTTGCCGTTTTCCCCGAAAGCCCTGAAGAACTGCAGTCCTTTATTGAGGCATTCGATAAAAACGGAATAGATTATATTACTCTCGGGAATTGCACCAATGTACTCGTAAGCGATGAGGGCATCAGAGGTGCCGTGCTTTTCACCTTCGGGCTCAAAGGGCTCAGCGTGGAGGATAATGTCATCACAGCCCTGAGCGGCAGCCTTATGAGCGAAACGGCTTCTTTCGCTGCCAGGCACTCGCTGTCCGGCATGGAAGCATTGAACGGGATCCCTGGCAGCGTAGGCGGAGGCGTCTACATGAACGCCGGGGCTTATGACGGGGAAGTGAAAAACATTCTTGTGTCCGTGGACGCCATGGACAGACAGGGCAATCTCAGAAGATATGCTGCTGAGGATGCATCATTGAGCTACAGGCATTCAATCTTTTCGGAAAACGGTGAAACGATAGTCAGAGCCCGGTTTGCCCTGAGCGAAGGAGAGGAAAAAGAGATCAGAAGCAGAATGAGCGATTACAACGCCAGGCGCAGAGAAAAGCAGCCTCTGGAATATCCCAGTGCAGGCAGCACGTTCAAGCGTCCGGAAGGCTATTATGCCGGGGCGCTCATCGAACAGAGCGGGCTTAAAGGCGCTTCTGTCGGCGGAGCCATGGTAAGTGAAAAGCACGCCGGGTTCATCATCAACAAAGGCTCTGCGACCTCTGCAGACATTCTGAACCTCATAGAACATGTACGTGAAACTGTTTACCAGCATTTCGGAGTGATGCTTGAGCCGGAGATCAAGATGATTGGCAGGATGTGATGCTGAGTTATAAAGATTATGTCAAAGCAAAAAAAATATGCCATCTGGACATGCAGCTGTTTGCCGTATCGATCTACGCGATGGTGGTTCTAGTCCTGCTGCAGGGGCTGTTTCTTGTATATAAAATGCTATTCCCTTATTCTTTCCTGGAACTCATCATATTGAACAAGATCTTTTCCATGGCTTATGTGATGAGCAGCAGGAGCAACACCGTATTCGCCTTTCTGCTTTACGCCGCCTTCTGTACGGTCCTGATCGGTTTCGCCGTGTGCGGAGTCTGCTCGGCGTTCGCCTCAAAGATAAGATTTCCTTTTTATTTTTATTTCCCGATAGCGGTATACGCAGCGGACAGTATCTTCTGTCTGGCGACCGGCGAACTCGCGGCTTTCACTGTTCATATCGTCCTCATCTCGCTGGCTTTGTTTGCTGTTAAGTATCAGAGACTGTATTTCCTGATAGGCAGCGACCTTTGGGGATAGCCCGGATGCGGGAGGGCGCCTGCGTTTATCAATCTTCAGCGAGAATACTCCCGCTTCCATAAGCGGTGAGATGGATCGCATCAGGGATCTGCTGTAAACAAGCAATGAGTCTTGGCGCCTGATAGTCATTGCGTGAGTTCGTCTATGTCTGTCCATTTCGTCTTGTAAAAGACAGAATAATATCGAACGTATGTTTGCAGAATCCTTAACTCTGTGCTACAATAACAGCACAGAGAGGAGGACCGCCATGGG
>JAFZLL010000021.1 GCA_017551505.1 Eubacteriaceae bacterium
CTCCGGCGGTCCGGCAGGATAGCCTTGGCTATATATCCGGTAAGTCCCATGAAGTTCAGGGGCATGTCGTCGGTATTGCCTTTAAGTATATCCTCGGCAGTATCGATGACCCCGCTGATGATATCCTTGTCCTGGTTTCCCGGCACACCGTGGTTGAGATATATCCTGTCGAATTTGCCTACAGTCCCGTCAAGGAGCTTTTCCATGTCTTTTTTATATACTGCGATTGGTGAGCAAGTGTCGAAGAACATATATGTCAGTGTATTGCATGCGTCCCCTGTGATCAGAGTGCGCTCCTCCCTGATCAGGTAAGCCATGCTTCCGGGCGTGTGGCCGCAGGCGGAGAAGGCCTCGATCGTGATCCCTCCCAGGTCGAAGACGTCACCCTCCTTTACGTCTTTGAAATCCGGCTCTCCCGGGGCCAGGAAATATTCGTCGGTGAGGAAAGCGAATCTCTCCGGCGATTTGCTCTGCACGTAGGCTTTCCTGCCTTCTATTCCCCGCATGGAAAGGAAGGTGTCCTTATCCGCGAAGTTCATATAGACCTCGTCAAATTCCGGAGCGCCCATCGCGTGATCCACATGCCCGTGAGTGAGCAGCACGAATACGGGTCTGTCTGTCAGTGTCTCCACGAGCTTCCTTAGGCTGCCGATGCCGACTCCCGTGTCGATAAGGCAGCTTCTATCTTCCCCTTCGATCAGGTATACGATCTCTCCTGACATGCTGGTGAGAGCCCTGGTGTGCGGTGTCATCCTGTGTACTGTATAAAAATCTATTTCCTTCATAATCATCCGCTCCTTGATCAATATACGCCTATTATAGCATTTCCATCGTCAAATTTGCCCTGCTCATCAGAAATGCTTTTCATTCATCGGGAATGGTGTTATTATAATCCTGCTGATACCCCTGTAGCTCAGTGGATAGAGCATGGGTCTCCGAAGCCCAGTGCGTGAGTTCGATTCTCATCGGGGGTACCATTTTTTACATTGTTTAAAAAAACTTTACGGCTCAATAGCAGTGAGACCGGTACGGCGGCTTTTGATTATTATGCAAGGATGGTGCGCAAATGCAGGAAACGAAGACAGAAAAGATCACGGCAGGGACGTGGGCGGTAATGCTCGTAACGGGGCTGGTCGGCCAGCTCTGCTGGAACATTGAGAACCAGTGGTTCAATACCTTCGTATATGCAAAGATAGCGCCTGATCCCAATATCATTGCCTGGATGGTCGCCCTGACTGCGATAACCCAGGTCATCACGACCGTTTTCTTCGGGACCTTAAGCGACAGGATAGGCTCGCGTAAACCGAATATCGTCATCGGCTATTTCGTATGGGGGATAACGATCATCATCTTCGGGACCACGCAGTTCCTCTCCGGGAACGTAGCCATCGGCGCGGCGGCCGTCATAGCGGCGGACTGCCTTATGACCACCTTCGGCTGCATGGGTTATGACGCAGGCTTCAATCCCTGGACGACCGATCTGTCCGCCCGCAGCAAGAGGGGCTCCATCGGTGCCATGTGCGCGCTGCTGCCGGTCGTGGCGACGATCCTTGGCTCGCTCATCTTCGGAAACATAATCGAAAAGACCGATTATTTCCTGTTCTTCGTCATCATCGGAGTTATTGTCTCTGCCCTGTCGCTTCTTATGCACTTTTTCGTAAAGGACAGCCCGTATACCGTAAAGACCGTCGATGAAAAAGGCTTTATGCATCAGTTTGCCTCCTTCTTCCAGTTCAGGATGCTCAGGGAGAACGAGCAGCTCAAGTGGGTGCTCTTCGTGTTCGCCACGTACTTTATCGGATTCCAGATGTATTTCCCGCACCTTACCAACTACCTGATCTATTCCCTCGGATATCCGACGGGAAGGGCGGGGATCATCTTCGGCGTCAGCCTCCTTCTTGCGACCCCCGCGACGATCATCGGCGCCAGGATGATAAACGCAAAGAAGCATTATGCGATGATGTACGGTTCGGTGGCTGCGACTTTTGCCGGGCTTTTGATCCTTGGCTTTTTCAAAAGCCTGCCCTCGACAGTGGCCGGCCTGTTCCTGATCGGCGCAGGCTATATGACGATATTCCAGACGCTTATGGTGCTGCTGAAAAACCTGTATCCCGAAGGGCAGAAGGGACAGAGCGAGGGCTTAAGGTGCGTATTCTATGTATGCATACCGATGTGCATAGGCACGCCCATAGGCTCAATGATAATCAATAATACCGGGATCAGGATGGTCAATGAATACGGCATCGAAGGCTACTCTGCCGCAGGGAATATCTACCTCTGGGCGGCCGCCTGGATAATCCTTGCCGTCATACCCATCTATTTCGCCGGGAAGGCTTCCCTTAAGGAAAACTGAACGCTTCGCCGGGGCGGGTCCTCCGCCCTGTTTTTGGATCGGATCTATCCCGGCGGCGATAAGGAGATCTAAATGTCCGAAGAGAGCAAGAGATTCGATATAGGATACCTTCTGGAGCACACCGAGCTGTTAAAGGAGAACGAGTACATAGAGGCCAAGGCCGCCCTCGGGGGCCTGCCGGAGAGCATCTGGGAGACCTACAGCGCCTTCGCCAACACTTACGGAGGATACATCCTGCTCGGCGTGGCGGAAAGGGAGGATAAGAGCCTGTACACTGTCAACCTTCCGTATCCCGAGGTGCTTGCGGACCGCTTTATCAGGGATCTGGGCGACAGGCGTATAGTGAGCGCGGACGTACTCAGGAGCGGGGATGTGCGCATAATGACTGCCGGCGGCAATAAGATCGTCGTGATCCATGTCCCCCGTGCCAGGCCCTGCCACCGGCCCGTCTATAAAGGGCGCAGCGCCTACTCCGGTTCATACAGAAGGGTAGGGGAGTCGGACATCCAGATGGGCAGAGCCGAGGTGAATTGGGAGCTCGCAAAGCAGAGGTTCGCATCATCGGTCTGCAGGATACGCGGCAGGGATCCTGAAAAAGCGAAAATGTAAAACAGCAGCTTCGGTGATATGTACCCCTTTACTGTTGTGTCCAGAATTCTGGGTACATATCACGGTGCTGCTGTTCTGTTTCGGATAAAAAAATGGTGCCGATACGAGGACTTGAACCCCGAACCCACTGATTACAAATCAGTTGCTCTACCTTTGAGCCATATCGGCAACGGAGTCATTATATATTTGCACGCATCTAAAATCAATAGTTTGCCAAAAAAAACACCGAACGGTATGGTATAATCATCTTCCCGGAGGGAAAAATGAAAGTATTGGTGATCGAAGACGAGGTCGGCATCTCAAAGCCTCTGTGCAAGATGCTCGAACGCAGCAATATCCATACGGATGCCGTTTATGACGGCCTTTCCGGCTATATGCAGGGGAGCCGCGATATCTATGACGTGATCATCCTGGATATCATGCTCCCAGAAATGGACGGGCTGGAAGTCCTCAGGAAGCTCAGGGCCGACGGAGTTCTCACCCCGATCCTCCTGCTCACCGCCAAGGATACTGTCGATGACAAGGTCGCCGGGCTCAATCTCGGCGCGGATGACTATCTGACCAAACCGTTCGTGATGGACGAGCTCATCGCCCGCGTAAAGGCGCTTTCCAGAAGAAGGGCGGACGTTTTCTCACCGGATATCATCACCGTCGGGGACGTCACTTTGAACGTGTCCGGCGCGCTGCTCACGGTCGGGGAATCCTCCGAGGTGATTCCCGCAAAGGAGGCGCATATACTGGAGATACTCATGCGCAACAAGGGCAACGTGATAAGCAAGGATTACCTCCTGGATGCCGTCTGGGGCTTCGACTCCGAGGCGACGGACAACACTGTCGAGATATATGTCCATTATGTGCGCAAGAAACTGGCCGGGAGCGGAAGCGTGAGCATTGTGACCCAGCGCTCGCTCGGTTATGTGCTGAGGGAAAAGGATGATTAAGCGCACCAGGCTCAAGCTGACCATGCTCAATTCCGTGGTCGTTTTCCTGATCCTCGTCTGCATAGCGGCCTTCGTGTATTTTTCCATCAGGATCGATTCCGAGAATATTACCGATAACGAGCTCATGAACGCTTCATATATGATGAAGCGTTTTATCCCGTTGTTTGAAAAGAAGGGCTCCTCCGCAAACGCCGAGCTTTCCGAGGAATACCTGGTCTTCACCGAGAGGATGGAGACCAGCGGGGTCGCTTACGGCGTTTGGGATGTTTCCGGAACGCAGCTCGAATACAGGAGCATATATCCTCTGCCTGAAAACATGCTCTCGGGGATAAGGAGCTGCCTTTTCGGGAAAGACAAGAAGGAATCCGTATTGATGAACGAATCGGACGGACTTTATTATATCCATGTGTACGACTATGGCGGGATCAGGATACGCGTGTGCTCCACGGTAGTCTGTTCTGAAGCAGGGCTGCTAAGGATAGTGCAGACGGTGCAGAACGTGAGCGCCCAGGATTCCATGGCCGACAGGCTCTTAAGGTGGCTCATGCTTGCGATGCTGCTCGGAGTGACGCTCTCGTTCGTTTCGGGGTATTTCATAGCCGGACGGGCGATAATTCCCATCCAGAACAGCCTTACGCGCCAGAAGGAATTCCTGGCGGATGCTTCGCATGAGCTCAAGACTCCCGTCACCATCATGCGCGCAAACCTGGATGTCGTGAAGGCTTGTCCGGAGGACACCGTTTCCGAACAGCTGGAATGGATCGACAACGCCTATAAGGAAACAGAGCATATGGAGCATCTCATCTCCAACATGCTGCAGATAGCCAAAACTGAGGAGCCTGACGGCCCCGTGAACAGGGAAGCGGTCTCTCTGAATAAGGTCTGTACGGAAACGCTGGAGCGTTTCCTGCCGATAGCGGACAGCAAGGGGATAACGATCGTCTTTGACGAAGGGGAGGACGTAAGCGTCCTGGCCGATCATCAAAAGCTGCTGCAGGTCATGTCGATAGTGACTGACAATGCCGTCAAGTATTCCTCCGAAGGAGGGCGCATCACCCTTTCGGTCATGCGCACCATGCTGCACGGAGTGATAGAGGTGAGCGATACCGGCATCGGTATGGACCGCTCCGAATTGGAAAAGATCTTCGAGAGGTTCTACAGGACCGATAAGGCCCGCAGCAGAAAGGTCGGCGGCAGCGGCCTGGGACTGGCGATCGCCAGGCAGATCGTGCAGATGTATTCGGGCACCATCTCCGCGGACAGTGAGAAGGGCATGGGCACGACGATCACGATCAGCATCCCCGCTGCGGTATGAGAAAAGGAACAACTGATATGGATATTTTAAGCGGGCTGAACGATATGCAGCAGGAAGCCGTGAAGACAGTTTCAGGGCCTCTTCTTATATTGGCCGGAGCAGGCAGCGGCAAGACCAGGACGGTCATACACCGCATCGCTTACCTGATGACCGAATGCGGCGTCGCCCCTTGGCGCATCCTGGCGCTCACCTTTACCAACAAGGCCGCGGGCGAGATGCGGGAGCGCATCGATGCTTTCGGCATCGAGAACACCAATGAGATATGGATGGGCACGTTCCATTCCGTTTTCGCGCGAATTTTAAGGAGGCACGCCGAGTACATCGGCTTTACCTCCGATTATTCTATATATGACGAGACCGATAAGAAGAACCTCATAAAAGAGGTGATGGCGTCCCTGTCGATGAATGAAAAGGTGATCTCGCCCGACGCGGTCATGAATCTGATATCGGATGCCAAGAACAATGCCGTCTTCACTTCCGATTACGAAAAGGAGTACGGCTTCTATACATTCAAAAGAGATATCGCGAAGGCATATGATGTCTATCAGAAGAAGCTGGCGGAAAACAACGCGATGGATTTTGACGATCTGCTGCTCAACGCCTACCGCCTTTTCACAGAGAATCCGTCGGTAGCCGAAAGCTACCAGGACAGGTTCCTGCATGTGCTCATCGACGAATACCAGGACACCAACCGCCTGCAGTACGAGATAGTATCGATCATTGCAAAAGGTCATAACAATATATGCGTCGTAGGCGACGATGATCAGAGCATCTACGGCTGGAGAGGCGCCGATATCCGCAATATCCTTGAATTCGAGGAAGATTTCCCCGACGCCAAGGTTATCCGCCTCGAACAGAACTACAGGTCTACATCAAATATCCTGGACGCTGCCAATGCGGTCATCTCAAATAACAAAAACCGCAAAGGAAAAGAGCTTTGGACTGCACTGGGCAGCGGCGAGAAGGTGCATATACTACGCAACAACAGGGATATAGACGAAGGCGACGATATCGCTTCCGTCATAAAGGAGCTGGTTTCAAAAGGCGCCGGGTATTCCGATTTCGCCGTGCTGTACCGCATCAATTCTCAATCCCGCGTGCTGGAAGAGAGCCTGCTCAGGGCATCGGTGCCCTACCAGATCGTAAGAGGCACACGCTTCTACGAGCGCCGGGAGATCAAGGACATCATGGCCTACCTGAAGCTCGCTGTCAACCCCAGGGACGAGATAGCCTTTGAAAGGGCTCTGGTCTCCCCGCGCAGGGGGATCGGGCCTTCAACGATGGATAAACTGGCCGATTACGCTGCGTTTAAAGGCATTTCGCGCCTCGAAGCATGTAGCAGGGCCATGTCTGTCCCGACACTCAGCGGGGCCGTCCAGGCAAAGCTTTCCGAATTTGCCCATATAGTCGAGAGCATTGCCGTCACTGCGGCTTCCGACGGGCTTGAGGCAGCGGTCAAATATGCGATAAACGAAAGCGGGTATAAGGAAGCCCTGATGAAAAGGACTGACGATCCGGAGGGGAGAGTCCGCAACCTCGATGAATTTGTTTCCGCTGCCGCCGATTTTGAAGCGTCGAGCGAGGACAGCAGTCTTTCCGCTTTCCTTGAGAACGCCGCGCTTATCGCAGGCGCCGATACTATCAGCGATAATGACGGACAGGTGCTGCTGATGAGCATCCATAACTCAAAGGGGCTGGAATTCAACACGGTATTCGTCGCCGGTATGGAGGAAGGGTTATTCCCTTTGTCACGGGCTCTCGAGGAAGAAAGTGAACTGGAAGAGGAAAGAAGGCTCTGTTACGTCGCCATGACCAGGGCCGAGCGCAGGCTCTATCTATCCTACGCGGAGACCAGGCGCCAGTACGGAGCGACACGGTCCAGTGAGCCCTCGCGTTTTATCAGCGAAGTACCGGAGGAATACACGGACGAGGCGCGTCCATTAAGGACCCGGCGTCCGGGCAGTTCCGGGAACCGTGCACAGTTTACAAGCAGCTTCGGGACAGCGGATTATAAAATGGCTGCAAGACCTGATGAAAAGAAAAATACGTCCGGCAAAGAACAGACATACAGCCCAGGCGATAAGATCATCCACAGCACATGGGGAGCGGGAACGGTAGTGGATGTGGGCACCATCGGCGGAGACGTGCTGATCACGGCCGCATTTGCCGGTCTCGGCATCAAAAAGTTCATTCCCGATGCTTCCAGAGTTAAAAAGGCAAAGTGAGGATCGAACAGCCCTGCAGGGTATGGCTTGCCGGTTCCTTCTGTCATTTTTCATTTATGCGACTTCGGCACATGCAGCTGAAAATGATCCGCACGTTTTGACAACAACTCTATTTGCGACGGAAACACGGGGAGCGGATCTGTAAATCTGTAATAGTGCGGTTCAGACTCTCTCCAACCATATCTGTATTTTCCTCGCAGAATGTATTCCCGGAAAGTTTTACAAAACTCCTTGCCACCATCTCCCATGATCAAGAACGTTTATCCCGCACGACTGGTCAGAAATGTTCAGTTTTCAAGGAAAATCGTGTAATCAGCGGTCGAAAGATGGCGGTAAAGTACACAGTCGATGTGGCGGTGTGAAACCAGGAGGAGTGATCCAATGGTCCAATTACGCTAACTTTATGATGGAAAACTGCAACCATTCTCAGAAATCTCTGATAGCAATCTTGACTGAGAGTTGCTTGAAAATTGTAATATGATGGAAAACTGCGTATAGTTGCAATAATCTCTGATAGAGGTACGACGATGGAAATCAAACGCGATTTGTATTTGAACCGATTGATTGTGCGAAAGAATAACGGTTTGATCAAAGTAATCACAGGTGTAAGGAGGTGTGGAAAATCTTATTTGCTCAATACTATCTTCTACCGGCATCTCCTGAATGAGGGTATCGACCCCTCCCATATCGTCCGCTTTGCATTCGATTCTGCAGATGATCTGTTACTGATCGGAGAAAACCTGATTTCACTCCAGAAGGAAAAGAGAAAAGTCGATCCTGAACGATTCATGACATATATCCATACTAAGGTGACCGATGAAGGAATGTATTACCTTCTGCTTGACGAGGTACAGGAGATGGAATCATTTGAAACGGTGTTGAATGGATATCTCCGACGTGACAACATGGATATTTACGTGACTGGAAGCGACGCGAAATTCCTGTCAAGTGATATCATTACGGAGTTTGAAGGCCGTGGGGACGAAGTACATTTGAATCCGCTCAGCTTTTCCGAATTCATGACCGTATGGGAAGGCGATAAGTATGAAGGACTGTCGCAGTATATGCTGTACGGCGGCATTCCTCTTGTTGTGCTGCGAAAAGACAACCAAGACAGAGTAACGACACTCCAGAGATTGTTTGACGAAATCTATATCAAGGATATCGCGAAACGGCACAATGTGCGTAAAAAAGAAGAGCTCGAAGAGCTCCTCGACATTCTCTCCTCTTCAGTGGGATCGCTGACGAATCCCGAAAAACTGAAGAACACGTTCCGCAGCGTGAAAAAATCAAACATCACGTCAGGAACAGTCAAGCGGTATATCGACTATTTCGAGGATTCCTTCCTGCTTGAATCTGCGAAGCGGTATGATATAAAAGGAAGGGCATATATCAATACCCCCCTCAAGTTCTACTTTTCCGATCTCGGGCTCCGAAACGCCAGGATCAATTTCCGTCAGTTTGAACAGAACCATACGATGGAGAACGTTATCTACAATGAACTTCGGATGCGTGGCTACAACGTTGATGTCGGCGTAGTTCCAATTGCCGAAAAAGACAAAAACGGTTCTGTTTCACGTCGCCAGCTGGAGGTGGATTTCGTTTGTAATCTCGGTTCTAACAGGATTTATATCCAGTCCGCATATTCAATCCCCGACGAGGAAAAGCGCGAGCAGGAAATCAGGTCCTTTCGCAAAATCGATGATTCGTTCCGAAAAATCATCGTGACGCGCGACACGTCACAACCATGGTATGACGAAAATGGAATTCTGACAGTCAATGTTTACGATTTCCTGCTTGACCAAACCATACTTGAATGATCTGAAAAGAAAACTACAGAAAGAGGTAAAACAGATGAATCTGGTCCTGGTATTCTCATGCAGTTTTCTGTTTTATCAATCTTCAGCGAGAATACTCCCGCTTCCATAAGCGGTGAGATGGATCGCACCAGGGATCTGCTGTAAACAAGCAATGAGTCTTGGCGCCTGATAGTCATTGCGTGAGTTCGTCTATGTCTGTCCATTTCGTCTTGTATAAGACAGAATAATATCGAACGTATGTTTGCAGAATCCTTAACTCTGTGCTACAATAACAGCACAGAGAGGAGCACCGCCATGGGCAACAGGGCATACAGATACAGAGCGTATCTGACAGATGATCAGTTCGAACTTGCCATGAAAACCGTCGGTTCCTGCCGCTATGTCTATAACAAAGCCCTGGAATACTGGAACAATAGGTACCAGGAGGAACACGTTTCTGTCAACTATAATAAGCTTTCCGAATGGCTGACTCATTTGAAGGAAGAGCTGCCCTGGCTCAGGGAAGTCGATTCCATAGCTCTCCAGCAGTCTCTCAGGCATCTTAATGATGCCTTTAAGAACTTCTTTGAC
>JAFZLL010000022.1 GCA_017551505.1 Eubacteriaceae bacterium
CTCTGTCCGGAACGGTAAACATGACGTCTTCCATTATCTTTTCGATGACGCTTTTAAGCCCTCGTGCTCCCGTGCCCCTCTTAAGGGCAATAGAAGCTATCTCGCGGACAGCTTCGTCCTCGAATTCAAGCTCTACACCGTCCATTGAGAGCAGCGTCTGATACTGTTTTATCAGCGCGTTCTTCGGCTCGTTCATTATGCGCACAAGGGCCTCCTCGTCCAGCTGCTGTAAAGTAGCCACGACAGGCAGACGCCCAACGAGCTCTGGGATGAGTCCGAACTTTATGATATCCTGAGGAAGCACCTGTGACAGGAGCATATCGCTGTCTTTCTCGTCGTACAATGAAATATCGGCGTCAAAGCCCATCGTTTTGGAAGAAACACGGGAGGCGACGATGCTGTCAAGCCCGTCGAAAGCTCCGCCGCAGATAAAGAGTATATTCTTCGTGTCGATGGGTATGAAATCCTGCTGCGGGTGTTTGCGTCCGCCTTTGGGCGGAACGTTTGCGATGGTCCCTTCCAGTATCTTGAGGAGAGCCTGCTGCACGCCTTCTCCGCTGACGTCCCTGGTGATCGAAGGATTTTCCCCCTTACGCCCGATCTTATCTATCTCGTCGATATAGATTATGCCGTACTGTGCTTTCGCCACATCGAAATCCGCAGCCTGGATAAGCCTCAGAAGGATATTCTCAACGTCCTCTCCTACATAGCCCGCTTCTGTAAGGCTGGTAGCGTCGGATATCGCAAAGGGAACATTCAGAGCCTTGGCGAGGATCTGCCCGAGGTAAGTCTTTCCGCTGCCTGTTGGGCCGACCAATAGAATATTGCTCTTCTGGATCTCGGTCTCGTTATCCTTGAGGTGCGCGTTTATGCGCTTGTAGTGATTATAGACCGCAATGCACAATGCCCTCTTCGCATCCTCCTGCCCGATGACATATTCATCGAGCGTTTTTTTGATCTCGCTGGGCTTCTTGACGTCCTCCATCTCCGGGAAATCGATAGCTTCCGTTTGAGCGGTGTCCTCTTCGGCAAGGATGTTTTCATATACGAGCCTGACGCAATCCTCACAGATCAGTGCGTCTCCCTGTCCGGCGAAGAAGCGTATCCTTTTGCCTGTGCTGACGGTCCTGCCACAGAACGAGCATCTCTGTATTGCATCCTGCGCCATTACTTATCCTGCTTTCTGGTAGTCTTTATCTCGTCGATGATACCGTAATCCAAAGCCGCCTGTGCATCCATGAAATTATCCTGCAGGGTGTCCTTCTCGATCGTCTTCAAAGGCTGTCCCGTCCTCTCGCTCAATATCCTGTTGAGCCGCTTTCTGGTTTCGATAAGCCTTTTCGTATAGATCTCCACGTCAGTGCTCTTGCCTGTAGCTCCTCCAAGCGGCTGATGGATCATGATCTCACTGTTAGGCAAGGCGAATCTCTTGCCTTTTGTCCCGCTGGCAAGCAGGAACGCCCCCATGGAAGCAGCGCTTCCTATGCATATGGTGGACACGTCACAGCTGATGAAGTTCATGGTGTCGTAAATAGCCAGCCCAGCCGACACGGAGCCTCCCGGACTGTTGATATACAGGCTGATATCTCTGTTTGGGCTGTCCGCTTCCAAAAACAGCAGCTGTGCGACGATTAGATCGGCCATATCGTCCTCGATCTGGCCTGTGAGCATGATGATCCTGTCTTTCAGAAGGCGTGAGTAGATATCGTAGGACCGCTCGCCTCTCGGTGTCTGTTCGATCACATATGGGATCAGGTTCATTTGCAACCTCCGATTTCAGAAGACCCGCCGCAGCCGCGGCGGGTCTGTGAATATTTCTATTACTTTTCTTCCCCGGTATTCTCAGCCGGTTTGGCTTCTTCCTTTTCAGACGCCTCGCTTTCAGGCTCGGCTATCTCTTCCTCGATCTCCGAGGTATCCGCCTGTGAAAGCAGGTAATCTGTCGTATTCTTCATCTTGAGCGTATATTCGATCACCGGTTTTAGAGCAGCCTCCATGCTCTCCGAAGTCTTGAGCTCCTCGAGGGTCTGCTTATACATCTTGGCGTATTTTTCCAGCTCCTCATCGTACTGCTCATCGGTATACTTGAGGTCATTGGTCTCCATGATCTTTGTATAGATCATTTCGCTCTTCAGGTCGCGTACCGCCTGCTTTGCGAATACGTCGTAGACCATCTGGGGATCATCGTTGCCGCTCTGCTGCATCACGTACTGGTAATAGTCATCAGGATTGATGCCGTTCATTCTGAGCTGGTTATCATTATCTTTCTTCAGCTCGTCGACTCTTTCGTCGATGCAGGCCTGAGGTATATCTATCTCGGTGTTCTCGATGAGATAATCATTGATCTTGTTGAGCGCACCCTGCTTAAGATCAGTGTTCCTGTCCTTTATCAGTTTTTCCTTAAGTTTGGCCTTCATATCGTCCAGGCTCTCATATCCGAGGTCTACGGCCAGATCGTCGTCGACAGCCGGGAGCTCCTTATGATGGACCGACTTTATGTCACATTCGAATACCGCTTCCTTGCCGGCATAATCCTTCATCTGGTAATCATCCGGGAACTTGACATTGACCGTCACGTGATCCCCGGGCTTATGTCCGACCAGCTGGTCCTCGAAATTATCGATGAAAGTGCCGGTGCCGAGGGTAAGCTTATAATCCTTGGCGGATCCTCCTTCGAATTCAACGCCGTCGATGCTTCCGACGAAATCCAGCGTTATGGAATCGCCTTTGACTGTTTCATCTTCTGCGGGCACCATGCGTGCCTGCTGTTCCTGCTGTTTTGCGACTTCAGCGTCCAGGTCTTCTTCTTTGAAATCATATTCGATCGGTCCGACCTTGATCCCTTTATAATCACAGACCTCGAATTCCGGGTAGAGGGATACATCTACGGTGACTACCGCTCCGTTATCCCCCATGTCATTTATCTCAACGAGAACCGGCTGGGCGCAGGTCTTGAAACCTGCCTCCTTAATAAGGTTATTGTATGCTGTCGGGAATGAGTAATTCAGCGCGTCCTCGTAGAAAACGCCCTTTCCGAATTTGTTCTCGATCACTTTAAGAGGCACCTTGCCAGGTCTGAATCCATCGACCTTGAACTGCTTCTTATTCTTCTGATAGGCTTTCTGGATACCCGCGTCAAAATCCTCTTTTGAGACATCGAGCTTCACTCTTGCCACGTTTTTTTCGTTGGTGATTATCTCGTAGCCCATGTAAGTCTCCTTTACAAAATGTTCAACTTTGCTATTTTAGCATATTTATGGCGTTATCAATAGATAAATTTGGATTTTTATTCGAACAGATGCCATATATCTTCCGCGCGGAAACATATACGGCCGTATTCAAGTCCCAGCGCATCCTCATACAACATAACGGTCAGGGTCTCGCTGCTGCGGTATTCGATGAACAGGACCCTGTTCGTATTCCTGTCCGCAGGCAGTACCACCCGCTGCGCATTGAGCGTATCCTTTATGCTATTGAACAGTGCGCTGTCCAGATACTTTTTTTCATAAGAGATACCCGAACGGAAAGGTTCTCCTTCATATTCGACCAGTGTGACCGAAATGATCTCCTCGTCAAACAGTCCGAGCTTCAGATACGCACACTGGGCCTGCGTCACCTCATAGATATGGTACAACGCTGCCGTGCATAGCATTGCGGCCGCAAGAAGAAGCAGTATAAGTATATTGGCTCTGTATCGGTTTGCCTGCTCCATCGTGTCAGCTGAGCTGCAGGTAATCATCGTATGAGCTGACTTTATCGACAAAGCCGTCAGGTCTCAATTCGATTATCCTGTTTGCAAGAGTCTGTACGAATTCATGGTCATGGCAGGAAAAGAGTACATTGCCCGGGAATTCGATGAGTCCGTTATTGAGCGCTTCGATTGCCTCCAGGTCGAGATGGTTGGTCGGCTGGTCGAGCACGAGTACGTTGGATCCGAACATCATCATCCTAGAGAGCATGCATCTGACTTTCTCGCCTCCTGACAGGACTTTTACCGGCTTGAAGACGTCATCCTGAGTAAACAGCATGCGCCCCAGAAAACTCCTGAGATAGGTCTCGGTAGTATCTCTGGAATACTGCTTGAGCCAGTCCAGGATAGTCAGGTCGCCGTCCTGGAAATAAGCTGTATTGTCTGTGGGATAATATGACTGGGATGTGCTGACGCCCCATTTGAAGGTGCCCTCGTCAGGTTCTTCCTCACCCATGAGTATCTTGAACAGCATCGTGGCCGCTGTATCGTGTTCTCCCACTATGGCGATCTTATCGCCCTTATTCATACGGAAGCTCAGATTGTTGATGAGATACTCTCCGTTGACCTTTTTGGAGAGATTCTCCACGGTCAGGATATCCTTACCTACTTCCCTGTCCATCTCGAAGCCGACGTATGGATACCTGCGGGATGATGCGGGCATCTCCTCCAGAGTGATCTTCTCCAGCAGCTTCTTGCGGCTGGTAGCCTGGCGGGCTTTGGATTTGTTGGCAGAGAAACGGGCAATGAAAGCCTGAAGTTCCTTGATCTTCTCTTCCTTCTTCTTGTTCTGGTTCTTTATGAGCCTCTGCATCAGCTGGCTGGAGTCATACCAGAATTCGTAGTTCCCGGTATACAGCTTTATCACGCCGTAATCGATGTCGATGATATGTGTGCACACGGTATTCAGGAAATGCCTGTCATGAGAGACCACGATGACGGTGCCTACGAAATCCATCAGGAAGTCCTCCAGCCATTTGACTGAAGAGATATCTATGCCGTTGGTCGGCTCGTCCAGAAGGATTATGTCCGGATTTCCGAAAAGCGCCTGAGCGAGCAGTATTTTCACCTTTTCCTTTTCGGAAAGGTCCCCCATCTGGGAATAGAGCAGCGAATCCGAGAGACCCAGGCCCATCAGGAGCTTGCCCGCTTCCGAGTCGGCTTCGTATCCGCCCATCTCGGCGTATTCGCTTTCAAGTTCCCCGGCCCTGATCCCGTCTTCTTCGCTGAAATCCTCTTTTGCGTAGAGGGCATCCTTCTCCTTCTGTATCTCGTAGAGTCTGGGATTGCCCATGATGATCGTATCGATCACGCTGTATTCGTTATATGCGTTATGATCCTGTTTGAGCACGGAGATGCGCTCGTTGGGGGATCTGGAAACTGTTCCTCCGGAAGGTTCGATCTCACCCGAAAGGATACGGAGCAGGGTCGTCTTCCCGGCTCCGTTTGCCCCGATGATACCGTAACAGTTGCCGGGGTTGAAGACTATATTGCCGTCCTTGAAAAGGGTATCGGTACCGAAGGACAGGGAAAGGTCTGTTATCTGAAGCATTGCATCCTCCGATCAAAAAGCATTCTCGGTCAGTCTGACTGTGTGCCCGCCTTTAGGCGAGGCTTCAAAAATAATTATATCACAGCGCACAGGAGTTTTCACCCGTTTTTCCCTAATATACGATTCGGCAGCTTGTTTTGCGCAGGATATCCAGTTGTCATCAGTCAATGACTGTTGGCTTTCGCCTGTGCGGCTGTCAGGGCTCAGGACCACAGTGAAGACCGTTATGCCGCTGAAGAGAGAGATGAGATCCACCTTCCCTGCGCCGCAGGAATAGC
>JAFZLL010000023.1 GCA_017551505.1 Eubacteriaceae bacterium
ACGGATGCGGGCAAGGCCGCCAGAAAATCCTTAGCGGAGAACGGGCGGTACAGACGCACGGCAACAAGGCCGGTCTTCCCGCCTTTTCCGTTTAGGTAATCGACGGTCTCGCGGACTGTCTCGCATACGGAGCCCATGGCGATAATGACGTATTCTGCGTCAGGATCGCCGTAATAATCGAACAGATGGTATTGTCTTCCTGTCTGCTCGGCGTATCTGTCCATGTAATCCTGTACGATGCCGGGCAGGGCTTCATAGAATCTGTTCGCGCTTTCTTTTGCCTGGAAATATATATCTGGGTTCTGGGCGCTGCCCTTTGTGAAGGGGTTATCGGGACTCATCGCCCTGTCGCGGAAGGCCTGCAGAGCTTCATGATTGATCAGTCTTCTGTAGACCTCGTAATCGACAGTTTCTATCTTCTGTATCTCATGGCTAGTACGGAAGCCGTCGAAGAAATGAAGGAAGGGAAGGCTAGACTCTATAGCGCAAAGGTGGGCAAGGCCTGCCATGTCATGTGCTTCCTGCACGCTGCCTGAAGAGAGCATGGCAAATCCCGTCTGGCGGGCGGCCATGACGTCCGAATGGTCGCCGAATATCGATAATGCATGGGCGGCGAGGGCTCTGGCGGAGATATGGAATACTCCCGGCAGAAGCTCGCCTGCGATCTTGTACATATTCGGGATCATGAGGAGCAGTCCCTGGGAAGCGGTGAACGTCGTCGCTAGGCTGCCTGCGGACAGTGCCCCGTGCAGGGCACCCGAAGCTCCTCCCTCGCTCTGCATCTCCCGAACCATCACATCCTGTCCGAACATATTCTTCTTGCCGTTTGCGGACCATTCATCGGCCAGCTCTGCCATTGTGGAGGAAGGCGTGATTGGATAGATAGCCGCGACTTCCGTGAAGGCGTAGGCAGCAAGAGCGGCCGCGGTGTTGCCGTCCATCGATTTCATATTCTTCTTCATGGTACTCTCCCTTCAGTATTTATATGCAGAATGTATATGCAAACGCCTGCAGGCTCATAAGCCGGGTTCTGTTCTAATGGCCATCTTTCTGATACCGCCGTCACCGGCGGTCTTTAGCGACTTACCATGGGCCCGGCGGGCAGCCGGTCTGTGTGCCCTTTCTTAGTCTTGCTCCGGATGGGGTTTTCAAAGCCCGGCAGTTACCTGCCGGCTGGTGAGCTCTTACCTCGCCCTTTCACCCTTGCCTCCTCGCGGAGGCGGTTTGCTTTCTGTTGCACTGTCCCTGGGGTCGCCCCCGCCTGACGTTATCAGGCATCCCGCCCTGTGGAGCCCGGACTTTCCTCGCAGTTAGCGCGGCCAAACGGCCTGCTGGCGTTTTTAGCTGTTTTATATTATATGAATCTTTCCAGATCGCCCTGAGACGATTCCATAACGGTGAGCGTCGGGCATTCCTTTGTCAGAAGATCCTTCATGATCTTGATGAAGCATTTTTCGCTGTCAAAGTGAGTCATGACGATGAGAGGCAGGCCGACCTGCCATGCTTTTATGAAACCGCTGTTCTTGATATCGGAGGTTATGTAGACCTGAGCGCCGAGTTCGCATGCCTTTTCGAGATAGTCAGAACCGGAGCCGCCCATAAATGCCACACGCTGTATGGGCTCATCGCTGTAATAGGAAGAGACTTTCAGCATCGAGGTTGAAAAGACCGTTTTTACCTTTTCGGTAAGCTCTTTGAAGCTCATCGCGCTGCTCAGTTCTCCGCAGACTCCGAAACCGCAGCCTTCCACTGCGCTGTTTTCCAGAAATGTGTCCGTTTTTATGCCAAGACGGAAAGCGGAATAGGCATTGATCCCGAAGCGCGAGGCGTCAAAAGGAGTATGGCAGGAGAAGATGTCGATGCCCTGTCTTACGATGCTGCGCAGGAGCAGGCTGTAAGGATCGTCCCCGATGCTTTTCACGGGATCGAACAGAAGCGGATGGTGGGACACGATCAGCTGCGCACCGTATTCCACAGCGTCCTCAAGTACATCCGGTGTGACATCGAGACAGACCACAGCCCTTTCTATATTATCTTCGCGTGAACCGATCTGCAGCCCGCTGCTGTCCCAGTCTGCGGCCAGGGCCGAGGGTGCGTAAAGGTCTAAAACGTCAATTATCTTTCCTAATTTCATATGAATCCAGTCTCTCTTTTATCTGTCTGATCTGCTCGTTCATTTCATCCAGCAGCTTTAAGGATGTGCTTCTCCTTATATTATCCGCTGTTGTCTGCGCCATTTCAAGTCTGAAAGACAAATATGCCTTCATAATGGGATCTCGCTTCTCTATCAGGACAGGAGAGAACATCGCATCATATCTGGACATATTTTCGGAAGCTTTGCCCGTATATTTTGCTCTGATAATGTGGTAGAACAGTCTTCCGTCACGCACCATGGCTTCGCCGGTGACCGCAAATCCGTTTTCGTTCAGGTACAGAGACACCAGGTCCTTGTCAGTCATCGGCTGAAGCACGAGATATCCCGCGGCCTGCGCGTAATCTCTTCCTTCGGAGAGGATCCTGATCACGGTCTCGCCTCCCATGCCGCAGACCGCTATCCCGTCCGGCATGTTCCGGCCCAGAACCGTCAGCCCGTCTCCGTGAAGGAATACGCATCTGCTCGTGAGCCCTTCCTTTTCTATCGCCAGGCGGGAATTCCCGAGCGGTGCCTCATTGATATCCGTTATGTATGCTTTTTCGATGATGCCGGCGGAAAGGAGCGCGGCTGGGAGCTTTGCATGGTCGCTCCCTATATCTGCAAAGTTCGTGCACGGAAGGCACATTTCCGAGATCCTGGAGAGCCTTGAATCCAATTTGACCATAATGCGATTATACCATATCGGTCTTCAGGCTTATCGTTCCGTTCCGGAAAATGCGCCTTTATTAAAGGCAAACGGAAAAAAAATAAAAATACATTATGTTAAAAATGGTTCTAAAGCTTGATATTTAATAATAATTAGGCTAAAATTGCATAAAATGAATTTAACCGATTTTTTTTACGCCGTTTTCGGCATTTCGGTTAATTTTATTAGCTTAATAAATGGAGGAAAAAATGAAAAAGCTATTTTCTCTCATCCTTATCTGTGCTCTTGCACTCAGCTTCGCTTCCTGCGGAGGCGGCGGAAATAAAGATGAGAAGGTCATTTACATCGGCGTAAACGAACCTGCTACCGGCGAATCCGGAGCCGGAGGCAAGCAGGAAACCTTAGGTATCCAGTACGCCAACACTGTTGCCCCCACCGTTACGATCAACGGCGAGGAATACCAGGTCAAGCTGGTCATCGTCGATAACGAGACAGATACCGCGAAATGCCCTTCAGTAGCTCAGAGCCTTGTTTCCGCTAACTGCTGCGTTGTCCTTGGAGCATACGGAAGCGCACTATCCATCGCAGCCGGACCGACTTTTGAAGCTGCAGGGATCCCCTGCATCGGCATATCCTGCACCAACCCGCAGGTGACCCTTGGAAACTCTTATTATTTCCGTATCTGCTTCCTGGATACTTTCCAGGGCAAGGTCCTTGCAGACTACGCGTATGAGACACTGGGTGCCCGCAACATCTACTGCCTGGCTGAGCTCGGCGACGACTACTCAGTGGGACTTGTCAACTATTTCTGCGAAGAGTTCAAGAAACTCGGCGGCAACATCACCGCAAGCGAGACATATCCTCTCGGAACTTCAGACTTCTCATCCTACATCGCCAACGCCAAGAAGGCCAATTCAGACTGCTTCTTCGCACCCATCAACATCGAACCTGCAGCTCTGGTGATCGAACAGTCCAATGCTCAGGGACTGGGAATGCCTCTGCTGGCCGGAGATACATGGGATTCCAACGTAATCGCAACAGCGGCAACCGGGACCAACTTGGAGATCGCTTTCTCTACGTTCTTCTATTCCGGAGCCAACGACAAGACCAAGGAATTCACAAAGGGCTTCCAGGATTGGCTTAAAGCGAACCCCGACAAGCTGACCGACAACGGCGGCAATGATGCTGTTGCAGCCGTTTCCCCGCTGGGATACGATTCATATTTCGTTGCTCTCGAAGCCATCAAGCTTGCGAATTCCGCTGACCCCAAAGCCATCAATGATGCTCTCTGGAACGTCAAGTATACCGGAGTCACCGGAGAGGTCGCATTTGACACGAACGGCGACGTCGATAAAGACGCGATATTCATGGTCGGCATCGATACCGCGACCGGCGCATTTAAGTTCATAACCGAACAGGGTGCCGTCGACTGATCATTACTGACTGATAATCATCCCGGAAAGGGAAAACCAGCGGGGGCTTGATCTAAGCCCCCGCTGTCGTGATAAATACAAAGCTCAATTTCGGTTTGAACCTGACGGAGTGTAACTATGAAAACGGTCCTAACGGCCTTCATCGGAAACGCATGCTTCTGCTCGATATTCCAGAGTCTGGCGGCGTTTTTCAGGGCCAACCTGCCCTACATACTTGCCGGCATCTCCGTGGGAGGGCAGTATGCCCTCATCGCCATCGGATACACGATGGTCTACGGAATACTGAGGCTTGTCAACTTCGCACACGGCGACGTATTCATGACAGCCGGGCTTATCTGCTTCTACCTGAGTCTGGTGATGCCTCTTTACATCAGCCTTCCTCTGACTGCAGCTTTCACCGTCCTGCTCGGATTTACCATAGAAAAGGTAGCATATAAGCCCCTTCGTGACGCACCGCGCACCAGCGCCATGATAAGTGCTCTGGGGATGAGCTATCTTATTCAGAATCTGGCGCTGTACGTCACAGGCGGCCTGTCCAAGCAGTACCCTCAGATACCGTTCATAAGCCGTTCCGTAACGATTGCCGGGGCTACGACAAAGATGGTCACGATCATAACCCCGCCTCTTGTCATCGCACTCGTTGCCGCGCTTGTGGTACTGATCAAGTACACTAAGATCGGAATGGCCATGCGCAGCGTAGCGGATGATTTCGACACTTCAAGGCTGATGGGCATAAAAATAGATCAGGTGATCTCCATGACCTTTATCATAGGCACATTCCTTGCCTCAATAGGGTCGATGCTCTACTTTACGAACTACACCGCGATAGTCCCGACTTCCGGCGCCATGCCGGGCCTCAAGGCTTTCGTGGCGGCGGTCTTCGGCGGCATCGGTTCTATTCCCGGCGCTGTGATCGGTGCATTCATCATCGGCATAAGCGAAAACATAATCAAGGGTCTGGGATGGACGACTTTCTCTGACGCCTTTACCTTCGCCCTGCTGATCATGGTGCTGATCTTCATGCCTTCGGGACTCTTCGGCGAAAAGAAAACGGATAAGGTGTGAGGTGGAAAATGGATAAGAAAAAACAGATCATCATATCCCTCGTCCTCATCATCGCGCTTTTTGCGGGACTTTGGATCCTTGAACGCATGGTAGGCACCAACTCGATGCTGATCGTAGTGCTTAAGAAAGCCGTGATTTATGCACTGCTCGTCGCCTCGATAAACCTGCTTCAGGGATTTTCTGGACTATTCTCCCTGGGAGAAGCAGGCTTCATGCTTCTGGGGGCATACACTTATGCGATATTCACAATCCCTGAGGCAGTCAAGGGCAATGTCTATCAGTACTATAACGGCGGCATCATCCATGTCAATCTGCCTGTATGGATGGCTCTGATCCTGGGAGGGCTGGTCGCTGCCTTCTTCGCTTTCCTTATAGGCTTCGTGGTCTTAAAGCTCAAGAGCGACTATCTGGCTATCGCCACACTCGGGTTCGCGGAGATCATCAGGGCTGTGTTCCAGTGGGACGCCCTTGGCGGCATCACCAACGGCAGCAATATCCTGAGGAGCTTTCCCGGCTTCAAATCCGTATTATACCCGTTCGCAGTGGTGGGACTGTGCATGACAGCCATGATGCTTCTCATCAACTCCAGCTACGGGAGGGCCTATAAGGCCATAAGGGACGATGAGATTGCCGCAGAAGCCATGGGCATCAACCTCTTCAAGACCAAGCTTCAGGCTTTCGTGATAAGTTCGTTTTTCGCCGGTATCGGCGGCGGGCTTCTGGCAATGTACCAGCTTACGGTAAAAGCCAGCACGTTCACTTCGGGGCTCTCGGATGAACTGCTGCTCATAGCCGTTATAGGCGGGATAGGATCAATGACAGGATCGGTGATCGCAAGCTTCCTGTATGTGGCAGCCAATGAATGGTGGCTCAGGTTCCTGGACCAGCCTGCGTTCATCGGCACCTTCCAGGTGCCGTTGCTGCGCTCCGGCTTCCGTAAGGTCGTCTTCTCCGTAATAATAATGCTGATAGTGCTCTTCTACCATCAGGGACTCATGGGCACCAGGGAGTTTTCCATCGCGGGGATATTTGAAAAACTTATGGGGCTCAGGAAAAAGAAGAAAGCAAAAGTCTCCGGGGGAGGGACTGAGAAATGAGCGAAAGCGCTTTAAGACTGGATAACATAACCATGCAGTTCGGCGGCGTAACAGCCGTTGACAGCTTCTCGATGAACGTGGACAAGGGGGAGATCGTCGCGCTCATCGGCCCGAACGGGGCAGGAAAAACGACAGCTTTCAACTGCATCACGGGAGTATATATACCCACCAACGGAGCGGTATATCTTTTCGATAAAAAGATCATAGCCAATCACCCGAAAGGAAAGGCTCTGAAAACATACGGCGGCACCAGCAGGGATTTCGAGAAAGACATCATCGTGCGCTCTCCCGACAGTATCACGAAACTGGGGATCGCACGCACTTTCCAGAATATCAGGCTCTTTAAGAAAGCGACTGTGTTTGACAACGTTCTCGTCGCCAAACATATGAGGGCGCGCCAGAATGTGCTGACAGCGATGTTGCGGCTGAATTTCAGGGAAGAAGAAAGGATGCGTAGCGAGACCGCCGAGCTGCTGCATATGCAGGACCTTTACCGGTACAAGGACGAGATCGCCGACAGCCTTCCGTACGGCCTCCAGAGGAGGCTTGAGATCGCAAGGGCTCTTGCCACCGATCCGAAGGTGCTGCTGCTGGACGAGCCTGCTGCGGGAATGAATCCCAACGAAACAGCGGAACTCTCCGAGTTCATCAGGAAGATAAAGGACGAATACGACCTTTCGATACTGCTCATAGAGCATCATATGGATTTCGTGAACCAGATCGCCGACAGGGTGTACGTTTTGGATTTCGGCAGAAAGATCGCCGAGGGCACGCCGGATGAGATCAATGAGAACCCGGCGGTGATAGAAGCTTATTTGGGGGTCGACGATAATGCTTAAAGTTACTGATCTTCATGTAAATTACGGAGGGATCAAAGCTGTCAAAGGCATCAGTTTCGAGGTGCCCGACGGCGAAGTTGTCACCCTTATCGGAGCGAACGGAGCCGGCAAATCCACGACCCTTAAGGCGATAGCCGGCCTCATCAAGCCTTCGGGCGGTACGATAGAATTCAACGGCGAGGATATCACCGGAAAGAACACCACGGATATCGTGCGCATGGGGATCACTCTTGTGCCGGAAGGAAGGAGGATATTCCCTGACCTCACCGTGCTGGAAAACCTTAAGATCGGAGCATATCTCAGGAAGGATGACCTGAAGGAAGATATAGAGTGGGTATACAGCATTTTCCCGCGCCTCAAGGAAAGAGAATGGCAGGAAGGAGGCACGCTCTCCGGCGGCGAACAGCAGATGCTTGCTGTAGCCAGGGCATTGATGAGCAGGCCTAAGCTGATGATGATGGACGAGCCGTCTCTCGGACTGTCTCCGATCTTCGTCAATGAGATCTTCAACGTCATAAATACGATACGTGCCAGAGGGGTTACGATCCTTCTGATAGAGCAGAACGCCAACATGGCGCTGAGGACCGCGGATTACGGCTACGTCATGGATACCGGAGAGATAACCATCGCCGGGACCGGTGAAGAGCTCTCAGGCAATGAACAGGTCAAAAAGGCCTACCTTGGAGGCTGACATTCAGACAATAAAAAAGAGGCGCCGGCTGACATTCCTCTTTAACGGGACTGCCAGTATGCGTCTCTTCTTTTTTATCACTGGATTTCAGTGTCTTCTGACAATCTCATCTGTATCCCCTCGCTGAAAGTCTTCATGTCCGGAAGTTCCGAAAGCGAGGAGATCCCCATCATCTTGAGGAATTCTCCCGTGGTTTTATATCCCATCGGCCTGCCTGGCAGATCCATCCTTCCGGAAGGGGCTACGAGACCCCGTTCCACCAACAGATCCAGTGAGGAGGATGATGAAACGCCTCTTATGTATTCCACATCTGCTCTGGCGACCGGCTGGCGGTAGGCAACGATGGCAAGTGTCTCCAGTGCGGCCTGAGAGAGCAGCGGCACCTGCGCGTTTCTTATCACCCTGCGTACCTGGGGAAAATAGTCCCCGCGGGAGAGCATCTGGTATTCGTTTTCCATCTGAACTATCCTGATGCCCCGGCGGGCTTTATCATAGTCGTCCTTCAGCTCCTGAAGCACAGTTAAAGCTCTGCCTTCGCTTATCTCCAGCGCCCTGGCAATAGAAGTGAGCTTTAACGGCTCGCCAGCGGCGAAGAGGACGGCCTCTGCCGCGCATTTGAGTTCATCGTTATCCATCAATCGCACCCCGTGATCGTTATATCCCCGTAATTCCCGCTCTGGGAAAGGGTTATCATGTTTTCCTTCAGCATTTCAAGCACGGCAAGGAACATCGATATGATCCTTCCGCGCGACGGTCTCCCCGAAAAGAGGGAAAAGAAACTCACTTCTTTTCCGCCCTCGATCCTGTTCCTTATCATCCCGATGGCGTCGGCGACCGCAAGCTCGTCGCCTATAACCTCGTAGGCAGCTGCTTCGGCGTTTTGAACATCGAAGCGTGCAAGTATCGCCTTTATCGCATCAACGAGCATGGATGAGTCTACAGGCGCGTATTCATCTTTAATAGAAGGGAAGTATTCGCTGTCCTTCCCGATCATGACACCGAAATAGGGCTCCCGTCTGCCTATATATGAGCTTATCGTTTTAAAGATACGGTATTGTTCCAGCCTTTCGGCAAGGGCCAGGCGGGGATCCTCATCCACGCTGTCATCATCTGCACTTTTGGGAAGCATCATCCTTGTCTTTATCTCGATGAGCTGAGAGGCTACGACGATGAACTCGCTGGCCAGCTCGATATTGAGCTCGCCTGCAGTGTAGAGATAACCCATGTACTCCTCGGTTATCTCGGCGATGGGTATGTCGTAGATATCTAATTCTTTCTTGGTTATCAGGCTCAAAAGCAGGTCCAGCGGACCCTCAAACAATTCAAAGTGAACCGGCAGCATATTTTCCTTCAGGAGATCAACAATCTGTATATATAGTTTATCACCGGGTCGATGATCTTATTCAGGACTCTGGTGAAATATAATATCAGGACGATGCCGTAGAAATACTTCTGGTAGCGGTAAAACATATGCTCCCATTTCGCGGGCAGTAAGGAGGCGAACATCTTCGATCCGTCAAGAGGGGGGAAAGGCAGCAGGTTGAATACTGCCAGGCCTACGTTCAGCTGGCACATCAGTACGAAAAACAGGATAAGATAGACGTTCCATCCGCCTCTGAAGGAAACCGCCGTCAGCCGTCCGAACAGCACCGCCAGTATCAGATTGGCAGCCGGCCCTGCGGCACTCGTGAGGAATATGCCCTTTTTTCTGTTCCTGAAGTAGTAGGGATTTATAGGGACCGGCTTTGCGTAGCCGATCTTCAGAAGAATCATCATCAGGAGCCCGAAAAGGTCGATGTGCTTTAAGGGATTCAGAGTCAGCCTTCCCGATGCCTTTGCGGTGGGATCTCCTAAAAGGAGCGCAGTGTACCCGTGGGCGCACTCGTGCAGCGTCAGGGATATAAGCGCCGATACGGCGAGCATGGAATAGTACAGTATCGTGTCCAGATCCATATTCATCCCTCCAGCCAGTCGGGGATCTCGTCAAAAGACGCGATGTCCTCGGCGGTCTGTTCCCTCTTTATCACATGGGCCTTGTCTGCGTGCAGCAGCACGATCTTCGGTATGCCCAGGCGATTATAATTGCCGGCCATAGAGTAACAGTATGCCCCCGTATCTTCAAAGACCATTATGTCTCCAATCTGGGCATCCGGCAGCATGATGCTGTCGATCAGGGTATCCGTCTCACAGCTGCGGCCGCTGATTCTTGCTTCGCTTTCAGGCAGGCCATCCCCGTATTTGCCAGCGATTACAGCGTTATACCTGGCCTGATACAGCGCGGGACGCGGATTGTCGTTGAGTCCTCCGTCAACGCTGATATATCTCCTGATCCCCGGGATGTCCTTGACTGCGCATACCTTATATATCGTTATGCCCGCGGGGCCGATTATATAGCGTCCCGGCTCGACAGCGATCTTAGGGATCGGTATGCCGTATTCGACGCACAGCCTGTCAAGCGTTCGTCTGAAACGTGCGGCGTAGCCGTACATATCGAATTCCTTCTCATCCGGCAGATAGGGTATGCCGAAACCTCCGCCCATGTTGAGCTCACCGACCCTTATTCCTTGCTCATTGAGTTCTTTCACATGACCCAGCATGATCGAAAGCGCAAGGATAAAGGGCTCATCGTCCATTATCTGCGAGCCTATATGGCAGTGGAGCCCCGTAAAGTTCAGGTGTTTTGCCTCATGGACCGCCTTTGCCGCAGGGATCAGTTCCTCGGGCATAAGCCCGAATTTGGTGTCGAGCGTCCCAGTGGTGATGTATTCGTGTGTGTGCGGGTCGACTCCGGGGGAGACGCGCAGCGCGACGTTGGCTGTTGTGCCCAGCCTTGCGGCTGCAGAATCGATGACCGGTATCTCCGCCGGGGAGTTGATGACGATGCAGTGTACGCCATTCTTGACGGCCAGATCTATCTCATCCGATGTTTTTACGCTGCCATGGCAGACGATCCTGTTTGCGGGGAAACCTGCGGAAAGAGCAGTGAAAAGCTCGCCGCCGCTGACTGTGTCCAGCCCGATGCCGCAGCTCTCGACGATACGGCACATGGCCTTGTTGGTAAACGCTTTTCCGGCGTAGTATACGGCTATGTCCAGTCCCGCTGACAAAAATGCGTCTTTTACCGTCTTCACCGCGCGTTCGATACGTTCCTCGCTTATTACATACAGCGGGGTCCCGAAATCCTCAGCCAGTTTGACCGTATCATGTCCTTCGAATATATAATGCATTTCATGCCTCGAAACAGCTTATGTCTCATTATATCCGAAAAATGAGCCTCACAGCTTTAAAACAGCATTAATTCTTCATATCATAGCCCCAGAGATACGTCTATCTGCTATTATGGAACATAAAGAGTAACGTTTTCGGAGAAAGAAATGAGGATCAACAGGTATCTTGCCTCCTGCGGGGTTGCTTCGAGAAGGAAATCCGAGGAGCTGATAATGTCCGGCAAAGTCAAAGTCAACGGAGCCGTCGTGACGGACCTGGCTACAGATATAAATGAGGAAAAGGATAAGGTCACTGTTTCGGGCAGACCCGTAAAGCTGAAAACGGGGAATGTGTATTATATGCTCAACAAGCCCGCCGGAGTCATAAGCGCGTCTTCCTCGGATCATGGAGACAAGACGGTCATCGATATGGTGGACAGCAGGGGCCGCCGGCTCTTCCCGGTGGGGCGCCTGGATAAGGATACGGAAGGACTCATCTTTATAACGGATGACGGAGATTTCGCTTACCGCATGACTCATCCCAAATTTGAAAAGGAGAAGCAGTATCTCGCCGTCCTGACAGGGAATGTGGACGACAGGGATATCAAAAAGCTCTCGAAGGGCGTTCTCCTCGATGGCCGCAACGCGAATGCCAAAGCCGTGCGCAAAATTGAAAATGTGAACGGCGACAGCCTGATCGATATCACTATATCCGAAGGGCGCAACCGCCAGATAAGGCGTATGTGCGAGATAATAGGGCATCCGGTGAAAAGCCTGAAAAGGATACGCGAGGGCAGCATCTCGCTGGGAAATCTGGGCGTTGGTGAATATAGGGAGCTCACCGCATCCGAGGTGAAGAAATGCCTTTCCGAGACCGGCGTGAGCGGGATGAACCATATTTCCAGGGAAATAATCGCAGGATATGTCATGAAGACCGGATCAGCCGCAGGCAAAGGCCGCAGCGCAAGCTCAGACGCGAAAAGATACGGCAGCGGCAGCACGGAAAAAGATGAGGCTGGAAGAGGCGGGAGGAAAACCGGCGTTCATGGAACCGGGAAAGGTGCATATATCGCCGGGGCTTCAGGCAAGCGTCCCTCAAAAGGCAGGTGCGGACCGGTCGCCGATGAGGACGGTGCGAAGTATACCCGCAGGAGCCGTTTCGGCAGCAATAGGAGGAATGATTCCGGCCGTGACAGAAACGGAGATGGAAAGAAAGAAAACAGACTCATGCGCATTGCCGTACGTACAGGTGGCAAGGATAAAGACTGAAACGCACATGCCGCGGAATGCCTGGGAAATGGCTGACGGGAATCATGGATGCAAAACGGAAAATTAGTTCAAGGTATTCTTGACATTTCCCTCAAACTGCGTATAATATCAAATGCACGCCTCCTTAGCTCAGTCGGTAGAGCGCACGGCTGTTAACCGTTAGGTCGTAGGTTCGAGCCCTACAGGGGGCGCCATTTTATTTTTTGTCAACTACGGTTTGAAAACAGAACAGATAACACAGTATTCCCAGCCGCAAAATGAACGGCACGCCGGTTTGATGAAATGAAAGCCTGCTGTCTGCATTATGAGGCAGCAGATGAAAATTTGATGAGTTCCATTACAATACCATGAAAAAAACGGTATGCGGATATATTTGTGCTATAATTAGCCATCAAGCATCAATGGAGGAACAATAGATGATTATCTGGTTGATTTGGATAGGCGTAGGAGCTCTGATTGGCTTTATCGCAAGTTCCATCATGGGATCTGACGGAGGCTTCCTCAGGAACGCGGCTCTCGGTGTAGTCGGCTCTGTGGTCGGCGGGTATGTCGCAAAGCTGCTCGGTATCTATGCCGATTACTTTTCGATCGGGGGCATCGCCATTTCAGTGGCTGGAGCATGCCTGGTGATCTATCTGGTAAGGAAGTTATTCAAATAAGTCAATACAGTCAGTTGCAATAGTATGCACAGCCGGCGGAAACCGCCGGCTGTGCTGTTTTGGATCGATCTTTGTCCTGCGTGTGATGTGAGCTCCCGAACATGCAGGCTCCCCGATAAATATGGTGGTCGGAAAATAAAATCATCCCTGCGGATAATAAACTCTTGACTAAAGAAGCCCGATAAGATAAAATAGCCATTGTCGCGTGGAGAGATGCCCGAGTGGCTAAAGGGAGCGGACTGTAAATCCGTTGGCAACGCCTACGATGGTTCGAATCCATCTCTCTCCACCACTTCCAGCCTGCCGGCTGTTTTTTTATTCCATGGAAAATGCATCTGATCTCAGTACAGATATTATTACTGTGCCGGAGCCCTGGTTTTGTGATATTATTGGAACTGCACAGGAGGTTAATATGCATAAGGGTTTATTTGATATTATGTTTTTTGTCGTTCCTATCATCTTCGGGATCGTGTTTGTTTTTGTGATGATCTCCATTTTCAGCCCGAAATTCCGCGGGAAGATGATGGCCCGTCAGATAAAGGCAATGAAACACATGATGGATGAAGGCAAAGAGGACCTGAAGGACATCGCCTCTACCGGCGGAGAAGTGATGGCTGATTCCGCGCAGCGGATACTGAAGGAAAATATGGATACCCTGGAGGATATCGGCGCCAAAGCAGGCAAGATCAAGGCTGAGACGATCCGCCGAGTGCTGGAAGATAATGAAGACGCCTTCAGCGGCACCGTCGAAAAGACGGCGGATATGGCTGCTCCGGCAGTTAAAAAAATAGTTGCCGCCGTGGCAGAAGGTATAAAGGAAGGAGCATCGGAGACACAGGTCATATGCAGCAACTGCGGAGCGAAGATAGACGCAGATTCGGATTTCTGCAAACACTGCGGAGCGAAACAGTAAGCCTGATCATACATCTGTCCATTGCAATATCGGCAAAATAGCGCATGTCCGCCCGTTTGGGCGGATTTTGTTTGTTCCAAAGCCTTTTTACCTGAATGACCCTTACATCTGTGTTTGTAGTGTGTTATAATAACATTGTTTAAACGGGCTTTTCAAGCAGATTTTCGTCAGGGCGGAGTCAACTATGTTTCAAAAGGGTGAATATGTGATATACGGGAGCACAGGCGTATGCCGTATCGTGGATGTCGGGGTGCCGGATATCCTGAGGGATACCACAGACAAGCAGCACTACACGCTTTCCCCTGTATTCCGTGAGGAGACCATATACACCCCCGTCGATACCGCCGTATTCATCCGCCCCGTCATGGACTCGTCCCAGGCAGAAAAATTCATTGCAACGATCCCCCGTATCAACGGCACCATAGACATGAACCTGAATTCCAAGGCGCTCAGGGAAAAATACCGCTCAATGATCGATTCCCACAGCTGCGATGATCTGGTCGTCCTGATAAAATTCATAAAGGCCAAGATCGCCAAAGCGCAGAGAGACAAGCGCAAGCCCAACGAGGTGGACCAGGATTACCTGAAAAAAGCACAGGGTCTGCTGTACGGGGAACTGTCGATCGCTTTTGATATCCCGTATGACGATGTCCCGGAACGTATAAAGATGCTGCTCGGCAGCAACGAATAACTCCCGTTTTTTTTCATTTCATGCAAACAGTTTTACGCTCCTGGAACATCGTTTCCCGGAGTTTTTTATTTACCCGTGTATTTGCGGGTGTTATAATATAGACAAAATGAAGGAGGTATCCTTATGCGTTATAATGAACTCCCACAGACAACGCTCAAAGTATCCAACATATGCATCGGCACCATGACGTTTGCCGATAAGGTGGACGAGGAGGAAGCAAAGCGCTGCTGCGACCTCGCCATCGATAAAGGCGTAAACTTCTTTGACACGGCGGACATATATCCCGGTTCGCCTACCGCAGGCGCCGGATCGAGCGAGATATTCCTCGGCAACGCGCTCGAAGGGAAGAGGGATAAAGTCGTCATCGCGACAAAAGTCGGCGGCGGAATGGATCCCAGGAACGGCAAGTTCGGCGGACTATCCGAAGAGTACGTCACACAGGAAGTGGAGGACAGCCTTAAGCGCCTGAAGACCGATTACATCGATATCTACTATGCCCATTTCCCGGACAATAAAGTAACTTCGCGCGAATTCGTCGTTACGATGAACAAACTCATCGATTCCGGAAAGATCCGTTATTACGGAGTGAGCAACTTCGCCGCATGGAAAATGTGCGAAATGGTATTCACCGCCAAGGAACTCGGACTTAAGCCTCCTGTCATTACCCAGAACGGATACAATATGCTCACCAGGGGCGTAGAGGACGAGATCGTTCCGTTCACCGACAGTTACGACATGTCCGTCGTGGCTTTCAACCCCCTTGCTGGCGGAATGCTCACCGGAAAATACCAACAGAATTCCGAAATAAAAGGCAACCGCCTGGCCGACAACAGGGGTTATCGTGCACGTTATTATTCGGAACTGAACCGTGACGCAGTCGACGAGCTCACAGCGATGGCGGAAGAATTGGACATGACCCTCATAGAATTCGCTTACCGCTGGCTGCTTTCACGCAAGAGGCTTTACGCCGCCCTTATGGGGTTCTCCAGCGAAAAACAGCTTGAAAGCAACCTCAATGTGCTCACTGAGGAAAAGGAGATCTCTTTCCCCGAGGAAAAGATAGACAAGATCTGGAGAGATATCACCGGCAACCGTTTCTCTGTCCACAGATAATCTTGGATACGACATCTTCCGGCAGAGGTACAGCTCCGGTCATTTCGGGCACATTATGAAAAATATCAAGGATAAATAAAAGCGGGAGCCGCATGACTCCCGCTTTTCAGTACATTGCTTTTGGCTAAGCGGCGGCTGGAATGATATAATCAAGATATAGATGTAGACCTTGGGTCGCGGAAAATGCTGAAATACGAGCTGATAAGAATAGTTTTGGATTCAGGCTTCGACGATTATAAGGAGCTGTCTGCTTCCGATATCATTTTTTCAGAAACAGTGTTCAGGGAATGCGCAAGGAACACCTGCGGCAATTACGGAAGGAACCACGCGTGTCCGCCCAAAAGCGGCACTATGGAGGAAAACAAGGCGCGTTTTCTGAGATACGATAACGCTCTGCTGATCAATAAAGTCGTTTCAATGAAAGGCGGACGTGAAATAATAAGGGAGAGTTTCAGCAGAATTGCCTCGTCTCTGGAAAATCTGAGAAGAGCCACCGAAAACATGCCTGTGATGGTAGCCGGGCCCGGTGGGTGCAATATCTGCCATGAATGCGCCGCAAAAGAAGATGAGCCCTGCAGGCATCCGGATAGAATCCGTTATTCGATGGAAGGAAGCGGCATTGATATCATGACGATGTCGATAAAGCAAAAGATGACTTATAACGACGGCAAAGGCGGACTCGGATATTTCTTTATCGTGATGTATTGACGCGACAAATGGCGTTTGTATTTAATTAAGCATTATCAAGGAGGTATGAAATGAGCGGCATCAAAAAACTGACACTTCTTCATTCCAATGATCTTCACGGGGATTTTCTGCCTGAGGAAATGGAAGACGGCAGTCTCGTCGGCGGGCTATCCATGCTTTCCGGTTACGTGAAAGACATGAAGGAAAAGGAAAAGAACGTCATTTATGCTATAGCCGGAGACATGTTCCGCGGTTCGGTGATCGACAGTGAGTTTAAAGGGATCTCCACCATTGAGCTGATAAACATCATTTCCCCTGATGTAGTTACCTTAGGCAATCATGAGACGGATTACGGAGTGGCACATCTCCTTTTCATAGAAAAATGCGCAAAATTCCCGATCATAAACTCAAACCTGTTTATAAAAACGAACAGAGCCCGTCTTTTCAAACCTTACCAGATCATCAATGTGGACGGCATGAATATCATGTTCATCGGTGTCATTACCGAGGAAGTGCTGTCTCAAACGCGGAGTGAATCCATAATCGGCTCCTTCATCGATGTATGGGAAGTTGCGAATGAAGTAGGCGTCATCTGCGACAATTACCGCACCACCAGCGTTGACCTTACTGTCCTTCTTACGCACATAGGATTTGATAAGGACCAGGAGCTTGCAAAACTGATCGACCCGAACTGGGGAGTCGACCTCATCATCGGGGGCCATACCCATACTTATATGGACGAACCGTGCGTCGTCAATGGGATACCGATAGTACAGGCAGGCATGGGGACGAACCAGATAGGCCGTTTTGATATCGAGATCGACACGGATAAAAAACAGATATCCTCGCTTTCATGGCGCACAGTTCCCATCTCTTCCCGTGACTGCCCCGGGGACCCTGCGCTGGATCAGGTGCTGAAGGGATACAAGTCGCAGACCGATGAGAAATACGGACATATCATCACTAGCTTCAAGCGCCGGCTCACACATCCTTCCCGCTATCAGGAAACGGAACTCGGCAACCTCATGGCGGACCTTATGCAGGTGGATTCCAGCTTCGACGTGATGCTTTTCGGCTCCGGCAGCATCAGGAAAGAAACTCTCGGTCCGCTTGTCACATATTCCGATCTTTTGGAATGCTGTCCCTACGACGACCCGATATACATGCTGGAGGTCACAGGAGAACAGCTTAGGCGCATGCTGACGTTCATGCTCCGGGACGAAGCCTTTGAAGGGGATCATACGGAATTCTATCAGCTCTCCCGAGGGATGCGGGTGCTCTACGACAGAAAAGAGCATAGTATTAAGGAATTCCGGCTGAACGGAAAGGATATAAAAGATGATGATATGATCAAGATAGCCCTCCAGGAGTACCATTACGGGATATTCTCCGATGCCTTCGGGTTTGCTCTTGAGGAAGTGACGGCGAACAAACGCCCGCGTATGGTCGTCACATCGACCTTTTCCATTCTTGAAGAGCTGCTCTCGTCTTCTTCAAATCTTGACAGCCGAGTCGAGGGCAGGATAGAAATAATATAGCCTTATCCTCACTATCTCTGGCTGTGACGGATATCATATTGCGGGACAGTCGGAGAGGTCAGGTCTGAAATGGAACAAAATAAACCAAGGACAAAACTTATCTGCTCAGTTTCTTCCTCAGCGCTTATGGCTCTGGGGATATTTGCGCGCTTTGCGGATACCGGCTTTCGCTATCTGTCATATGTGGTGATGCTTGCTTCTCTGGTCATATTTCTTTTTGATATGATGGGCAGATTCGGGCTTAAAAGGGCTGCTGTTGCTTTAGCAATGCTCATCGCCATCGGAATCGTGTTTTTCACTGCCGTGGAAGTGCCTATCATAGCCGCCTCCGGAGGAGATAAGGATGTGGATGCGGATTACGTGATCGTGCTCGGCGCGCTCGTGCGGGGCAAGACCCCTTCCGTATCGCTGAGATACAGGCTGGATCGTGCGGCTGATTATATGGCTGAACATCCCGGCGCTGTGGCCATCGTTTCAGGAGGTCAGGGCGCGGGAGAGGATATCACGGAAGCCGAAGCCATGGAACACTATCTTATCTCCCGGGGGATCCCGATCTCCCGTATCATCCGTGAAGATAAGTCGGAAAGCACGTACCAAAATATCTCCAACAGTTTATCGATAATCAGCCAGAGAGGAGATAGTGGCAAAAAAATAGCTATAGTATCCGCTGAATACCATTTGTACCGCGCTAAAAAAATAGCACAGAGCCTTGGGACAGACGTTTACGGCGTCCCCGCACGCACGGAGAATACGCTTATGAAGATAAATTATTTCATCCGTGAAGGCTGTGGGGTCATCTATTCGTTCTTTTTCGGTTTCGAAAGGCGGCGTTAGAGATAGTGTATTAATACTAATAATGAATTACGCTGAATTATTCAGTGCATGCAGTATTTTTCATTACAGTGCAGGATCGCTGATCATGCACTGACTGTGTCTTTGTTTTTCTGATGCCCTCAATGCTTCAATACGGACATGCTGCAGTATTTCAGACGATGGTTTATCCGCCAGAACGGTTTGCAGGCTGCTTAGCGAAACGCATGATCGGCCTTTCTAAACCTGTCCTGCAGTAGCTGACGCAGGGAAGCTGACGACCGAGTTTTCAGGTAGGCGGATACCGGCAAAAGATAAAAAAGAAGACATGGAATTACCGCTTCCGGCATGCGTCAGATATTAATATTTGCTGAAAATCGCATGCAAAAAAGATTAATTTATACTTGAATATGTAAAAGTGCAGGGATATAATATTCATTGATTACGCAGTTAATTACAGATTGTTTATTCGAAGATAAGAAAGGGGAAAAAATGAAGAAACGTTTAGTAGCGTTCGTATTCGCATTAGCCTTGATCTTCTGTGCGCTGCCGCTGACTCCAGTGCATGCTTATGACCCGGAAAATCCCACGCCGGAAGAGAGTGAGTTTATAGCGGATGTAAAGGATATATTTACTGATCCAGTGCTTGCGGAGGTGGTATATACAGCAATCTTGAACTCCGGACAGTTTGATTCTACAAAAACTGCACTTCAAAATGTACAGGCTTTTGAGGGTGACATCAGTTATTCGGGCACTGATAGCAAATTTATAAAAGATCTGACTGGCATTGAGAATTTCGTTCATGCCAGTATCTCATTCACCAATCAGTCGCTGACAGACCTGTCCCCAATGGGGAATTTCAGCGAAGAAACTAACAAATCGATCAAAGTTTCAAACTCACCGATCCATATTTGGCCGGTTGATTTCCCTGATAAGGCACATGATACTTTCGCCGTTCCTACACCATTTGCGTGTTCCGGTCATGCTGTCTATCTGTATAACGATACTCCAAAAGAACAGACAGTCATTTATGATGTCTATACAAAGAGCAACGGGACTCAATCTCCGGTACCTGTAGATGTTGATGCAAATACTACTTTATATGTCCTGAGCGGCGGAGTCTCGGTCAAGAACGGTCAGACAAAGCCTGCCGCTAATGACACCGAAGTTGTATTCGTTGTCGAAAAAGACGGCAAAGGCATAGCAGGAATTGCGTATAATGCTCTAGATTATGTGACAGCTGGCTCGATTGAAGGAACATTTGATCCTCAGAAAAATAATGTCAGCTATGCATATACGCTCGACAGCAAGTTCTACTATACGGTAAAAGCCGAATCTTATACTCTCGGATGGTTCTATCTCGGTAAGTTTGATGAAAGTGATACCGATCATGAGCATCCTCTGGGAGGCGCAAAATTCGAAATCTATAATGAAGAGGGCACCTGCATCGAGACTGTCACCACAGAAGAAGGCAAATATACCAAGGTTGAAGGCGGTCCCGGAGGATTGCCCGCAGGGACATATACCATCAAGGAAGTAGAAGCTCCTGAGGATTATCTGGTATCCAGCGAGACGATGACAGTCACAGTTCCTTCCGTCAGCGGTGTGACCGTGAGCGGAGGAAAAGACAGTTTGACTGTCAATGATGATTCAGCCACATGGACACCTGTATGGTCGACCGGATTTGTAGAAAACGGAGGCGATACAAGCAGTATCGAACTTGTGACTGATAATAAGCAGGATGTGACAGCAGAGGATAAAGGAGTTGATACCTTCATAGCAAATAAGAGTGCCGATCAAGACGCTGGTTTTGCAAGCGGATCGAATCCGTTTACCATCACACCTGACGCCGGTGTATCTGGCGGAGCCGTTGTGACAATGGGAACGACCGAAGTCGGCACTTATGGTTCGATAGAGGCAGCGCAGGCTGCGGTCAGAGATCTTATTGCAAACGATAAGGTCACCGGAAATATCACAATCACCATCAATGCAGATGCAACATCGTTCCCTGATGAGAAGGCTCCGTTCGTGTACTTCATGGATAAAGAAACTCCTCCTCAGACCGGTGACAGCGCCATGATCATCGCTGCTGTTGTCGGACTCATCGCCGCAGGCGCTGGTCTGGTGATCTTTGCCAGAAAGAGAGTCGCAAAGGCAAATTAAGAATAATAGAATAAATATCTGTGAGATAAAGGAGCTGGTCAAACAGCTCCTTTTTATTATTCATCAGATCGGACAGAATACATGTTCTTCGGATACATAAGATAATCAGTTAGGAAATATGACTTTGCATATTGAGAAAAAATCAACCGGATAAATGTAAGAGACAGTCACTAATGACTGTCTCTTGAAATGAGATCCCTTTTAATGAAGTGGTGACCCCGACGGGGTTCGAACCCATGTAACTGCCGTGAAAGGGCAGTGTCTTAACCACTTGACCACGGGGCCACAAACAGCATTGATATTATACATGATTCCGTTAGTTTTGCAAGTAAAATCGTATCCATACCGTAAAAAAGTTGAAAGAGGAGATTAAAGAAGACTGTTTTGCTTGACAGTTCATCGCTGTGAATATATAATATCATAGCATATTTGAGAGTATAGATCGGCAGGTGATATAAATGAAGAGAACATTCCAGCCCAACAATCACAGAAGAAAAAAGAATCACGGATTCAGAGCCAGAATGGCTACTCCCGGCGGACGCAACGTCATTGCACGCAGAAGAGCAAAGGGCAGAGCCAAACTGACTGCGTAAGCACGCAGTAATTTCAGAATATACGAATATTCAGGATCAAGGGACATTGATCCCTTTTTTCTTGTCTTGAAAACAGGGTCGATCCTTTTCACCCGGAGGAAACGGTGGAGAGCGTAAAAAGCAGCCGAAGGTTTAAGGAAATATACGCAGGAGGTTTAAGCAAGGCTGACAGCCTCCTCGTTCTTTACAAGCTTGAAAACGGCCTTAATGTTACCCGCGCCGGCATCTCAGTCTCCGGCAAAGTCGGCGGAGCGGTAATTCGGAATAGGCAGAAGCGCAGATTAAAGGAAATATTGAGACATAGAGACAGCGCAATAATAAACGGCTATGATATAATCATCATAGTGCGTGTCAGGGCTGCTGATGCCTCCTACAGGGAACTCGAGGAATCGCTCATGAGCCTTTTAAGACAGCACAAGCTCCTGAATCTCGAGACAGTGAAATGATGAACAAGCTTGCTCTCATTTTGATAAAGATGTATCAGTCTTTCATTTCTCCGCTGCTCGGCCCGCACTGCAGATATGTGCCCACCTGCTCTGAGTATGCTCGAGAGGCTCTGGAAAAATACGGCTTTGTAAAGGGAGTTTATCTGGCAGCTAGGCGTATATTGAGGTGCAATCCCTTCAGCAAAGGCGGCTACGACCCGGTCCCATAACTCTTCGGAGGTTTTTATTTATGACAGTGATCTATAACTTCTTTGGTAAGATACTCGGCGCGCTGTATGGTTTCTGCGGATCCTACGGCTGGGCTATCGTACTCTTTTCTGTTTTTGCCAAGGTCATCATGATACCGATGACCTTCCAGCAGACCCGTTCCACACAGATCATGAGCGCGTTGGCGCCTGCGCTCGATATCATCAATAAGAAATATGCCAACAACACAGAAAAACGGAATTCTGAGACTCTGAAGCTTTACCAGAGGTACAATTACAATCCGATGAGCGGATGTCTCCCGCTTCTGCTGCAGATCCCTATTATAATGGCATTATGGAAAGTGATCAGGCAGCCCGTGCCCTATGTATTTGAAAGCGAAGCTGTTTATAGTACCGTATCCCAGTCATTCCTCTGGATAGCGAACCTTTCAACATCGCCCTGGGAGATACTTAAAGCGAGCAAGATGTCAGGTGAGTTTTTCCTCTCGATGATCATTCCCATGGTCTCTGAAATCATGACCATAATCCAGCAGCGTGTCATGAACCCCACCGGTTCGAACAGCGGTCAAATGGCATCGATGAACATAATGATGAACTTCATGATCCTTTATATGGGCATCACTATGAGCCAGGCAGTTACGATCTACTGGACCCTTCAGACTTTCCTGGGTATAGTGCAGAACTGGGTGATCAAGAAGTTCTTCCCCCTGAAGATCAATCCGCCTAAGATAGTGAAGAAAAAATCGGGAGTAAAATCCATCGAAACTCCCGCAAAGGATAACTGAGCGAAAAAATGGAATTAAAAACTGTTACAGCAAAGGGAAAGACTGTCGAGGAAGCGATTAATAACGCGCTGGAGGAACTTGGGACCACCAGTGATAAGGTGACTACCAGGATCCTTGAGCTTCCGGATTCAGGCATTATGAGCGTTTTCGGAAACAAATTCGTTAAGGTGGAGGTCACCGTAAACGATGATTCGCTGGTCAAGGCCGGTGACTTCGTGCGCTCGCTTATGGAAAAAATGGGTATAGAGGCTGATGTGGATGCTACCTATGACGAGGATAATAAGCTTAACGTCAGTATATCCACAGACGACACAGGCATACTCATAGGAAGGCGCGGACAGACACTGGATGCCATTCAGTACCTGACATCGCTTGCCGTCAATAAAGACAGGGATGAGTACCTGAGGGTTACCGTAGATGTCGGAGATTATCGTGAAAAACGCAAGAGCGCTCTTCAGGATCTGGCTGACAGAATAGCACTGAATGTGGAGAGATCCAAGAGGAGCTACGAGCTGGAGCCGATGAGCTCATATGAAAGACGCATAATCCATTCTGCTCTTCAGAACTACGAACATATCACTACCCATTCTGAGGGAGAAGAGCCGTACCGCCACATCGTAATCGAATACAAACGCTGAATTTTGAACTGTCTGATGACAGTTCTTTTTTATTCATGAAAAACTTGAATGCGTGAATAAGCTCGCTTAATATAATGGCGCCCGACGCGCGGACTATGGCAATCTGTGCCTAAAAATAGAAGAAAAGTATAGCTTTTTTATCAATCAGATGGTAAGATAATTGTGTTTGCTGTGTATGTTCAGTTTTCCAATACACTTTAAAAACATTATTAATATCATAAGGAGTAACTAAATGATTATCATTGGTGAAAAAATCAACGGATCGATCCCCTCTGTTGCTAAGGCAATCCAGGAAAGAAATGCAGATCATATCCGTCATCTGGCTGAGATCCAGACCCAGGCCGGTGCTACCTACATCGACATCCTTTCTTCTGTTCCCGTAGAAATCGAAGTCGAGACAATGAAGTGGCTCATCGAAACTGTTCAGGAAGCAACAGATCTTCCTATCTCCATTGATAGCCCCAACCCCGAGACTCTTGTAGAGTGCATGCCTTTTGTCAACAAGCCGGGTCTTCTCAACTCCGTATCTGGAGAAGGCAACAAGATGGACGTTGTATTCCCCGCCATCCAGGGCACAAAGTGGAATGTTGCCGCTCTGTTAAACGGTAACTACGGTATCCCCAAGACCGCAGCTGATCGTCTGAAGGTTTTCGATGAAATCATGGAAAAAGCTGCCAAGTTCGACATTACTCCTGACAGGATCCATGTCGACCCGCTCGTCGAGATGCTCTGCACTGCTGAAGATGGAATCAATATGATCGCCGAGGTCATGGAGACCATGAGGGAAAAATATCCCACCATCCACATCACAGGCGCATGCTCCAACATCTCCTTCAACCTGCCTGCCAGAAAGATCATGAACCAGGCATTCATCGTTCTGTCCATTTATAAGGGAATGGACAGCGCCATCCTTGACCCGACCAACTCCGATCTTATGGGCATGGTTTACGCTGCAGAAGCTCTTAAAGGCGATGACGAAATGTGCATCAACTACATCTCCGCATACAGGGATGGACTCTTCGGACAGAAAAAAGCCAAATAAGATTAATCCATTTGAATTGATTACAGGGCTGCTTGAAAAAGCAGCCTTTTTTATTTATGGAAATCCAGGCACTTATCTAATCTGCTTAAAAAGATTCGGACAGGTTCCGCGGATTCTGAGAGTGATCCTGGATACTTCGAAACAGAGCGTCAGTATTAGTTATGCAGTCTAAGACCGCCTGAATGAATATCCAGGCGGTCTTAAGAGATTTTTAATGGATGCGGTGAATAATGAATGATTTGAGAGAATGTATTGACTAAACCACGTTTCCCTTTTTAACTTCAGAGAAACCGGTTTCCGTACCGTTTGCGATTCGCTTCAAGTTTTCGATATGCTTCAAAAAAATGGGCATGGATGAAGCGAGTGCAAAGCACCATGCCCATGGAAGCTTACAAAATACAGCCAGATATATCGGGAAAAGCGTGATATTAGTCATAGTCGCTATCACGATATGGTCCAGTGTAAGGGTGATAAGAATTGTGAGTGAAACGGCGATGAGGAAGATACGCCAGTCGATCCCGAGGATGAATCCGAGGAAACAGGCGAAGCCTTTGCCGCCTCTGAACAACAGGTAGAAAGGGAACATGTGTCCGTAGACTGCTCCCATGCCTGCGGCGAAAGGCGCAAGAGCCGCTTCGGGGAAGAGATGCATGGACAGCCTGACTGCAAGAGTTGACTTGCCTATATCGCAGATCCCGGTGGCTACGGCTTCCTTCCACCCCATCGTGATCAGAGCATTAGATGTGCCAGGATTGTGGGATCCTTTGTCCCTGATGTCAAAGCCCTTATGTTTTGCAAGCAGGTATGACAGGTTGAAGCAGCCTAAGAAATATCCGATAAAAAAGGCTTTCAATAATTCCATGTGATCCTCCTTGAGAATATGCAATAGTCAAGTCATATTATACAACACCGAACGTTGATTTATAAATCTTATTGTGCCAATATACGTAACGGCGGAAAAACGATTAAGAAAACAATAATCCGGCAGTTTATGCTGCCGGATACGCTGATCCACCGTGTACCAGCCGTGTATTGTGATCTGTTCGGGCGTGTCAAGCCAGGCCATTGGAATGGATATGGCAGGTGATCACGATCTTGTCTTTGTCATGTATCTCATAGTTTAGGTCGCTGACAGACTCTCCATTGATCTTGATGGTCCAGACCATATCCGCATCGGTGACTTCCAGACCATTGATAGTATAGATTTCCGTACCGCCGTATTTGAGCGTGTAGGAGAAATTTCCCTTTGCGCTCATTTCATCGAAAAGATCTTTAAGTGTAACGGCATTGGTGAAACCTCTGTAAGTCTTGTCGAAGTAACTTCCGACGCCTTCCACGGAAACAGTGTAGCTTTTCTTTCCCACAAGGATCCTTGTTATTATCATCACGGCTGCCAATACGACAACTGCCAGAGTCAGCAGTATCGCTCCTTTTCTTTTCATATTCTACTCCCGTTTTTTTTATTCTTGTTCCTGTGCCCGCAGGTAGTTCCGGGCAGGGCGGAAACAGCATATATCCTTTTTATCCACCCTCAGCGGATCACTTCGTAGGCTGCAATAATCTCCCCCATGTAGATATAGGAGAAATCTTTCCCGGGAAATGATCTTTCCACAATGCTCCTGTCGGTAAAGCTTTCCTCCGCCATCTGCTGGCAGAAGAATTTGCGGCATACGATCACGAATCTCCCTTCTTCGTAAGTGGGTTTATCTCCGTCGATAAAGCATGGGGTAAGTCCGGCATTCTTTCCTTTTTCCGGTTCCTTCGCCCCGGTATGGGTGCCCATATACATAAGGGCGTCCTTGTATTTATCGAAATCGAAAAAGGTCATGGTGAAATAGTCGGATCTGTCGAGGAGGCTCTTGGTGAATCTCTGCGGTCTTATATACAGAGTCGCTGTCGGTTTGTTGCAGACGTGTCCGAAGGCTCCCCATCCGGCAGTGAGCCCGTTGACCCTTTCACCGTCATTAGCCGTCACCAGACACCAGTCGTTCTTGGGCATGGATGTTATCGGGTCTATAATTTTCATGATCTCGTTAAATCCAATTTCTTTTGTTTTCAAAACAAATACCTCGCTTGATAATGACTTTTACGGAAATATTATACCATATCGGCATAGTTGCTTTTTTTAAACACAGATGAGAGAAGCGTTAAAACAAAAAAAGCGGCATGAGCCGCTTTGTCCGCAAACGATATCTAATTTATGTCTTTCCAGACCACTACAGCGCTTTCATATGCTTTCAGTGAGGTGTATTCATCCATCTTTTCTTCACTTATCATTTCAGCACCCAGTCCTATGAGATCGTTTACCATTTCATTTTCCCTGGCTCTGACTGCGCTGTCCTCGCTCCAGTCGGAAACGGATATCTTTACTTCACCGTTTCTTATGTATTCCCTCACCAAGAGCATGCTGCCGTAGGAGAGGTCATCGTAGTTGTCTGTCAGACCTTGATTGTTATTGGTCAGGTCGTATGCCACCATGGTCGCATAATTGCTGTAATAGTTGTTTTCAGTAAATATCGGTGAGAGCCTTGCATCATCTGTGAAGCCGTTGAGTGTATAGCCATAAGCGCCTGCCCCGGATGAACCGCCGATCCTCAGATAGCCCGTATCGTAAAACTCAGCGAAAACACGCCCTCCGTCATCGTAGAAATCTGTAAGGAATATCGTCCCATCTTTGTAGGTGAACACTCCAGTCCAGTTGAAAAAGATGTCGTTCTCCGCATTGAACCTGAGCAGCATCTCGTTCACTGTATCACCTGTCAGTTCGATAAAGCAGTATTGCGGGATGGAACCGGTACCCTCTATTTCACTTACTGCAGCCTTGAGGGTCTCGTAAGTGTACTTGTCATTGTTTATCACCAAGTCATAAGTGACAGTTTCCTCTTTTAAGCCTTCAGAAACGATGACCTCACCTTTCCCGTTAAGGAAATCCACATAAGCAGCCTCAGCTGCTTCATTCTTATCACGGGACGGGCTTTTTTCACCGCATCCAGCCAAAACAGCAAGGGCAAGCAGCATGCATGCCAGTATGATTTTCTTTTTCCTCTTCATTTTATTCTCCTTTCTGATTTATGATCTGAAACCGGTATACGGTCATTTTCATGACAGTCAAACGGCGAAATCCCAACATGGAATATCCTATTAGTCATCTATACGGAGTATCTGGATTATTCCTTCACAGCCATCATAAAGAACCTGTGAGTCCGCCCTTCTATCAGGCCATTGTCTTCTATCCTTTCCTCAGCCTCAAGCAGTTTGTCCATACAGGACTCTACGCTGAAACCGGGAAACTCCCATTCGATTATGCGGGCAAACCAGACGAGGGCTCCGACGTCGTAGAACCGGATGGCTCCGTAATGCTCTGCTCCTTTAAGTATAGTCAGCCCCGCTTTTCTGAATCTTTCCTGTACAAGCGAAAGGTATTGCTCCGGAAATGGCATGTTGGTTTCAGGCAACAGCAGGTCCACCAATTCCCTGTCGTTTTCTGCGCCTACCTGTTGTGTGATGAATACTCCGCCAGGCTTCAGCACGCGGGAGATTTCCTCCTCATTAAAATCTCCGTGCCTGTCTATTACCATATCGAAAACACCGTCATCGAACGGATAAGGTCCTTTGCCGTCTCCTCTGCGGAAATCAATACCCAAAGGGATCAATGTATCTTTACAAAGGGCAACGTTTGGCGGATAGTTTTCCATCGCCGAAGTGTTCGCGTAAGGATGGTGTAAGGAAAGCAGGAATTCTCCTCCTCCGGTGTCGATGTCCATCAGCCGCATGTCAGGTTTCAGACGACCTTCGATCTCGGATTTATAATCCCAGGGGATATCGTCCTCCTCGCAGTATCTGTCGTAGATATGAGAAAAATCCCAGCCCCTGATATGGGCGATGCTCTCTTCTTTGAGCCACGAATCCAAAAGTCTCTGTTTATCTGCTTTCATTCCCGATCTCCCTGTCCCCCGCAGGCCTGAAGATCCGCTGGTGCCTTACTGTGGTTCTTTTTCCAGCATTTTTGCGCGGCGGCTGCACAGAAAAGCGCGCCGATGCCTATAATTGCCTCCAGCAGCAGAGTGCCCATTCCCTTTAAGCCGAGATAACTCGTGACTGCGTCAAATGCAGTGTGAAGGACAATGGCGAGGGCATAAAGGACGAACTTCTTCTTATCCTTTGCTGCAAACCAGACGAAAACGGACAGCGAGAGATGCATCACGATCGCGAATACCCTCTCCACAGTGCCTAAGAGGAAAAGGAAAGGTGAGGTCTCGGCCAGTGATCTGACTATCAGCGCGAGCTGCTCGGCTTCCACCGGGGATATCTGGGATGTGACGGTATCTATCCTGCCCGTATTCAGCAGTACTGAATAAGTAAGGTTA
>JAFZLL010000024.1 GCA_017551505.1 Eubacteriaceae bacterium
GAATACGCCGAGAAAAACGGCTATTTCGAAGAGAACCCTTACACCAGGCACTATCCCAAGGAGGAGCGCCGCCGCAGGGAAGCCGAAGAGAGAGCGAAGAAGGAAGCCAAGAAAAAGGCCATGGAAAAATACAGGAAGTAACACCGGAGAGGATCAATCCAGCACGCGTGCCTGCGTGCTTTTTTATTGCCGCATATGCTTTTGTCAAAGCCGGTAATACCGTCTGGTGCCGAAAGGATCTTCATGTTAGAATATGCGACAGTATCCGTTAGAAATTTAATTAAAAAAAGAGGGAAAAGCTGGTCTTTCCGGCCTGTGTTCGTAAATAATATTATTATGAAAAAGACAATACTGGCAAGCGCCTCGCCAAGAAGGAAAGAGCTGATCGCGTCGCTCCCGATACAGATCGTATCCATCATTCCCGCACAGAACGAGCTGCCTTATCAGAAGCGCCTTTCCCCGGAGCAGAATGTCGCAGCCATCTCAGCCGCCAAAGCAGAGAACGTATCGGAGATAGCTGCCGGGACAGAATATGATCTCATCATCGCTGCCGATACCATCGTCGTCATCGATGACAGGGTCCTCGGAAAACCCAGAGACGGGATGGAAGCCATCAGCATGCTGTCCTGCCTTTCAGGACGCACGCACCAGGTCTATACGGGCGTAACGATCCTGTCAAAAGACAGGAAGATATCCTTTGCGGAAAAAACCGATGTCACGTTCAACCCCATGAGCGGGGATGAGATATTAGATTATGTCAAATCGGGGGAGCCGATGGATAAGGCCGGTGCTTACGGGATACAGGGCAAAGCCAAATTATTCATCAAAGAGATCAAAGGAAGCTACGAAAACGTGATCGGACTTCCTGTCGCAAAACTCTACCGTGTGCTTTCAGCCGAACAGCTGATATGATGAAAATGCGCAGAATTCAAACGATGCACGCTGACAAAAGCCGAGACCTGTTCCGCCTGATCAGACCGGTCCAAGTGCCGGTGATCTGAAGTCTTCTAAAGGATGAATGCGTTCCAATAAAAAAAGCCGGCAAATGCCGGCATGATCGCAGCGTACGGTATCCTCATCGGGATAGGATCGATGATCCCTTTATGGGACGCGGATCACAGCATCTCTCTGAATGTATTCTTTGCCGAGAGCATATCCCAGGGGGTGAGCATCCCCTTTACCTTTCCCCCGGACCGCCCGGACTCAGTCAAAAAAACGATCACGAGCCGCTTTTTTCCTTTTTTATCTGAAAACATCTTTTCCACCGCTACCGGTGAGGCCTGGGGCGAGGCGAAGTCGAAGTATTCCCCGCTGTGTGCGTTTATCGAAAGGAACTCCTCGAAATCCCCAACTTTTGTCGCCTCTGAAAGCAGTGCTCCTCCGTATTTAAGTGCATAGGAAAGGAGGGTCGATATACTGAACACGCCTGTAAGCTTCCCTTCATCGATGATCGGCGCGTGGGAAAAACCCTTCTCGGACATCGTTGACACGGCCTGCTTGACAGCGGTATCTCTGGACACCGTGAAGATATTCTTTATGGCCAGATCATTGGCAGTCAAAGGGTATTCGATCGTTTTTACGATAGCTCTCAGGTCTTCGATCACTTCGTCCGATGGCTGGAACACATACTGCCCGTTTTCTACCGGATAATGCGTCAGCACGTTCCTCATCTCCCTGCAGATATCGAGCCTGTCCTTAAAGACCGCGCCTTCTCTGGAATTCAGGAAACGAAGCACGCAGTTTTCATATTTGTCCCCGGCTCTTCCGTATTTTTCGAAGAGCACTCTTTCAAGTTCCTTATAAAGGTTAAGGAATTCATCGGCATTCATGAAAGTCACCTCAATGGCGATTATACCACATCTTGACCTATATCTTTCGCTGCGGCAGATACTTCATTATTACCTTTAAAGCCTCTGCATGCTTTCGGTAGATATTGCGCGATGAGTAGCCAACCCTGTCGGCGATCTCATCCCAGACCATCCCGTCAAGGTAACGCAGCATAAGGATCTTGCGGTAGAACGGATCCTCGACCTTCATGATCGCGGACGAAATCTCGTCGTATACCTCACTGAGTTCTATCAGCTGCCCTATCATCCTGTCTTTAAGAGCAATCAGAGCGGCATCACCGGTCATTGCCTCCTTATGCATAAGAGAGCTGTCCGTGCCGGAAAGGCGCGCGACTGCTCTTTCAAGTCTGTTTATACTGTCGTTCAAAAGCCCGATATCGATCCCCATATTGACCGCACGCGAAAGATATTCCTTCGCATTTTGGACATTAGTGCTGTCCCACCTCGTATTAACGGTAACGGACATGTTTTTCACCGTCAATCCACACCGACCTCCGATTATTCGAACTTATGTTCTATATAACTATATCACCGAATGCTCTGCCGGTCAAGGATATTCACTGTATCAGGCAGTAAAAACATGTCCGACAGCCAGCTCATTTGGATCTGTCCGGGAGCACTGAGCGGCATATACGCTGCCCGTACAGCCGCACCCTCCGGATATCATCGATAGGCCGGATATTTCCGGCAATAAAAAAAGCAGCCCGCAAAGGCTGCCGAAAGACCACGGTTTTACAGATCGATCCACATGGAAGACCGGAGATATCCTTTAGCCTCCGCCGATGGCTGGCCTTCCTTCATGATTATCGTATCGGCGTATTCAAGAAAAGTCTCTTCAAGGCCGGATCTGTCGTCAGCGTCTCCGATAAACGTGAACATATAAAAGCCATCCCAGCCCTTGCGCATCGTTGCCAAGAAGAAGTGTTCTTTCCCATCCACTTCGGCAGTATATGCGATATAGTCGTAGTCTCCCCTGGTTTTAAGGTCGCTTTGGACCATCCCATTGCTTCTCAGTACCAGTGAAACATACTCGTCGATGTCTGATGCCTCGCTCAAGCCGACCACGGAAAGCTCCTCGAAAGTCTCCTTATATACTACCAGCATCTGGTTTCTCCCGTCAAAGCAGCTCTCAGCCCCTTCCACAGTCTGGGCATCGAAATTCTCCGGCATCGTTATGGAATAGCCCGGGGTCTCATATACTGCGGTCTTCCGTGATTCCGCACATCCTGCCGCGCACGAAGCTATAATTATCAATATCAATAATATGGCTGTTTTTTTCATCTGTATATTCCTCGATAGAATAACTGAATAGAATTATACACTATCCCTCTCCCATCGTCAAATCTGTAGACAGACAGGCTTTTATCTCCATATGCCGATCAGCCCTTACGCTGCCTTTGAAAAGACGCATTCACGAGGCCGTGCTGTTCGGCCCGATGAATCTTTCCCTTACATACTTGATGGATCTGTCCACCAGCTTATTGAAAGTCTCCTCATCTCCTGCGGCTTCCCTGATGTATCCGTATTCATCCATCGTTCCGCTGCCGTGGGGCACCGCGTACGCGCCTGCGTCGCTGCCTACGCCCACATTGGCTCCGAGTCTGATTGCCTTAACGATGTTGCTGAAATCTTCATCCGAGATTTTTTTCACGACGTCATGAGGATATCTCTCTGTCCTTAGGAGGTTGGTCTGCGTTGAGATAGTCGGCACCCAAAGGGTACCGCTCTGAGCCAGATATGAGATCGCGTCGTCATCCATGTAACTGCCGTGTTCAACGGAGTCGACCCCTCCTTCAACGGCATTTTTCACATTCTGCGCCCCGTTCGTATGGCTCATGACCGCAAAACCTTCTCCGTGGGCGATATTGACCAATTCTTTTATCTCGCTGACCGTAAGAGCTCCCTCGGTTATCACGCCGTAGACTCCGAAGTCCAAGAGCCCCGTAGTCATGATCTTCACGAAATTGCCGCCGCGTTTTTTTATCTGTTTGACATAATCCTCAAATTCTTTATAAGTCGAATACGGAAAGCCGACAACAGACCCGTAGTAACCCTTATGATGCAGCGCGAAGATAGGGGTGATGTACTCTATACCGTACTCCGGGGCTATCGTTTGGGCGTATTCTCCCACGCCCGCAAAATCTCCTCCGTCTCTTATAAAGGTTATGTCATAGTCTTTATAAGTCTGCAGGACGCTCCTCACATACTCTTTATCGACACCGTCCTTATGTCTGTCCATAGCTTTGCGGTAATTGACGGCGTCCATTATCACATGTTCATGCAGCTCAGCATACATGTCAGTCTACATCTCCTGTCAAAAAGCAGGGCGGGTTTCCCCGCCCTGCAGAATATCATTGATTTGGTGAAGAATTATTCTTCTTCGGGAAGCTGAGCTTCGTATTCCTCTGCTGTCATCAGTCCGTCGACATCAGCGGCCTTGAATTCAACGATCCAAGCTCCGTACGGATCCTCATTGATGTTCTCCGGGCTGTCGTCCAGATCCTCGTTGACTGCAACGACGGTTGCTTCAAACGGGAGGGAGAGGTCGATATCGGTCTTGGTGCTTTCAACTGTGGAGAAGGTCTCTCCGGCGCCGAAAGTCGCGTCAACATCAGGCAGTTCAACATAGTTGATATCGCCGAGCTGATCCTGTGCATAATCTGTCAGTCCGACCTTGACGGTGTCGCCGTCAACGGCAAACCAAAGGTTATCAGCATTATACTTGAGTTCCTTGGGGAAATTCATTCTTTTATCTCCTTATCTTTTTTTTTCATGGTAAGGGGATGTGATCCCCTTGCCATTTTTCATCTGGATATATCAGGTTCTATCAACCTTTGTTGATAGATAGTCCGTGCAGGTCATGGAGTGCTTCCATGACAGCTTCGCCCATGGTCGGGTGCGGATAGATCGCCGCGCCGATCTCGGTCGCTGTCTGGTGATAGAAGACGCCGTTGGTCAGTACCTGCATCATATCGGTAGCTCTTGCTCCGACGATAGCAGCACCGATCAGCACATCGTTCATGTCTGTGATGACCTTAACGAAGCCTGCAGTGTGTCCGCTGGCGATAGCTTTTCCGAGGCCCTTGAAATCGAACTTGCCGACCTTGTATTCCTTGCCTGCGGCCTGGAGGGATGCTTCGGTCTCGCCGACCTGAGCGATCTCGGGGTTGGTGAACACGCAGCTAGGAACAGCATGGTATTCGACCTTCCTGCCGGCACCGAAGATATTATCGACTGCGAGAATCCCTTCCCAGGAGGCTACATGAGCCAGCATGATCGGAGTGGAGACATCGCCGATGGAATATACGTTGTCGTAATTGGTCTGCAGGAATTCGTTGACCTTTACTCTGCCCTTGTCTGTCATAACGACACCGGCTTCTTCGAAGCCGCAGCCTTCGGTGAAGGGACGGCGTCCGATAGCGACCAATGCGTAGTCAGCCGTGAGCTCTTTGCCGCTTTCGAGGGAAACGGTCACGTTGTCGCCGTTATCCACGGCGCCCTTGACTCTCTCTCCCAAAACGACGTTGATCTTGTCTTTCTTGAACTGTCTCTGGAGCTGTTTTGCAACATCCTCGTCCATCGTGGGCAGCAGCTGCTTTCCGCCCTGCACAACGGTGACTTCGGTGCCCATCTTGCCAAAGAACTGTCCGATCTCGACGCCGATGACGCCGCCGCCGATGAGGATCATCGACTTGGGGGCTTCTTCGAAATCGAGTATCTCATCGCTGGTGATGATGCGCTTCTTGTTGTAGCCCATCGTGGCAGGAGTTGTGGGAACGCTGCCTGTTGCGATGATGATGTAATCGGCCTTGACGGTCTCAACAGTGCCGTCATCCTTGGTCACATCGATGGTGTTGCGGTCAACGAGCTTACCGAATCCGTTGACGACAGTGACCTTATTCTTCTTCATTAAGAAAGCAACGCCGTTGACGATCGTAGAGACGACTTTCTTTTTTCTGTCCTGGATGTACTTGAAATCTATGGTAACATCGCCGTTGATGTTGATGCCCAGATCTTTGGCATTCTCAACAGTTTCGAGTGTATCATAGCTGGCGAGGAAGGCCTTGGTGGGTATGCAGCCTCTGTTCAGGCATGTGCCGCCGAATTCTCCCGTAGCTTTTTCAATCAGTACAACTTCAGCGCCCCTTTTGGCAGCATAAATCGCCGCTTCGTATCCGCCGGGGCCGGCGCCCAATACAGCAATTTTCATTATCTATTCCTCGATTAGAATCCAGCCTTTTCAAGGATAACGGGGACGTTCTCTTCAGCACCGATGGCCATGATGTGTGCACCGTGTGCGAGGCCCTTTTCCTTGATCTCTGCCAGGAACTCGGCTGCCATGATGATTCCTTCTTCTTCCTGGTTCTTGGACTGCTTCTTCTTGACGTCCTTGTCCTTGGGATCGAATCCTTCGGGAAGTCCGTTGTTCTTTGCGGCGTTCAGTCTGTCGATCTGGTCCTGGGGGACTCTGATGCCGGGGACATTGTTGCTCATGTATTTTGCCATGGCAGCGGTCTTCAGGGGGATGATGCCCGCCATCAGGTATACGCCGTATTTCTCTGCCATTTCCATGAAGGGCTTCATCGGCTCTGCTTCATAAACGCCCTGTGTCTGGAAGAACTTGGCACCTGCTTCAATCTTCTTCCTCATCTTGATGAGCTGAAGCTCTACAGGCTCATAAACCGGGGTCACGGAAGCGCCGAGATAGTAGTAGGGAGGATTGCCGACGAGCTCGTTGCCGCCGCAGTCATGTCCTTCCATCAGCTGTACAGCTGCCCTGAGGATACCGACGGAGTCGAGGTCGTATACGGGCTTGGATTCCGGGCAGTCGCCGACGGTCGGGTGGTCGCCGGTGAGAGCAAGGATGTTTTCGATACCGAAAGCAGCAGCATCCATGAAGTCGCCCTGGATAGCCATTCTGCTTCTGTCTCTTCCGGTCATCTGCAGTACGGGCTCCATGCCTGCCTGCTTGATCATGATGCACAGTCCGAGAGAAGAAGCCTTGAGGGAGGAGGACTGGTAATCCGTAACGTTGCAGGCCTCGACCTTGCCGCGCAGCTGTTCTACGACTGACATCTGATGGGAGAAATCAACGCCCTTAGGAGGCGCCATTTCGGCCGTGATAGCGAATTTTCCGCTTTCGAGTGCTTTCTGAAGATTACTCATTTGCTTTCTCCTCTTTGAGATTTATGGTCGCGGGATAAAGATTGATCTTGTGTCCCTTATCATCGTTAGAAACCTCTAACTTATCAAGCTGACCGAACTTCTTTAATCTGTTGTAGATCAGGATCCATGCGCAGTCAACATCGGGGTTGGTCTCGCACTTGCCGTTCTTGGCTCCGCCGCAGGGGCCATTGACAAGGCTCTTAGCGCACTTGGTGATGGGGCAGACGCCTGCCGTTCTTCCGAGAACGCAGTCTCCGCACATCTTGCATGCCTGGGAGAAGAGGGTGACCCTTTCGATCTCGCCGAGGAACATGGTGTCGCTGGCGGGGTAAACAGGAACGTCGACGTTTCCGGCCATTGTCTGGACACCGTCACCGCAGCTCATTACGAGCACTGCGTCATACGGAGTATCCTTGAAGGGCTTGAGTTCCTTTTTGACATTGTTCTTATTGCATCCGATCTCACAAACCACCGTTCCGACAACTTCGAATCCATTGGCTGTCAGTGTCTCGGCCATAGCTTTAACTTCGTTCTCACCGCCGGTCCTGGAAACTGTCGAGCATTCCGCGCAGCCTGTGATAAGAACTTTCTTGGCGCCCTTGAGGCTTTCAAGGACATCTTCGAGTTTCTTGCTCTTTGTAATGATCATTTTTAGTTTACCTTTCTAAATTATAATAATCCGTTGAGCATCTTGCAGCCCTTGATCAGGTGCTTGGTCAGCAGAGCGGAGGTGATAGGTCCGGTTCCGCCGCCGCATCCCGGGGTAGCGGATGTGATCATGGCAGCCTTCTCTGCGCATTCTTCAACGCAGTCTCCGGTTCTGATCTTCTTGCCCTTTTCATTGAGCACGAAGTTGCCGTCCTTATCCTTCTTCTGAGCCATAGCAACGTCGATAACGATCGTGTTGTCGCCGAGCATGTCGGGGGTGACCATTCCGTAACGTCCGGTAGCTGTGATGACGATATCAGCAGCCTTGCACTTCTCGGCCAGGTTCTTGGTCTTGGAGTGGCAGATGGTAACGGTCGCGGAAGCACTTGCCAGCATCATTGCCATCGGCTTGCCGAATACAACGCTTCTGTTGATGACGACTACGTCTTTGCCGACGAGGTCGATTCCGTAGTAATCGAACATCTCCATAACGCCTTCCGGTGTGCAGGGAGAGAATCCTCTGACGTCATCGATCATGAGCTTGCCGAGGTTTGTCGGGTTCATGGCGTCGGGGTCCTTGAGGGTGTTGAGAGCATACTTGATCTCTTCTTCATCAAGCTGTGCAGGAAGGGGCTTGAATACGAGGATACCTGAAACGTTCTTATCATTGTTGAACTCATTGAGGGTAGCCATGAATTCTTCCTGGGATACATCCTCGGGGAATACCCTGTTTTCGAAATCGATGTCAACGTTGTTGACGGTACTGATGATTCCCTTTTCATAGGAAATCGAACCGGGGTCTTCACCAACTCTAAGCACGACCAGCTTGGGGTTGATTCCTTTTGCCTTAAGCTCGGCAGCGTCTTTCTTTGCCTGATCCAGGATAGCCTGGGCGACATCTTTTCCGCTGAGTAATTTTGCGGTCATTTTAATCCTCCTGTTATATGTATTATTTAATTAGGTATATTGCTTGATTATTTCTGAAGTGTCTTCCAGACGTTCATGTAGATCTCGTCGCACTTCTTCATGCCGTCAGTTACCAGAGGCTCGACTTCTTCACGTATCTGCTTGACATATTCGGCATCTTTGATGCTGTTGATGTTGATGACGACGTTCAGCCAGCCGCCTGTGATGGCTCCTCTGAGCAGAGTGACGCCAACGCCTACATCGGACAGAGCGAGGGAGGATCCCTTCACTGAAAGCTCTTCCATAAGGGCGATGACCTTATAAGAGGTCTTTACGATATCAACGGGAACGCTGCAGGCGACCTTCAGGCATTTTTCCATGACTTCTGCCTTGTGAGCCTTTTCCTCTTCGGTTCCTGTCGGAAGTCCGTATGCCTTGGAAAGGGGCAGGAAGTTCTCGGCATCCTGGTCGATCATGCCGATCAGGCTGTCCTTGATCTCGTTGGCTTCCTTCATTATTCTCTGAATATCATCCTCATACTGGGCGTATTTTTTCTTGCCCGTGGTCAGATTGCAGACCATTCCTCCGAGGGCTGTTCCTAAAGCTCCTGCAAGGGCAGATACTCCGCCTCCTCCGGGCACGGGATCTTTGGAAAATGTGGCGTCGGTGAATTCTGTTACCGGCTTTTCCGCGTACTTCATGTTGTTCCTCCTGAATAAAATGTTTGTTTTTACAGCCGGACGATATGTCCGATATCAGCGCCGAGGCGCATTGTATGATATTTTAGGGTTTCCCCACTGTACCGATGGTTAATTGTTTTTGCTACTGCAGTTTCTTTACCTGTTTTTCGAGCACCGGATATACCAGCATCACGAGCAGCGAGTAAAGAGGTATGGACAGGAAGCTCTGGAATATCTTGATGGCATAGGTGATGGGCAGCTTCCAGCCGTACATGATGGCAAGAGCGGTCCCTTCGATGAGTATATAGCCGCACAGATACGCGCAGGTCACTGCGAACAGGATGGCTGCCGTAGTCTCCGGATCCAGTCTTTCTCCTCCGACTTTCTTCTTCGAAGCCATGAGGATGACCACTATCGAATAGAAGATAAAAGCAGCAAAGATCGCGCCGATCACCCACCATGCCACCGGCGTCCATTTAAGAGATCCGGGAGAGACGACGGATACGACCCCGCCCTCCAGTTTTATGGACTTCGTAATGACGAAGAGGGAGATGACTATTACAAGCAGTACGACATATGCGCAGACGTTCAGCACGTTCCATTTTGCTTTAACGCCTTTTCTCTTTGCATTAAAGACGAGTCCGGGGATCATGCCGACTACGGCAACGGCGATGGTGATGAACGGGTTCCAAGCTCCGTCAGGGGCGATGAGGAATCCGCCTACGTCGACGACGATGCCAACCAGGGCGCCCCAGATGGGCCCGAGGATTGTGCCTGCGATCAGAACGGGCACCGGGATGAAGCTTAGACGAACTGTGGGTAAAAGCTTGAATGATAAGGGCTTTAAAGCTAAAGCCATTGCGGCGAGCAGCGCCGCGAGCACCAGTTTAAGCGTTTTTCCGCTTATGTTGGCTCTGTTGGGGTTTGTGGACATCTAAATTTCCTTTCTGAGATAAAACCCCCGCTTGTTAGCGGAAGCGGCAAGGTATCGCGATCGAAATCATAATCGTTATTTCGTCTTCGGCCACGGACTACTTCCCATCCCGTGTAACTTGACGCACCTTACCTACTCTAAAAATATATTGCTGAAACCCGTTAGGGTCTAAGCCTGTTTTTTGGGGCCGATGATGCCTTTGCGGAATGCCCGGTTGAATTTCCTTCCGCTGGTATCCTTTCCCGAAAGCGCTTCGCTTGCGAATATGACTCCCAGCATATCCCTGTCGGTAGGATCCATTATGGCGGAATCGAGCCCTGCGTGTATCGCCATTGCCATGCAGTTCTGGTTGACGATCTTCCTCAGAGGCATATCGAAGGAAATATTCGAAATCGCCCCTGTGATCTTCACTGCGGGAGCGTATTCCTTGATCCTGAGGATGCATTCCTCGAAATCAAGCTGTGCGGTGGGCATGGTCGAAAGCGCCATGACACACGGATCGATGTGGAAATTCTCCAGCGCGACCCCGTATTTGTCCGCCTTGTCGATCATCCTCTTTGCGATCTCTATCTTCTTATCGTTTTTGTTAGGGATACCGTCCTTATCGCAGGTAAGCCCTATCACCTGCCAGGGCGTGCCGGCGATGAGCGGGAAGATGGTCTCGCATTTAGTGCCTTCCTCGTTGACGGAATTGAGCATGCCCGGCTTATTGACCAGCCCTTCTTCAAAGACCCTCTTTAAGAGGAATTCATTCGGTGAATCCACACACAGAGGAAGCTCTGTTGCCTGCTGAACGGTCTCGATCAGCCATTTCAGAGCATCGTATTCCTCGTCCGCCGAAGTGGAGGCGCACACGTCAATAAAACTCGCGCCGGCTTCCGTCTGGGAGACGGCCCTTTTCATGATAAAATCAGCGTTCCTTTCCTCTATGGCTTTCTTCACCGAGGGGATAGTACCGTTGATTTTTTCTCCGATAATGATCATGTTTCACTCCGTTATTCTAATGGGCGGAAGTCATTCCATACATAGACCCACCTTTGGTAATTATACTATGGAATCATTCAATTGTGGCAATATTTTTTGGCAAAACCCGTTTTTTGAATCAACATACCCCCGCTTTTTGGGTAAATCCATTTGGATAAGATAATGCGTTTTATTTCAGAGCCTTAAGCTTTACTTTTTTTGAGTTTTCCCGTATAATTACAACGTATTTGCACGATATCATCCAGGAGGATTTATGAGCACAGTAACAGTTACTTTTTCGTTCGACGATAACAAGACCTATGAGGCCGAAAGCGGACTTCTTCTTTCCAAGATCTGCGAACTGGCCGGCTATCCGCAAGACCTGGTCTGCGGCGGGAAACAGAAATGCGGCAAATGCGCAGTGCGCATTATCGACGCCGACGGCGAGGAAAAGACCGTCCTTTCATGCGCGACAAAAGTCACCCAGCCGATAACCGTTGAGAAGATCTTCAACAGGGCAGACAGGAAGGTGCACGTCCTGACTTCCAATACTGCTCTTGACTGCAATATCAACCCGAGCCTTGGATCCATCACGCTTGAAGAAAAAGACATAAATCCTGATCACTGCATGAGTTTCGAGAAAGCCCTCAGAAACAACTTCAAGATCGAGATGAATTACAACGTCGTCAAAAAGCTTTCGAACGTGATATCCCCGGACGAGCCGAACAGGAAATTCACTTTCGTTACTTTCAATTCCAGGGCTATCGACGTCAACTTCGACGATGACGACTCCATTTACGGTCTGGCTATTGACATCGGCTCTACAACAGTCGCCGCATATCTGTATGACATGAACACTGCGACCCTTCTCGGCACCCATTCCTCTCTGAATGGACAGACAGCCCTCGGCGCAGACGTTATCAGCCGCATCCAGTACACGATCGACAACTTCCCGGACGGGGCGGTGACCATGCAGAAGATGGTATGCGATACGATCAATAAGCTTATCGAGGAGATAAGGGAAGAAAATCAGATCAATACGGACCGCATCTACCATGTCGTGCTCTGCGGAAACTCGACCATGCAGCATCTCTTCCTAGGTCTTTATCCGAAATATCTCGGCAAAGCCCCATTCGCTTCCACCACTCACGACATCGTTGAGATAGATGCCAGGGACGTTCCTCTGAACCTGAACCCGTACTGCAAGGTCACGTTCCTCCCGCTTTTGGGAGGATACGTCGGAGCAGATACCACGGGAGTCCTCATCAGCCTGCCGGACGACGGCGAGGCGAGACTCGCCATGGATCTGGGGACCAACGGGGAACTTGCCTGCGGCACCAACGACCGTTATAATATCGCGTCCACTGCATGCGGACCTGCCCTGGAAGGCGCCGGGCTCTCCTGCGGAATGAGAGCGGCGGATGGAGCCATCCAGTACTTCAAGATCGATCCCGAAAAGAAAGACATCTCCCTGATAGACGTCATAGGGGACGTTGAACCTACCGGTATCTGCGGCTCGGGCATCATAGACATCCTTGCAGAGCTTATCCGCAACGGCATAATAAACCGCAAGGGGAAGATGCTCTCCAGAGAAGAATACGAAGAAAAATTCGGCGCAGACGCGCTTTCTGCCAGACTCGAAAAAAGGGAAGGCGGCAAATACGGGATGAACAGCTTCCTGATCTACCGCAGTGAGACCAGCGAGGTCTACTTCACTCAGATGGACTCCAGGGCAGTGCAGCTGGCCAAAGCCGCTATTATGGCAGGGTGCGAGCTTCTGATAGGCCTGTACGGCAAAGGCGCCGGGACATTGAAGGAGGTCTGCCTGGCCGGAGCATTCGGAAACTACCTTGACACAGAGAACGCCCAGTACATCGGCTTGTTCCCGAAGATCGAAGGGGTACCCACACGTTCGATCGGAAACGGCGCCGGTACGGGCGTACAGATGTACCTTCTTGATAAAGGCTCAATTAAAAAATGCCGCAATATCCAGAAGAACATATATCATGTGGAGCTCAATGAGCTTCCGGACTTCAATACGGTATACGCCAGGCAGATGGATTTCATCAACGCTCCAAAGGATCCGGACGACGAAGAGGATGAGGAGGATGAAGAATAATCCTCGGCGAACGTATTTGACGAAAAGCCGATCCCGGTCAGCCGGGACCGGCTTTTTTCAAGCCATCCGTTATTGCACCGAGGCATGCATGATCCGGCTGATGAAGTGATGTCTCATTTTCTCCGTACGGGCTTCGACCTCGTCTTGTGCGCACAGTCATTTCATCGATCTCAAATATCCGCGTTCAAATCATATATTTATCCCTGTATTTCAGTCTTCGGATCGCCTAATGCTGTCATTCGGCTGAATGTTAGCTTAGGCTATCGTTTTATTCTGGATTAAAATAGCACCACTTTCGCTGATTATATGATAAACTGAAATAACATCCGAGTCGCTCAAAACCAGTGACATGGGAAGTGTTACCCTTGCGGTTACTACTAGAGAAAGAGGGATTTTCCAAAACTATGAAAATACTCATATTGACTTGCTCCACAGGCGAAGGGCACAATTCTGCGGGAAAAGCAATATTGGAACAGGCTGAAAAACACGGTGACTCCTGCGAGATGGTGAATGCTTTCCAATTCCTGCCGAAGGGAGAGGCAAAGATCGTCACCAAAGGCCACAGTTTCATAGCGGCAAATATACCCAAAGTCTTCGGAGCAGGCTATAAAGCCGCTGAGAACGTATCCCAAAAGGTCATTTACGCCCTCTGTGCGCAGGGAGCCGGCAGGATATACAGATTTCTGCAGCAAGGAGGGTACGATATCATCATCTGCGTGCACGTGATCTCTGCTCTCATGATCACTCATGCAAAAAAGAAGTTCCGTATCCCCCAGCCGGTCTGCTTTGTCGCTACTGATTATTCTGTCGTGCCCGGCATAAAAGAAACGAATATGGACGCATATTTTATCCCTGTGGGGTTCAAGGAAAAGTTCGTATCTTCCGGCATACCGGAGCGCCTGATCTGCGAAACAGGGATCCCCGTGGGCGAACGGTTCTATATCAAGCACGATAAAAACGAGGCCAGGAGATCTCTCGGCCTTCCTGAAGATAAAAAGATCGCCATGCTGATGTGCGGGAGCATGGGGTGCCGCTTAATGGTCTCCATCGCCAGGCTTTTTTCCGAGATATCCGGTCCCGATCAGATGCTTGTGATCATCTGTGGGAACAATAAGCGCGTCAAAAACCGTCTTCAGGAGGAGAACCTTAAGAATACCTTGGTGGTCGGATATTCCACCAAGGTCGATGTGTATATGGATGCCGTTGATCTGCTTATCTCGAAGGCAGGAGGGCTCACTTCTACAGAGGCTCTTTCCAAAAGGCTGCCGACACTTTGCGTTAACATAATTCCGAATCTCGAATCCCAGAACCAGGATTATATGGTCGACAGAGGCTTTGCGATGGGCGTTGACAAAGCCGATGAAGCTGCAGCTGCAGCATGCGAGCTGCTCGGGAACGATGAAAAGCTCTCGGAGATCAGGCATAACATAGAAACGGGTTTTATCGAGGATTCGGCCGCATATCTGTACCGCTGTCTGCCAGCGCTTTTAAAGCCCGTAAACGAAAATCTGCGATAATGCCGGTTTTTTAAGGCCGATACAGCAGAGGGATGGATAACAGACATACGATCCCAAGAAGGTGAAAAGGATGAGCTCAAAGCCGAACAGAAGAAAGAACGATATCACCACACGCATATGCACTTTCCTGATGGTCCTCATTACAGCGGGATTCTGCTTTGCCATGGTGAATAACTATATTGAGAAGCGCCGGCTCACAGCCGAGAGGGATTCGGTTCTCAGGGATATCGAAGAGCAGGAAGAGCTGATGATCCTCTATAAGGAGGAGCTTGCCAAGGTCGGCACCGACGAATACTACGAATACATGGCCCGTAAATATCTGGGCTACATATACCCGGATGAGCATATCCTGATATACGACATAAGATGACTATGATAACAGACGTACATATGCACTTGACAGACGAAGCCTTTAACGAGGACAGGGACGAGATAGCGACATCTCTATCCAAAAACGGTGTAAAGTGGGCAATAACCAGCGGTTATGACACTAAAAGCAATTATCTGTCAGTCATTCTGGCCAGTTGGCACTACAACATCTACGCAACGGTCGGCATGCACCCTGAAACAGCTGACGAATATGACAAGGCCTTTGAAAACAATCTGAGAGAATTCTGCACCAACGAGAAGGTCGTTGCGATCGGGGAGATCGGACTGGATTACCACTATGAAGACAACCCTCCCAGAGACATACAGAAGGATACTTTTCTAAAACAGCTGGTCCTGGCGCATGAACTGATGAAACCTGTCGTCGTACACTCCAGAGATGCTGCAGAGGATACTTTCGAGATGCTCAGGGATAATCTTCCAGAGAGAGGTGCCGTGCTCCACTCATTTTCACAGAGCAGCGAAATGGCTAAACGATATATGGAGATGAATGTCATGTTCTCGATCTCAGGCGTGGCTACTTTCAAGAATTCCGCCAAGGTCCGCGAAATGATAGAAACACTGCCGGTCGAACGCATCCTGATCGAGACAGACAGCCCTTACATGACGCCTGTTCCGAACCGGGGCAAACGCAACTGCCCGGCCTATGCCTCATTGACAGCCAGGACCGTCAGCGAGATCAAGGGAATGGACTACGGGGAATTCTGCGCTCAGGTCATCTCAAACGGAGAAAGGTTTTTCAAGATACTGCAGCGGGAACCGAAGAAGGAACGGTTCAAATTCAGGTTATTCAGCTGAATGATATTGTCCGGGAAATGTATTCCCCTGACAGGATGAGACGTCTAAAAAACTGCGGAAGCTGCTCCGCAGTTTTTCTGTTTTCGTCTATTTCTTTCCCACATAGCCCATTACGGCGTGTATGATACGCTCATCTGCTTCCGGGATCTTTCTTGTAAGGGATTTTACCAGTTCCTTCATCTCTTCCCTTTTTGTTGCCCCGTCTGCCGGACAGAGGCTGTCGATCACCGGTATGGAGAGCCTGTTAGTCGCATAGATCGTTTCCTTTTCCCTAAGATAGATCAGAGGCCGGATGACGGTGATGTTCTTTACATCCAGCAGCGTCACCGGGCTGAAGGTGTTCACCTTCCCATTATAGAGCATCTCCATCAGGAATGTTTCTATCAGGTCATCGGCATGGTGCCCCAAAGCCAGCTTATTGCAGCCGAACGCGACCGCAGCGTTCACTAATGCCCCGCGTTTCATCTTTGAACACAGAGCACAGGGATTTTTCTCCCTGCGCTCTTTAAATATCACTTCTCCTATATGAGTCGGCACGATTTTCAGATCGACATCTATTCCCCGGCAGAACTCCTCTAATGGCGTAAAATCCGCCCCGAAGCCAAGATCGACCGCTATAGCAGTGAGGCTGAACTTCTGCGGGGAGAATCCCCGAAATGCAGCTAAAGCCTTAAGCATGAGCATGCTGTCTTTTCCGCCGGATACGGCGACGGCGATATGATCGCCATCGTCGATCATATGATAATCATCCGATGCACGGCGCAACTTGGATAAAATGTGTTTCAATTCCTCACAGGCTTTCTAACAGCGAGCCGCCTTTTTTATTCTCTTCCTCAGCCTTCTGGGAGGCAACTCTCATGGCTTCTTCCTGCTGGCGCAATAGCTGGGAGTTCCTGATAGCGTATTCCTGATCCGCTAAAGCTTTGCGTTTTTCCTCCAGACGGCGGGCGGCTTCGACACGCTCTTTTTCGAGATCTGCTATATTGCTCTCAACAGCTTTCGCTTTCTCGGCACGCTTTGCTGCCTCCTGCTGCTGACGCAGCATCTCTATCTGCTGCAGTCTCTCGCGTCTTGCCTCCTCAGCCAGCTGTTCGCGCATGGCTTTCTGTCTTTCAGCCTGGGTATTGATGTCTTCAATGCGCTGCTTGCGGGCTTCTTCGGCCTTTTTGAGTTCCTCGGCCTTCTTTTCCTGCTCTGCCCTTATCAGGTTCAAACGCAGCTCTTCCGCTCTCTGTGCAGCTGCCTGGGCCTCATGCTGCTTGCGGACTTTATCCAGCTCATCTTCCTGCCGTTTCTTGGCTTTCTCCAATTCTGCGAGCTGCTGCTGCCTGGCTTCTCCCAGCTGGCGCTCCTGGAGCAGTCTTTCCCGTTCCAGATCATCGGCTTTCTGAGCCAATTCGTCCTTTAATTTTGCTATGCGTTCTTCCTCGGCTCTGGATGCTTCCTCGATCTGGCGTTTTTTCTGTTCGGCCTCTTCGGCCTGCTCCGCCTTCAATCTGGCGATACGCTCCTCTTCGGCCCTGGATGCTTCTTCGAGTTCGCGCTTCTTCTGTTCGGCTTCCTGAGCCTGCTCCGCCTTCAACCTGGCGATACGCTCCTCTTCGGCCCTGGATGCTTCTTCGAGCTCGCGCTTCTTCTGTTCGGCTTCCTGAGCCTGCTCCGCCTTCAACCTGGCGATACGCTGTTCCTCGGCTCTCGTTGCGGCTTCGAGCTCGCGCTTCTTCTGTTCGGCTGCTTCCGCCTGCTCTGCCTGAAGCTTCGTCAAACGTTCCGCCTCTTCCTTGGCGGCAGCCTGAAGCCTTTCAGACTGCAGACGTCTTTCCTTTTCCAGAGCATCAGCCTGCTTAGCCTGTTCCATCTTCAGTTTTGCCAGTCTTTCAGCTTCTGCCTTCTGGGCTTCAATCTGAGCTTCGTTCTGACGGCGTGCTTCTTCGAGAGCCTGTGCATTCCTTATCTGTTCTTCCTTGATGGCTTTCAAACGGGCTTCTTCTGCTCTCTGTGCGGCAGCTTCCTTTTCATATTGCTCATGCACTTTAGCCAATTCTTCTTCATGCCGCTTCTTTTCAGCTTCCAGTTCCTGCGCTTGCCTGTTCTGCTCAGCCCTGAGTTCCTTCAAACGCTGCTCTTCGGCCCTTATAGCCGTCTCGATCTGACGCTTCTGTTCTTCGACTTCCGCAACCTGCTGAGCCTTTAATTTGGCGATGCGCTCCTCTTCGGCTTTAACAGCCTCCTGGAGCTGGCGCTTCTGCTCTTCGACCTCTTCAACCTGCGCCGCTTTCAGGCCGGCGATGCGCTCCTCTTCGGCTTTAACAGCCTCCTGGAGCTGGCGCTTCTTCTCTTCGACCTCTTCAACCTGCGCCGCTTTCAGGCCGGCGATACGTTCCTCCTCGGCTTTAACGGCTGCCTGGAGCTGGCGCTTCTGCTCTTCGGCTTCCGCAGCCTGTTGTTCCTTTAATTTGGCGATGCGCTCCTCTTCGGCTTTGACAGCGGCCTCGAACTGGCGCTTCTGCTCTTCGACCTCTTCATCCTGCGCTGCTTTCAGGCTGGCGATACGCTCCTCCTCAGCGCGCTGGGATGCCGCGATCTCTTCCTCATGCTGTTTATTTACCTTCTGCAGGGCTTCTCTCTGCTGGCGCTCGATAGCCAGCTGCATTTCCTGAGCTTCCTCTGCCTGCTTTATCGCTGCAGCTTTCCTGGCCTGTTCCTCTTCGATAGCTTTTAAGCGCTCTTCCTGGGCTTTCTGTGCCGCCACATTTATTTCGTGCTGCCTCTTAGCCTCTTCCAATTCTGCCCGCTGAGCTTCCAAAGCGCGCTGCTGCTCTTCCAGTTCCCTGACATGAGCTTCTCGCTGACGTGCGAACTTCTCGCTCATATCACGTATGTTCTTTTCCTGGAAATTCTTTGCTTCCTCAATGGCGCGTCTTTGTTCTTCGATGCGTGCCATCTGTTCTTCGATGCGGACCTGCTCGCTGTTCTTAATGCTTTCCAGCTCGGCACGCTTTTTTTCGAATTCCTGATCATGCCTGGCCATGCTTTCCTCGAAGGCTTTTCTCTGCTCTTCAAGCTTGGCCTTTTCTTCCCTGATACGTTGGCTCTCAGCGTCGTAAGCCTTCTTTTCGTCTTCCAGCTTCCTGGCTTCTTCGCTCTTCGTGGCCTCAAGCTTCTCGCTCATCTCCCGGAGCATACGCTCTTGCTCGGCGCGCTGGGCATCCATAGCCCGTTTTTCTTCCTCGAGGGCAGCCATCTGGTCTGCCAGGCGCTGCTTTTCACTTGTGTGGAGAGCTTCTATCTCCCTGAGCTTCTTTTCATATTCCGCCTGCTGAGCGGCCTTGTCTGCCTCGAATTTCTTTTTCTGCTCTGCCAACAGCTTCGTTTCTGTATTCTTGAGGTTCTGCAGGGCGAGGTATTCATCCTCAATCTGTTTCTGTCTGGCCAGATTCTCTCTGTCCAAGGCCCTGCGTTTTTCCTCGATCTCGATGGCTTCGGATTCCTTAAGTGCTTCCAGCGCCTGATGTTCCTGAGCAAGCTGCTGCCTCTTTTCCTCGGCGCCTTCCTCCAGAGCTTTGCGCTGTTCTTCAATATACTTTAACTGAGCCCTTCTCTCGGCTTCCAGATCAGCCTGCTGGCTTGCCAGCTCATCCAATTGGCTGGCTCTCTCCTTCTGGAGACGCTCCCTCTCCATCTCGATCTTATGGATCTCTTCCTGATGCTCTTCGAGAAGTCTTGCCTTTTCCTTTTCGATCTCCTCTTCGGACTTGCGCCTTTCTTCTTCGGCGATGCGCGCGGCTTCCTTCTGTTTTATCAGTTCATTGCGCTCCTTATAGAGTCTCAGAGCGTCCTCCTGCTCGATCTCCAGTCTGTTCCTTTCTTCTTCGATGATCTGACGGCGCAGCCTCTCCTCTTCGGTCCGACGGAGGCTTTCCCTTTCCTGCTCGCGGTATTTCTCCAGTTCCGCTCTTTCTTTAGTAGTGAGTCCGTCATCACGGCGCGAGAACCTGAATTCGTCCAGATCGTCGTCATTTATCAGGGAGCGCCTGTTCCCGGACAACCTCGAATCGATCGACCGGCTTATACTGCGTCCCATATTCGGTGAATCCGAAGGGGTTATATCATCCACAAGGATATCGGGGTAGCGGCTGCTCCGGCGCGCGGTGTAACGTTCATCGCTCCTCATCTCCCTTTGATCCATCTGCACATATCTGCGCAGCAGGTCTCTTTCCATATCCTCAAGATCCTTCGTCTTTGTGGATAGGTTCATGTACATCGATTTAATATCGGTTACTATCGAATCGAGTATTTCTTTCTTTCTTATACCTCCAAGGACCTCGTTGACCGTTTTGTCGGTGCGGTCCTCGCTGCTGTTCTTGCGGCCAGATTTGCTGTCGTCCATTGTATGGATCACCTCTTGTGTCTCTTCTTCTTCTGCCGGCGTACTGTTATCGATCTGTTGAGGCTCGCCGATCACCTGTTCATCTGTCTGTTCATCTGCCTGTCCGTCGCTTCCCGGATCAGCGGATACCGCCGCTTCTTCTGCTTTAACTGCTTCTTTTACAAACACGGATTCTTCCGGCAGGATAACGACTGCAGGTTCAGCCTCGACCGCTTTTTCAGGTTCCTGTGCGGGAACGGGTTCTTCGGGCAGGACAACGTCTGCAGGCTCAGCCTCGACCGCTTTTTCAGGTTTCTGTGCGGGAACGGGTTCTTCGGGCAGGACAACGTCTGCAGGCTCAGCTTCGGCATTGGCCATAGCTTCCTCTGCGGTCCTCTGCGCCTCGGCGGCTTTCAGCTCCGCATTCTCAGCCTTTATCCTGACATCCTCTGTCTCGCGCTCCATCATTGCTATAAGGCTGTCGATCTGCTGCTGCTTGTCAGTGATCAGCTTCTCGAGATTATCGATCCTGCGCTGCAGTTCGTCGGTGATCGCGTCTTCCACCTGCTCTTCCACTGAAGGATGCCTTCCCTTAAGGTCGTCCTCCAAGTCGAGCGAGAATAGCTCGTCCGGCTCGCCCATCGGCTGGTTCATCACCCTTTCGATGATATCCTCGTCGCTCTCCGGAGCGTCCTGGCTGTCAGGGATCAGTACCGCTTCCTGTATCTGATTCAAAAACTCTTCGTTCGAATCGGAAAGATCGATCTGGCTCGCTCTGAAGAAAGCGGATACACTGTCCTCATCATCTTCATCGTCGTAATCATCGTAATCATCAAAGACCATCTGAGGCTTTGCGTTGAAATCAAAGCCGCCTGAGGATATACTGTCTGACTGCAGTTCGGCCGACAGGCGATCCATCGGTGTGGATGTGTCCTCTTCGGCTGCCTTTTCTTCTGTCTGGTCTTCTGTCTTTTCCTCCGCCTTCTCTGCCGTTCCCAAAGGCAGGGCGGTGCTTTCTTCAGTATCTTCAGCAGGCCCGCCTGCGAGAGGCAGCACCGGAGCTTCCGCCGATGAGGGCATTGCTTCCGGCATATGCTCTTCTGCAGCAGGCGCATTCTCGAATTCGTCAAAGGAGAACGGTACAGCTTTATCTTCGGGCTGCATCTCTTCGGCAGAGCGTTCCTCCGGCATATCGTCAGAGGCCGATCCCGCACTGTTTCCTTCTTCGGCGGCAATTTCCCGGGGAATATGGCTCTCCTGGTCCGCCGGCACTGCAGCTTCTTCCGGATCCAGCACCGGGGCGGCGTCATATTCGGCTGCAGGTCCTGCAGTCTCGGTCTTTTCGTCACCGGCCTCGTCGTTCTGGATCTCGCTGACCGGAGGAGCCTCCGTCTTTTCAGGAACGGCTTCGGATACCGGCGTCCCTGAGTCTTCCGCTTCCTGAACAGGCTGCGGTGATCCTTCGGCAGCATCAGTATCAGACTCTCTGATAAGATCGTCATTCATGATGATCCTGAAGGCGGGAGGCGCCTCCTGGATGACCTTTTCAGCCGCGGCCTCGGCGAGCTGTGCTTTCTCGACGGGCAGGTCGATCGTCTCATCGATCAGCCCGCTTAAAAGGTCTCCGCCGTCTAAAAGATCCGGAAGAGCATCCTGCATTGCGGGCAGCTGGACGTCAGGTCCGGCGTCGGTCCCGGACTCCGGTGCTTCCCGAACCGTCACAGATGCTTTTTCGGCAGCATCCTGCCCGTCGGTCGGAAGATCCAGATCCATCAGCGCGGATGAGACCAGCGTACTGTCCCCGACAGATACATCCACGCCGAGGTCGTCAGGCAGGTCATAATCGAAATTCATGTCCAGCAGATCGATGGATGAATCTTCCCCGTCATTGAAATCATAGTCGTCATATAATTCCGGCTGGAGCTCGTTTGCTCCCACACTGCCGTTATCCTCAGCAGCGCCTGTGTCCTGCAGCTTCTTCACTCTCAGCACGCCGGTGTCAGCAGCGGCAGCGGCAGCCGTTGCAGGCACCTTTTCACCCTCATCATTTAAAGCGCTGACTGTATAGAAGCCCTCACTGCTGTTCTCTGCAAGGGCCGGCCTCTCTTCCGTATATCCTTCCTCTCCGGCAGATCCGTCACCGATGTTATCTGCAGAGTAGCCGGGAACGGCATTCCCGTCATATTCATCATCATACTCGTATTCATCATCGTATTCGTATTCATCGTCATATTCGTCGGGCTCGCTCCTCATCAGGAACCTGACCATAAGACCAAGCCATGTATCCCAGACCAGGCTTATTCCGAAAGGCACTAGATTATCTCTGAGGTTGACGTTGAAGCCGAGGACCGCGGCCGCTCCGGCACCGACATCGGCCATGACGATACCCAGAACGTCCAGGAAGACGCTGCGGGCCGGATCCAGTGAATACATCCAGAAAGCAATATAGACTGCTATTTTTATCGCCACCAGTATATGGAAGATGTTCACGAACGCTTCCGCAACGTTTATGCCCGCCACTACGGAGGCGTAATAGGCGACAAAATAACCCAGTATCAGCGTCACCGCGTCCACTATGATCATGATTATTCTTTTAATCCACGAGTTCATATCCGTTATCCTTCATCTTTATATGTATGCTGAGGGCATGACAAAACAAGGCGTATAATATTTCATTTTATTATATCACCGCATTCGAACATAAAACAAGTTTTTTCACAATATGAAACAAGGGGCTTCACAGGATGAAGCCCCTTGGTATCCGTATTTATCTCGCATTTATTGCCCGGATCCCTCCGGTGTATCCAGCGGATCCTCTCCGGGCACGCACTCGGCACAGACGGCCGTGGGAGCCCCTCCCTTGCTGCCTCCTATATACTCTCCGCCGAAAAGGTCCACCTTGCTCCAGTCAAATATCGTTTTTGTCACCTCAGGGCAGTTGCCGTTCGGCAGCAGACCGGTAATCTCGCATACTGTAATGGTATATTTTGCATCCTTCAGATGATCCACGGCTTCCGTCCCCTCGATAAGCCAGTCGCCTTTTTCTCTGTCATAGACCAGCCCTTCGGGTCTTTCCGGAAGCGTGGCGCTCGGCAAGTTCTTCGTGCTGTAGAACTCTGTAAAAGTGTCCTTCCAAAGGCCGGCAGGCCCGTAAGAGGTATTTCCGCCCACACTGCCGTAGCGGATGACATAGGTATGCCCGTCTACGCTCACGCGCTGCACGTCGTAGCCGATCCAGAAAGCACCGGCATACTCCGCGGTATAGCCGCAGAACCACGCACAGACGTTGTTGTCAGTGGTCCCGGTCTTTCCGGCTACTTCCTGGCCGCTGAGGGATATCCAGGTCGTTCCGCCGCGCACGACATTCTTCAGTACGCTTGTCACCAGCCATGCGGTCTGCTCGCTTATGACCTGCACTTTTTCCTGATTGGGAGTCAGTATCACGATACCCCTTGAATCGGTGACGTACCTGTAGAAGCTGGGCGTGATGCGGTAGCCTCCGTTGGGGAACGTGGTATAGGCGTCGGCCATTGCCAGCGGAGTCTGCCCGTAAGTATAGCCTCCGAGGGCAAGGGACGCGGAGTTGTAATCCGCGGGGGTCAGTTCAAGTCCGAACTTGAGCGCGTATGCCGCGGAGACCTTGTCTCCCTGGCATTTTTCAGCCTGTATAGCCACCATGTTTATCGAACGGGTCAGAGCTTCGCGTATGGTCATCGGGCCGTTGGTAACTCCCCCGCCCGCATTGGCCGGTTTCCAGGCGCCCCACTGGATCTTTGCGTCTGCAAACACATCGGCCAGAGTGATATTCCCGGAATCTATGCCGGAGGCATAGACCGTAAGGGGCTTTGTGGAGGAACCTACCTGGAACTTCTGCAGCCCCCTGTTCATCGTGAGGTTGCCGTTCTTCTCGCGTCCCCCGATGATCCCGACCACGTATCCGGTCTTATTCTGTATCACGGCTCCGCCGAGCTGCGGAATGTAATTGATCTCATCTCCCGTAGATTCGCTGAGCGCCTGGCTGGCAGCCTTGGCTGCCGAATTCTGGGGATAGAAATTGCTGTCGTCCGCAGCCACATGATCCAGGGCAGTCTGGATATCAGGGTCCACCGTGGCGTATATCTTCAGCCCGCCGTTCGTTACGAGCTCGGTGGCGTCTGCCCTAGTATAGTTGTATTCCACCATGAGGTCATTTATCACCTGAGCATAGACAGCATCGGTGAAATACGTATAATCGGCATTGTGCTGAGGCGCAGTGAGCCCGACCAGGTTGCCGCTTATCTCCGCAAGAGCTATCTCGTATTCTCCGCGGGAGATATGTCCGAGTTCCAGCATCTTCGCGCACACCAGCTTGGCCCGTTCACGATTGGCATCCCCGAGCTTGATCACATTATTGCCGTTGGCATCCTCTGTACGCGCCAGATATGTATTCCCGTCGGAATCGGTCTCATATACATACGGTGAATACGCAGTAGGCGCTTTCATTATGGCCGCAAGGACACATGCCTGCGCAAGGTCGATCTCATCGGAATGGAGGCCGAAATAAGTACGGCACGCGGACTCGATCCCCCATGCGTAGCTCAGGTTGATCTTATTGAGGTAAGCTCCCAGTATCTGGCGCTTGTTCAATACCTTTTCCAGCTGGTAAGCCAGCTTCCATTCCATTACCTTTCTGCGGATCGTCGTCTCGCTGGTAAGGTGGGTCTGCTTTATGAGCTGCTGTGTTATGGTAGAACCGCCGCTTCCGGAAGTGGAACGCGTGAGCAGCACCTGTATCACGGCCTTCAGCGTGCCCCTGATATCGATGCCTAAGTGGGAATAGAACCGCTGGTCCTCGATGGAGACGAAAGCCATCTGTATGAGCTCCGGGACCTCGTCGATCGTAACGGTCTCCCTTTTTTCGCTCGTTTCCAGCTGCTGGTAGAAATCATCGTTGATATCGTAGATGGTGGTAGCGTCGACAAAAGTGAACCTGTCCAGATCCACGTCCGGCGTTTCGGCCATCCAGGTGGCCAGCAAAGTGAAGCCGCCCACCCCTACAAGGAAACCGAAGGCGATGAAGAATGCGAGCATGCGCGTGAGGAACGTGGCCAGGCGGCTCCTCACCTTCGCCTTGCCGTTTCCTTGTTTTGCCGCACGGCGTTCTTTCGGACTGCTGCCTCCGGAACGCGGCTTTATCTTAAGGACCCTGTTGCCCACACGGAGTCCGGTATTCTTTTTCAAATCACGTTTCTTGTTTTTCTTCAACTCATTCCCGCCTTGAACTTACATCCCAGGGCAAAGCCTGCCGCACAGCCTATCGACCCGTCATCCATTTCCCGACCGCTTCGTCAGGGATTGCCCGGCTCCTCCGGCTCCGTTTCTTTCCTGACGAAAAATGCCTCTATGACATGATCGCCGGAAAGATTGGTGAATTCATATTCCCCTACCGCGCCTACGGAGACGCCGTCAACCAACACATCGGACAATTCGTGTTCATCGTCGGGGATTATGTAGTATTTCACGTCCGTCCCTTCGGAATACGTGCCGCTGGCAGTTATTGTGCCGCCTCCCTTTTGGTGATTCTCATCCCAGGCGTTAGCGGTTATGGTGTACTGCCCGGCCGTGCAGTTGACGGTAAAGCTCGATGTGACGGTATATTCGAATGCTGTTCCGATATTATAGCTCTTGCTGACAGTGACCGTAGCAGAGGTGGACTGCATATGGTTAAGCGACGAGACGGTGATCTTGCCCTTCTTGTAGGTGACCGAGAAGTTCGATTCATCCGAGCATTTCACCTCGAGGTCGTCCGAAAGGTTTGCGCAGCTGCCGTTTCCGAACAGTTCCCTGACATATACATGCAGCGGCTGTCCTGTCCGCATGGCTATGGCGGAACCGCCGGATATCCTTTCCTCTTTGAGGTCCGGAGTGAGCCCGAAATACAGCTCGCTCACTGTGGACGCTGCAGTATGCGCGGTGCATGTCGCAGTGGGGACAAGGTATTCGGAATATCCCTTGATGGTGTATTCCTTATATTCCTTTCCCCCGTAGACCATCCATTCCTCCGGGTCTATATACAGCATCACCTTTCTCGTGGAAGGGCATCCTGCCGTAGCCAGAAGCCCTGTCTCGGTGCACACGTCTACCTCCACATGCACGTCATCGACGTCGGACGGGTAAGTGCCGTCCAGGAAAAATTCCGAATGCACTTTTGAGCCTCTCGGGTCGAGCTCTGAAAGCTCTCCCGGGATCTTGCCGGACGCGCCGTCTATCGTCGCGCTGAAAACGCCCGAACCCGGCATCTTCGGCAGCGATTTGGACGGAAGCTTCTTATCCTTGTAAAACTGATTGAACACAGCCTGCCAGAAATGAGCCGGCGAATTGGCGCCGCCTCCTCCCGTGACTCCGATCCTCAAGTCGTAGGTATGCTTGTTTATCGTCAGCTTCTGGGCGTCATAGCCGAACCAGAAGGCTCCGGAATAATCCGCTGTAAAGCCGCAGAACCATGCGCAGACGCGCTTATCCGTGGTCCCGGTCTTGCCCGCGATCTCCTGTCCGGCAACGCTTATGGTCGTGGTCCCGCCCTTCACGACGGATTTCAATATATCAGTAGTCAGCCATGCAGTCGCCTCGCTTATCACCTGCACGGTGTCCTGGACCGCTTCCAGCAGCACGTTGCCTTCGGAATCGGTAACATATCTGTAGAACGTAGGCGTGATGCGGTAGCCTCCGTTGGGGAACGTGGTATAGGCGTCGGCCATCGCCAGCGGGGTCTGCCCGTAGGTATAGCCTCCGAGAGCAAGCGCCGCGGCATTGATGTCGCTGCCGCCTTCCCAGACTATGTCCAGTCCGTACCTTTCACCGTATTCGGCGCCTTTTTCAAAGCCCAGGGCATTTTCCACCTGCACTGCCACTATATTGACCGAGTTGGACAGTCCCTGCCTTACCGAGATCAATCCCTGGCAGGATCCCGCGTCGCCCGGCTTCCATCCCCCGAAAGACAAAGGCACGTCCGCGAACATGGTCGCAGGAGTTACGACTTTTTCCTCCAGAGCCGGGGAATAACAGGTCAGAGGCTTTGTCGACGAACCTGTCTGGAACTTCTGCAGTCCGCGGTTCATCGTCAGGTTCCCCACCTTCTGCCGTCCTCCGATGATCCCGCAGACGTAACCTGTCCTGTTTTCTATGACAACCCCGCCTACTTCGGGCTTGAAGCTAGCCTCTTCTCCAGTGGCTTCGCTCATGGCCGCTTCCGCGCTCTTGGCTGTGGAAGACTGCGCAGGGAACCTGGCGTCATCGGCAGCCTGATCCTCCATGGCTTTCTGTATCGCCGGATCCACGGTGGAATGTATCACGAGCCCGCCGTTTAACAGCAGGTTCGCGGCATCGGACTGGGAAAGCCCGTATCTTTCCATAAGGTCGTTCAATACCTGGGAGTAGACCGCATCCGTGAAATAAGTGTATTCCGTGGTGAACTTAGGCACGATAAGCCCGACGGTATTGTTGTCGAGGGCGGCAAACGCGATATCCCGCTCGCCCCGGCTTATATGGCCCAGCTCGTACATCTTGTCCACGACCAGCTTTGCCCTGTCGCGGTTATGCTCGGACAGCACGATCACGGTATTGCCGGCTTCGTCGGTGGTCCTGGCAAGACGGGAATTCCCCTCCTCGTCGGTCTCGTAGACGTACGGGCTGTAATAGCTCGGCGCTTTCATGATCGAAGCGAGCACTGAGGCCTGGGCCACCGAGAGCTCATCGCAATGAAGGCCGAAATACATCTGGGACGCGGATTCGATCCCCCATGCGTAGCTCAGGTTGATCTTGTTGAGATATATCTCCAGGATCTGGCGCTTGGTGGCAGTCCTCTCCAGCTCGTAAGCCAGTTTCCATTCCATGACCTTCCTCTTGATCGAGGTCTCGCTGGTAAGGTGGGTCAGCTTTATGAGCTGCTGGGTTATCGTTGAACCTCCGCTTCCGGAGGTGGAACGGGTCAGCAGCACCTGGATTATGGCTTTCAGAGTACCTCTTACGTCCACGCCGAAGTGGGAATAGAAACGCTGGTCCTCGATGGAGACGAAAGCCATCTGGACGAGTTCCGGGACCTTTCCGATCGACACCGGATCCCTCATCTCGCTGGTCTGCAGCTCCTGATAGAAATTATCGTTGATATCGAGCACAGCCGTGGCGTTGACGAATTCGAACTTGCCGGGATCCAGTTTAGGGGCTTCGGACATCCATGACATCGCGAGCCCGGCCCCGCATACCCCGACGACGAAGCACACCGAGATGACGGCGACGATCAATCCTACGAAGATCCTGAGCCAGACATTTTTGATGCGGTGCCGTTTTCTGCGGGGACCGCGCGTCTTTGCCGCGGTCCTGCTCCTGGCCTTCGACGATCCACCGTTCTTTTTGGAAGGAACTTTCTGCCCGCTCTCCGGCTTGTCACCGGTATAGCCGGCTTCCCTTTCAAGCTCCTCCGTATTGAGTTCTTCGGCGCCGTTACCGCTGACCCGGATATTATTCTTTTTAGGTTTTCTTTTTATTTTTCTTGCCAATTCCAGCCTCCCTTTCGATAGTCAGGATATGGTCATCTGCCCATTTTTTTCCTGACGACCTCTATGGCCTTTTTAAGCTGTGTGTCATCCTCTTCCGGAATGGTCTCTATGACTTTGTTGCGGTACTCCTCCGGCAGCTCGACGATATAATCGGGAGTGATGCCTATGCCGTGGATCTTCGTGTCGTTGGGTCCGAAGTACTCGCAGAAGGTATATTTGTAAAGGCTGCCGTCAGAGAGGGGCAGCAGTATCTGCATTATCCCTTTGCCGAAGGTCTTGGTGCCGACGATCTCGGCCGCATTGTTGTCCTTCAGGGCGATGGACAGTATCTCCGAGGACGACGCCGAATAACCGTCGACCAGGAGCACCAGGGGTATGCCCAGGGATTTCCCGTCGGATTTATAGACGGTCTTCTCGCCTGCCTTGTTCTTCGTATAGATGATGGTAGTCTTGGGAAGAAGGCTGTCAGCGATATTCACGCACTCGCTCACGTCCCCTCCGGGGTTCTGCCTCAGGTCGAGTATCAGTCCTTTCATCCCCTGGGCCGTCAGCTCATCGACTGCCTCGGTGAACTGGTCGAAAGTGTTGGTCTCGAATTCCGATATATAGATATAGCCTATGTCCGAACCTATCATGCGGCTGGAGACATAGACCAGGTCGATTGACTTTCTGACGATGGTCTTGGTCAGGTATTCCCCGTCGCGGTAGATCTCCAGGGTGACGCTGGTTCCGGTCTCTCCCCTGATATATGTGACGGCGACCGAGATATTGGTGTTCGTGATGTCGTGGCCGTCTGCGGCTACGATGACGTCTCCCGGCTGCATCCCTGCGTCGAAGGCCGGTGTATCCTTGAAGACTTTCGTCACGGAGACGTTGCCGTCATCGTCGTTCATTATCTGTACCCCGATGCCGGAATAACTGCCCGAGAGCGTAGTCTGGTATTCCTTGTATTCTTCCTGCGTCATGTATTCGGCGTAATCGTCGCCGATGCCTCCCATGAGCCCCTTGAAGATGGAATCCCACATCTCGTCCTCGTCGATATCCCAAAGGTAGTTCTCCCTGAGTTCCCCTATGAGGTAGACGAGCTTTTTGACGTTGGCCGAGGTCTCCTTGTCGGTCTGCGTGTCCACCACGACCGAGCCTCCTCTGAAGACGGGATAGTATTTGCAGATAAGATAAGTCCCGAGATTGGTGACGATCAGCAGCAGCATCACGATCAGCACCCATGCGACGGCGCTGTTGTTCCTGTTATTCCTGTTATTTTGCCACATAGAGTATTCCCCTGTTTGCCGTTATGTTTATTCGGGGGCTTACGGCCTCCCTGATTCCATTAGATGTATTATACCATAAGAGCGCCCTGTGCGACAAAACAGGACGATTAAAATGGGTGTTTAATGGTGCTCCAATGTAGCGGCGGGACAAGGGCCTGCCGGTTCCCGGGCCCTGCATTCAAAAAGGAAACGCAGTCCCGCGGGACTGCGTTTCCCTGAAATGCCGTTTGCGTAAAACCGTTTTTATTTGAAATACTCCGCCGCGGAAGCGAACAGGCCCATATCATACCTGCCCGGGACGTTTTTATAGAGGTTCTCCCCGGTCCTTTCCGTATGCCCCATCTTTCCGAAGATCCTTCCGTCCGGAGAGGTTATCCCTTCGATGGCTCTCATGGACCCGTTGGGGTTAAACTGGATATCGTTCGTCGGGTCGCCCATCTTATCCACATACTGCGTGGCGATCTGGCCCCTGCCGGCGATATCCCCGAGGAGCTCGTCGGTGATGATGAAGCGCCCTTCGCCGTGGGAGATAGGCACTGTGTATACCTCTCCGACCTTCGTCTTCATCAGCCACGGGGACCTGTTGGATGCGATCCTGATATCCACGAGCTTGGACTGGTGGCGCCCGATCGTATTGAAGGTGAGCGTCGGGCAGTTCTCATCCGCATCGATTATCTCCCCGAACGGGACCAGGCCCAGTTTTATGAGCGCCTGGAAACCGTTGCAGATGCCGAGCATCAGCCCGTCCCTCTCCTTGAGCAGCTCGTTGACCTTGTCCGAGATCTCGGCGTTGCGGAAGAAGGCGGTGATGAACTTGCCGCTGCCTTCCGGCTCGTCTCCTCCGGAGAAGCCGCCGGGGATCATGATGATCTGGTTGCGCGCTATATGCCTCGCGAATTCCGCGACGCTTTCCGCCGTCTTGGCGGCTGTCAGGTTATTGATGACGAAGACGGTCGGCTCTATCCCGGCCTTTTCGAAAGCCATTGCGGAATCGTACTCGCAGTTCGTGCCCGGGAAGACGGGGATGAGGACTCCCGCCCGGCCTGTTCCCCTGCGGGGGAGGATACGCTCTGCCGCCCCGGCTGTGTAGGCGGGGATCTTTTCGTCGGATGTCACGATATTGCACGGGTAGACTTCTTCCAGCTTGCCTTCGTAAACGCTGACCAGCTCGCCGAGAGCGATCTCGTCTTTGCCCAGTATTATCGCCCGGCGTTCTGTCGTCTCGCCGAGCCTGATGCCTTCATGAGTATGCTCCGCCATCTCCAGCACGAGGGAGCCGTAGCGGTATGAGAATATGTCGGACATATCGATCCCGTCCGCGAACCTGAAGCCGATCATGTTGCCGATGGCCATCTTCATGACCGCTTCCGCGATCCCTCCGTAGCCTATGCTGTATGCTCCGACGGCCTTGCCCGACTTCATCAGCTCACAGGCTTTGGCGCACAGGTCCCTGACGCTCTGCGCTTCAGGCAGTCCGCTGCCGTCATATTCGGGCTTCAGCCATATCAGTTCGTGTCCGGGGGCCTTGAACTCCCCTCCTTTTATCTCGCCTGCAGTCCCGGTCGTGACAGCGAAGGAGATGAGGGTGGGGGGCACGTCGATATGCTCGAAGGTGCCGCTCATGGAATCCTTGCCGCCGATAGCGGCCACTTTGAATCCGCTCTGCGCCTTGAAGGCGCCGAGCAGGGCGGACAGTGGCGCGCCCCATCTTTCGGGCGAATTCCCGGGTTTGCCGAAGTATTCCTGGAAAGTAAGGTATGTGTCGTCCAGGCTCGCTCCGGAAGCGGCCAGTTTGGTCAGGGACTCGGTTACCGCGAGATACGCACCGCTGAAGGGATCCGCCTCGGAGATCGTCGGGTTGTACCCGTAGCTCATCACGGAGACGGTGTCGGTATCACCGTGTTCGACAGGCAGTTTATGGACCATGGCCTGTATGGGCGTCCTCTGGTATCTGCCGCCGAAGGGCATGAGCACGCTCCTCGCGCCGATAGTCGAGTCGAACCTTTCGGCCAGCCCCCTCTTGGAGCAGACGTTAAGATCGCCTGCAATTGCTATATATCTCTCGGCGAAGCTGCCGGCAAGATGTCTGTCGTAGCCGGCGGGCACCGCGGTCCTGATCGTGATGTGCTTCTCGGCGCCGTTGGTGGACAGAAAGCTCCTGTCAAGGTCGACTATCGTCTTGCCGCGCCAGTGCATCGTCATCCTTCCCTTGTCGGTGATGGTCGCTACGATCGTGGCTTCGAGGTTCTCGCTGTCCGCGTAGGATATGAACTCATCGGCGTCTCCTGCCGCGACGACCACAGCCATCCTTTCCTGCGACTCGCTTATGGCGAGCTCCGTGCCGTCAAGCCCCTCGTATTTCTTCGGGACCCTGTCGAGGTCTATATCCACGCCGTCGGAAAGCTCCCCGATGGCGACGGAGACGCCTCCTGCTCCGAAGTCGTTGCAGCGCTTGATGAGCCTTGCGGCCTCTTTCTTGCGGAAGAGCCTCTGCAGCTTCCTTTCCTCGGGGGCGTTGCCCTTCTGGACCTCCGCCCCGCAGGTCTCCAGGGAGGCAGTCGTATGCGCCTTGGAGGAGCCCGAAGCCCCGCCGATGCCGTCACGGCCAGTCCTTCCGCCCAGCAGTATCACCACATCGCCGGGCTGGGGCTCGAGCCTTACGACATTTTCCGCGGGGGCGGCGCCGAGCACGGCCCCGACCTCCATGTGTTTTGCCACATAGCCTTCATTGTAAACTTCGTCCACTATGCCGGTAGCGAGCCCTATCTGGTTGCCGTAGGAGGAATAGCCCGCGGCGGCTCCCGTAACGAGCTTCCTCTGGGGCAGCTTGCCTTCGAGGGTCTCTTCCACAGGGGTAAGCGGGTCGCCCGCGCCCGTGACCCTCATCGCGGCATATACGTAGCTGCGCCCCGACAGGGGATCCCTGATGGCGCCCCCGATGCAGGTCGCCGCGCCGCCGAAAGGCTCGATCTCCGTCGGGTGGTTATGGGTCTCGTTCTTGAACAGCAACAGCCAGTCTTCGGGACTGCCGTTCACGTTCACCTTGATCTTGACGGTGCAGGCATTTATCTCGTCGCTCTCGTCCAGGGCATCGAGCATGCCCTGGGCCTTGAGCATCTTCGCGGCGATGGTGCCGATATCCATCAGGCATACCGGTTTTCCCTCGCGCCCGAGTTCCTTCCTCGCCTCAAGGTATTCTCCGTATGCGCGCTGCAACTTATCGTCGGAAAATTCTATATCGTCGATGATGGTATTGAAAGTCGTGTGGCGGCAGTGGTCGGACCAGTAGGTGTCGATGACCTTGATCTCGGTTATCGTCGGTTCCCTGTGCAGGGACTCGAAATAATCGCGGCACATCCTGAGGTCGTCCACATCCATTGCCAGGTCCCTCTCGCGGATGAATCCGGCCATCCTCTCCTCGCCGAACCCGCAGAACCCTTCGATCACTTCCACGTCTGCCGGAGTGTCGTAGGCGAAGTCGAGGTTGTCAGGCTTCTCCATAGAGGTGAGGCGGCTGTCGACCGGGTTGATTACGTGCTTCTTTATGCGCTCGACGTCATCTTCGCTCAGCTCCCCGTAAAGGACGTATACCTTGGCAGTCTTTACCGTGGGACGCTCGAGACGGGACATGATCTGTATGCACTGGGCCGCGGAATCCGCCCTCTGGTCATACTGTCCGGGCAGGTATTCCACTGCGAAGACCGCTGCGGCTCCCTCGGTGTCGATGTCCTCGGAGTATTCATCCACCTGCGGTTCCGCAAAGATGCTGGTCACGCTTTTTTCAAACAGATCCTCGCTGAGCCCCTGGGCGTCATAACGGTTGACGAGCCTCAATTCCCTTAATCCCGTTATGCCGAGGAAAGTGCGTATCTCCTCCTTCAGGTTCTTGGCCTCTACAGCCAGCTCGCCGCGTTTCTCAACATATACCCTGTAAACCATTATCGTTTCGCCTCCAGCGCTCTTTTGCCTATATCCCTGCGGTAATATGCGTTCTCGAACCTTATCTTCCTGGCCTGTACATATGCAGTATCGATGGCCTCCCTCAGCGTCGGGGCCGTCACGGTCACGCCGAGCACTCGCCCTCCGGAAGTGACGAGCTTCCCGTCGGCCTCCTTTACCCCCGCGAAGAATACCTCGGCCTCGAGGCCCTTATCGATCACGACAGGATAGCCTGTCCTGTATTCGCCGGGATAGCCTTCGCTCGCCATGATGACGCAGCAGGCCGCCCCCCTGTCGTTCACGACCTCCGTTTCCTCCAGGGTGCCGTACCTGACCGCCTTCATTATCGTGAACAGGTCGCTTTTGAGCAGAGGCAGGGTCACCTGCGCTTCGGGATCGCCGAAGCGGCAGTTGTACTCTATGACCTTGGGCCCCTGGGGGGTCAGCATGAGCCCGAAATACAGGCAGCCCCTGAAGGTGCGCCCTTCGGCGTTCATCGCATTCACCGTCGGAAGGAATATCGTCTCCATGCAGGTCTTTTCGATGTCCGGGGTGTAATAGGGGTTCGGCGCGATGGTGCCCATACCGCCGGTGTTGAGTCCTTCGTCATTGTCGAGGGCCCTCTTATGGTCCATCGAGGAGATCATCGGTTTGACCGTCTTGCCGTCCGTAAAGGCAAGGACGGACACCTCGGGGCCGGTCAGGAATTCTTCCACGACGACGTGCGCCCCGCTTTCGCCGAATTTCCTGTCCTCCATGATGGATCTGATCGCTTCGCGCGCCTCGTATTCATCGGCGGCGATTATGACGCCCTTGCCCTTGGCAAGGCCGTCGGCCTTTATGACGGTGGGATACGTGTTTTTCCCCTTGATATATTCAAAAGCCTTGGCGGGATCGTCAAATACCTCGTAATCCGCCGTAGGTATGCCGTACTTTTTCATCAGCCCTTTGGAGAATACCTTGCTGCCCTCGATCTCGGCAGCCTTCTTGTCCGGCCCGAAGCACGGCACCCCGGCAGCCTCAAGGGCATCCACCATCCCCATGACCAGCGGATCATCGGGGGCGACTACGGCGAACTCGATCCTGTTGTTCACCGCGAAATCCACCATCCCGGGGATATCGTCCGCGGCAACGCCCACGCATACGGCGTCCTTCGCAATCCCCGCATTCCCGGGCAGCGCGTACAGCTCGGTTATCTCGGAGGACTCTTTCAGCTTCTTGATGATGGCGTGCTCGCGGCCGCCTGAGCCGACTACCATTACTCTCATTTTCAGACCCCTTATATTCTTTTTTATTGCGATCATTGCAGGCGCGGCCAAGTGGACAGATGGACCGCACCCAATTTAATATACTACTCTTTGCCCTTAATTACCACCAGGGAGGGAAGAATAATCGCGGCGGGAGATAATAAAAGAGAAGAGGCTGCAGCTTCTTCTCTTTATAATAAGCCTGACATGCCCGGCGCTTCAGCCCTGCCGTGCCTCGCCGGCTTCCCTTCTTGCATTTTCCCTGGCATAGAATACCGCGTCTTCATCCTTGATCTTGTAGCCTGCCAGTATCACGAGCCCGATAATGCGGGTGACCAGCGGGACGAAGCAGTAGATATCCATGAAAAGATCGGCGAATCTCGTGAAGTCCGGGGACGTCCTGTCTATGACGCCGTCCAGCATCATCTGGTTGAAACGGTCGAAACCTATCCATGCGAGCACATAGCCGGACAGACTGCGCCCGATGAGGCGTCCGATCTTCATCAGGATATTGGACATCGAAACGCACAGGGTCCTGTAGTCCCTGCCCGTCTTGTAATAGCCGTATTCGCCGATATCCAGGTAATAATTGATACCGAAACCCGCCGTAAGGTAATTGAAAGCGGAGGAGACCACCGAGAATGCAGTCATGAACCATATGCTCTTCAGCCCTGTATATCTTAAGGCGATATACAGGACGGCGCCGAGGCCGATAGACAGCTTCATGGCCTTGATCTTCCCCATCTTCCTGCCTATGGACGGGATGAACAGCGAGAACAGGAACCCCACGAAGGTGGTGATCCCGGATGAGACGGAGTAATACTGGTACTTGTCCATAATAAGCTTCCAGTAATACATGCCCATCCCGCCGACTATCAGCATGCCCACCTGGCGCACCAGCTGGCTGGCCGCGTAGACGATCATCTGGTCATTGCCCGCTATGGCATCCCACATATCCTTCACGGAGTATTTCTTTTCCGGCGCGGCGGAGGAGGCCTGTTCGTCGTATTCCCGCGTGTATCTGGTCAGTATCGTGGTCCCGAGAACGAGCGCGAGACAGTATATCGCGCACACTATGGTATAGCCGCTCGCCTCGTTGCCGGAAAGCCTCCCGAAGAAGGTGATCAGAGGGAGCGTCGAGAAGCTCAGGATTATGGTCCCGGCAGCGGAGACCTGGGCCCTCCTGGTGGTCAGGCGGATGCGGTCCTCCATATTGAATCCGCCTATGGCGGCTATTATGCCGTTCTGGGCGGTGGACATGAAGTTCATGGAACCGTGCATGGTGATATAGCACACCGATATCACGATCATCCTCACTGCCAGGGACAGCCCGGAGGTATCGATGAACTGCCCCACTGCGCCGAACATGACGAACCAGCGGAAGAAATTCAGCCAGGGCAGGTATTTGCCCTTCTTGAATTTAACGATGTCTATGAGCCCTCCCGCCAGCAGGCTGAGGATGATATCCAGGGTCATGGAGACCAGGTATACGGTAGCCATCATCGCCGCCGTGATGCCGAGATATGTGGTCATGAAGATGGACAGATATGTGTCCGGTATGTGTATCGCGTAGCTCTGGAACGTGGCAGCGGCCGCATAAGCGTTTACCGCGGCATTGGAGATGCTCTTCCTCTCTTGTTTCATTTCAGATATACCTCTTTGCAATAATAAATTGATTATAAAATATTTCATACCACGAACAAAGTGCTGAAACGGCAGTTAGCAGCACCGGCCCTGTTGACAGCCCGGTCAACATGATATATAATATATTCAGATTCAAATAAATATTCAATATTATCCGCGTAAGGGGCGGATGGAAAGGGAGTATCATATGACTTACAAAAGACCGGTGTATGATGAGAACGCACCGATGGAAGAGACCGCGATGGCCTTTTCCAACGCAAAAGTGAAGATCCCCAAGATCACCGATTACCCGATGGATGTAAGGGAAAACTTTTTCCGCGCGGCGGAAAGGAACCACCCGATGTGGGTCCCCATATCCACGACGGACATGCAGAACGTGAGCACGATGGAGGTCACCAACGTTCCTTCGGCCGGCCCGGGCGGCGGAGGCTCGATGTGGGGCTCCCAGGAAAGGATGGACTTCACGGATGACTTCGGCTGCGTCTGGACATATGTTCCTTCGGCGGGAGGGCCGATGCTGAACATCAACGTACCGCCGGTAGTATCGGATATCACCAAGTGGGAAACACAGGTGAAGTTCCCCGACCTGAGCAAGAACGACTACATAGGCGCACAGGAAAACTTCGTCAAAAACACATGGAACAGGAATAAGGTCACGCACATCAACATCGGGCAGAGCTGCACGGAAAGGCTCGTAGCTCTGATGGGCGGATATGCTCAGGCGATGGTGGCGATGGCGGAGGAGCCCGAGGCCGTCGCAGATTTCCTTATGGCCTTCGCTGATTTCACGATCGAATCCTATGACAAGATGACCCAGCTGTGGACGCCGGATTTCGTGACCTACCACGATGACTGGGGCACAGAGAGGAACACCTTCTTCTCGGAGCAGTTCATGGAGGATATGGTATTCGAACCCCACAAAAAGATCATCAGCCACATCAAGAGCAAGGGCAGGACGAAGTTCGAGCTGCACTGCTGCGGCAACATCAAGAGGTTCGTGCCTTACATGATCGAGCTCGGCATCGACTTCATGCAGATCCAGAGAAGGGCCAACGATATGCCCGCCTTCAAGGAAAAGTGGGGCGATCAGATCGGCATGAACGCAGGGCTCGAAGGAATAGACAGGACACAGCCGGTCTCCAAGGAGCAGCTCTTCGACGCGATCCACAAGACCGTCGATATCTACGCACCGAAAGGCGGCCTGTACACCTCCGTGTATTCGCAGGATCCGAAACTTCAGTATGAAGGAACGATGGAGCTTTACTATTACAGCAGAGAGCTGTATGATAAAGAAAACGCTTGATCGCTTAAAAATGCTCCCGCGCGCTGTCAGGCGCGCGGGTTTTTTTATTTGGGAGGACGTTATGGCAGTGGAATTCAAAACTTACATCCCGGAAAACGGGGAGATCAGAGCCGCCGTTTACCTGATCGGGGACAAAGGCGGCGAGCAGTTCGCCAAATATCCGGAAAACGGGGTGATGATAGTCTGCGTTTCGGGCATCGACTGGAACAGGGACCTTTCGCCGTGGGAAGCGCCGCGGGCCTTCAAAGGCGAGGAGGATTTCTCCGGCGGGGCGGACCGGTTCGCCGGGATACTGGAGGATACCGTCATCCCGCAGGCCGAGGAAGGGCTCGCCATCAAGGAAAGGTATATCGCCGGATACTCTCTCGCAGGGCTCTTCGCGGCCTACGCGCCTTTCGTGACGGACAGGTTCACCGGCTTCGCGTCTGTCTCCGGTTCCATGTGGTATGACGGCTTCATCGATTTTATAAAGACACACGAGACTGCCGTGCCTGTGAAGAAAGCTTACTTTTCATTGGGGGACAGGGAGAAGAATACGAGGAACCAGAGGATGGCTGTGGTCGAGGACTGCGCCGAAGCAGCCTGCGCGCTCTTCATGGAACGCGGCGCGTCTGCGGTATTCGAGCTCAATGAAGGCAACCACTTCAAGGACGAGCAGCTCAGGGTGCTCAAGGGCATCGATTTCCTGGTCGGATAAGACCAGTCTTTTTTGAAACGCGCCGGACAGGGGACGTACATCCCGTGCCCGGTCTGCGGAGCGCAAAAAAAAAACGGAGCGGGCGAAGGGAATCGAACCCTCGTAATCGGCTTGGGAAGCCGACGCTCTGCCATTGAGCTACGCCCGCGTGTATACCGCTGTAGCCATAATACGTCACGGCGGTGTTTTTTTCAAGGATATTCTGTCATTTGACGATATATATCTTCAATGCCCTGCGTCCGAACACTATGGCCTCCCCGTGGGTATTGAAGAAGATATCTATACGGTTACCGCTGATCGCGCCTCCCCTGTCCTGCACCTCGAAGACCCTGTCGAAATAAGGTATGTATACCAGCGTGCCGAAAGGGATATCCTTTGCAGCGGCCAACGTGTATCCCGCAGTCGCCCTTGAACCGTTCGCGGTGATGCCAGATGCGTTTTCGCCGCAGCATATCTCGCAGGGGCAGTATCCGGAAGCGTTGACATCCATCTCCCTGACAACCTCGTAGATGCCTGCGGGCGTCTCTATCAGCCCTCCCGAAGGGACTGAAAAATGCTGGGACTTTCCGCGGAAGGAATAGCCCGTGGCCTTTTCCCTTGCGAGCAGTTTGGCATTGGCCTGCCTGCGGGCACGGGCAAAAGCTTCCATGGCCGAGAGCTCCATCTGACCCGATATCCCGGTCACCGGGCCGGATATGTTCTCCGCAGAAAGAGAACCGCGCCGTATCTCTATGATCTCGCCGTCACGGACATATTCCGAAAGAGGGGCGCTGAGGGTATCGGTGCTGTCCAACATGATGCCCGCGGCAGCCAGCGCATCGCCCACACGGCTCCCGTAGCCCAGCGAAACGACGGCCATATCGTTTCCGTCCATGACAGTTACCGACATGGCGCTGAGGGAAGAAAAGGTAAGCGCCGCCGAAACAGCGATCAGCAGCGTGATGAGCACCGTGTATATGTATCTGGTTGCGTAGTCAGCGGAATTCAGCCTCATGAGAGAATATTAATATCCATCCGATGAAAAAACAAGGAATAGGGGGAAAAATATCCGATTGAGCCGGGCAGGCGGATAAAAAGGACGAAGCACGAGGCAAATGCCCATAAGGCAGTTTTGAGGCAGTACCGATCCTGGCAGCTGCCCGGGCGATCGTAAATGCAGCAAAATACCTGTGTTATAATTTATGTACACACAAACCATTATGGAATAAAAGATGCGGAGATAAACTGTGAAGCCATCTATATTTTTGCATTTTGCCGCTTTCGGCATCAAGACGATCCTCTTCAGGAAGACTTCGCCGATCCTCGGCACTGTGATCGTGACAGACAGATGCAACCTGCATTGCAAGCACTGCTCCGTCAACAATATCACAGGGATCGTCCATCCGTATGAACAGATCAGACAGGAGATGCAGCAGCTGTTCGATATGGGCGTACGCATCCTGTTCTTCTGCGGCGGCGAGACATTCCTGTGGAAATACGGCGAACGCACGCTGAGAGACCTGGTCGTCGAAGCAAAGGAGATGGGGTTCCTCATCGTCAATGTCGTCACGAACGGCACGTTCCCCATCGACCTCCCGGAAGCAGACCTGATCCTGTTGAGCCTGGACGGAGACAGGCAGCGACATAATGAGATCCGCGGAGACACCTACGATACCATCATGAAAAACATCGGCAACGCTACCGCGGACAATATATGCTTCTATATGGCTGTCAATCAGATCAACAAAGACTGCATACGTGATGTATGCATTACTGCCAGGGACACGAAAAACGTCCGCGCAGTATCGTTCAATTTCCATACCCCGTACCCGGACACGAAGGAACTGGCTCTGAGCAGGGAGGAAAAAGCCCGGTGCTGTGATATGATAGCCCAGATGATGAGGGAAGGAGCGCCGGTCTTCAACCTGAAGAGCGCGTTCCCTTATCTCATAGACAACCGGTTCCCTACCCCCTGCTATCAATGCGTGGTGATAGAGAACGGAAAGGTGTCTGTCTGCGGGCGCTGCATAGATATTCCAGGCCTCTGCGAGCAATGCGGATACTTCTTTGTCGCCGAATATACGCTGCTGTTCAGAGGCAATCCCAAAGTGATATTCGAGATGCTCAATACATACTTGAAGTACATTTAGGTGACGATATGGGTTTCATCACAAGCTTGACGAGGATGTGGCTCACGCGGACGGCGAAGCCATTTACCTTCAAAAATGAATATGACCAAATGTTGCCGTTTGCGGAATGCGAGAGCCTCGGGCTGTATGTCCATATCCCTTTCTGCAAAAGGATCTGCAACTTCTGCCCTTACTGCAAGGTGCTGTATTCAGCCGAATCCTGTGACAGATATATCGATCACCTGATCCGGGAGATCCACATTGTGGGCAGCCAGCATAAAGGGCGGAAAAAAGTGACCAGCCTGTATTTCGGCGGAGGAACCCCGGCACTTGCCGCCGAGCGCATAAAAGAGATCATAGATGCGCTGAACGAGCATTTCATCATCACGGAGGGGATCGGCCTGGAGCTCCACCCCGACAATGTGAATGTAAAAGTGCTGCGGCAGCTGAAGGACGCGGGAGTAACGAAGATCAGTATCGGCATCCAGTCATTCTGCGACAAGTACCGGAAGATCCTCGGCAGAAGGGACATCGATACTGAGGAAATGAAAGCTGCTCTGTCGGCCGTTCCCTTCGAGACCGTTTCCATGGATTTCATCTTCGCATTGCCCGGGCAGACCTACGACGATCTGAGGAGCGATATCGATCAGGCTTTTTCATCAGGCGCAAACCACGTCGCCATATACCCGTTCATCGATTTCACTTTTACGGAAAGCCCCGTCGGCGCAATGCCCAAAAGAGAAAAGCGGGAGCTTATGGATGCCATCACGCAGTACTACCTTGACAGGGGATATTCTCGCGGCTCCATCTGGACGTTCTCAAGCGAACAGAATGCCGGATACTCATCCATGACCAGGGAGAACTTCATCGGCTTCGGCTGTTCTGCCGCGAGCCTGTTCAAGGAGCAGTTCAAGATCAATACCTTCGATGTGGATTCCTACTGTGAAAGGATCCGCTCCGGCAGCCTCGCCACATCCCTGACGATCCGCTTTACGAAAAGGCAGCGGATGGTCTACTGGCTGTTCTGGACGGCATACAGTACAAGAGTGGATCCGAATGATTTTCAACGATTCTTCGGAGTGCCGCTGGAAGAAATGTACGGCTTTGAGCTTTGGGCAGCAAAGCGATTGGGGTTCATCAAAGAACATGACGGTATCTACGAAATGACACTGAAGGGCGCCTTCTACTATCACTACTACGAGAATTACTACACACTGTCTTATATCGACAAGATGTGGGGCATAATGCGCAAAGAGGCATTCCCTGAGCAGATCGTCCTGTAAAAGGACGGCGATAGGCGGACATGCGGCAAGACCGGAGAAGAAGCCGCAAAAGCACCCGTATATGCCATGACCCGACCGGATCCATCCCGTTGAATGGACTGACGGAACATAAAAACGGCATGACCGTTAGATCATGCCGTTCCCGAAAACCATAAAACTGTCTTTTGAGGGGGGCCAACCGCCGTCCTCAGTTTTTTCGCGCCTAGAGCTCGTCGCCGTAATCTGCGGCCACATTGAACGAAAGGGTCGTCCCGTTGTCGACGAGATCCCACCCGGTGTATTCCGCCAGCCTGACTCCGTTGGCTCCGAGCAGGTAGTTATAGATGACGGTGATATATGTCCTGCCTATCTCAAGTTCGTCGAAATCGTACAGTTCCGGACTGATGCCCGTGAGATCGAGGTGGCTGTTCTCGCCCAGAATAATGGTGATGGACCCTCCGTTAAAGGCTATGTCGCCGGTCAGCGCGAGGGTCTTGCCGTCCGCCACAGTGATCTTGACTGCCTGTGACAGCATGATGTCGCCTATATCGGCGGAGGTGTCCTCAGTGATCTCCAGGGTATCCTGCTGGTCCTGATACCCGCTCAGAAAATCGCGCACCCTTTGGGTGGCGCGCAGCGAATAAGACTGCGGGGTAAGGTATTCATATGAAAAACTCACAGATCCGTCAGCTGAATCCTCGGCATATGTCTCCGTATATCTTTCGGGAGAATTCGGCAGGCTGATGCCTTTCACCCTGGAAGCGTCCTTTGCAACGGATATGATGATGAGGAAGAAATCCTCGCCGCCGTCTATCATCGCCTGCCTGTCCGCCTTTTCAACGGCAAGCCCGGCCAGGTCGACCGTATTCGTCTCCCCCGGCGCACTGTCGGTGATAACGATGCCGTATGCGGTGAACTGGAAGCGCCCGCTTAAGGCCAGGCTGTGCCCGTTCAGGTCTATCGTCTTCCCTCTGGTGATCGAGATGCTCCCGACATTTTCGACCATATCGGACGAAAGCGTATAGGAAACTTCTTCGCTGGCCAGGAACTCGGCCAGGGTCTCATGGGAATCCACGGGGATCTGAGGCGGGTTTATGTCCGGTTTGTCACCGCCCTCCTCCTTCCCATCCTTTACGCATCCGGCGCAAAGTCCGAGCAGCACCGTTGCAGCCAGCAGCAAAGCTATAAGCTTCTTGTTCTTCATGATCCCTCTCTGTAAAGCCTGTTTATCTGACATCTTCCGAATCTTCCTCTTCATCGTACAGGTCCCCCAGGTCTGTCAGCAGGAAATCCTCCAACACCGAATAGGACAGGTATTTCCTGTCGAGCCCGTTCACGAACCGTTCGACATCGTCACCGTGATAAGGCCTTTCTATCCTGACGATGCCGTAAACAATATTGGTCATCTCCTCCACGGCCTTTGAAACGCTGACATCCCCCCTGTAGGCCGCCTTGGCAAGTATATCCGCAGACGCGCCGAGAAGCATGGAATACAGACGATACTCGATGTCGTTCGCCGCGTAGTTCCAGTTCATGAGGTTGCGGAATATCTGGGTGTAATAATCATTGCCCACCGAATCGTAATCCCGCCGGGATGCGTTAGAAAATTCGCTCAGAAAACGGAAAAGGTTGGAATCGTTCCTGCAGTAATAGAAATACGCTGTCCAGTAGAACAGGAGCGCTTCGTCACAGTCCGCACTCAGATTCTCCTCTTCGAGATACTTTTCCGTTATCCTCAGTATGCCCTTGAGGAAACGCCTGACAAGTACCGTGGCTATGTCCGCCTTGTTCTTGAAGCGATGGAACAGTGCGGGGTGCGTTATCCCGCTCTTCTCGGCGATAAGCCTCATCGTAGTGGCTTCAAAGCCTATATCGTAAAACAGATATGTTGCGTTATTAATCAGAGTTTCCCTGCTGTTCTTTCTCTCTGCCATGTGTCCATTATAGCATCATCCGGGAAAAAAAACGTAAAAAAGTAAAAAAGTTACCAAAGTAACTTGACAAGGCAGAGTGGAGGGTGTATAGTGTGATCGTGGTGAGGTTACCACGGTAAAAGAATAATAAAAGGGAGATATATAAATGGCAAAATTAGATGAAGTAAAGACAGCAGTAGAAAA
>JAFZLL010000025.1 GCA_017551505.1 Eubacteriaceae bacterium
ACAGCATATCCGTCAGCACCGATCTCATCTGCGAATGCCTGGGTGACAGGAGCTCCGCCGACGATGATCTTGAAGTTGTAGTTGGGCTTGATCTCGTTCAGGGCCGCGACTGCGCTCTTCAGTGAAGGCATGGTCGTGGTCAGAAGTCCGGAGCATGCAACCAGCTTGACTTCGGGGTGATCCTTGACTGCCTGGCAGAAGGTCTCGTCCGCTACGTCGATCCCCAGGTCGATAACGTCGAATCCCGCGGACTCGATCATCATCGCGACCAGGTTCTTGCCGATGTCGTGCAGGTCGCCGGCAACGGTCCCGATCAGGCACAGTCCGAGGCTCTCGGCTCCGCTCGTCGCCAGAAGGGGCTTGAGGACTTCAACGCCCTTGCTCATCGCTCTTGCTGCTACCAGCATCTCGGGAACGAAGATCTCTCCGGCGGAGAACTTCTCTCCGACGACGCCCATGGCCTCGATCATTCCGGCCAGGATCTCTTTTGCGCTCAGCCCTTCGTCCAGTGCTTCCTGTACGAGTCCGGCTGCAAGCTTGGTCTTTCCCTTTTCTACTGCTGTCTTTACTTCATCTAATTTTGCCATTTATAGATCTCCCTATTTGTTATTATTTTACCGTGGTCACGCGACCACGGTAACACTATATACTGTCCGCCGATATTTGTCAACTATTATCATCTAATTTTTTAAAATATTTCGATTCTAATAAAGCGTTAATCTTTCACTTATCAGTCAGTTTTGGTATTATGCAATCATGAAGGACAAGAAAAGCACCCGGGAAATCCTGCTCAATAACGCAACATATCTGTTTTACGATATAGGCTTTGAAGCCACTACGATGAGGCTTATCGCCGAGAAGAGCGGGATAACGCACCCCGCGCTGTTCCATCGCTTCAAGAACAAGGCCCAGATAGCTTCTGAACTTATCCAGCGTTTTCTTAAGGGATTGAAACGGCTCACGGAGATATACACATCCGAAGAAGGGATCGACATGCCGGATGACAGGGCATTGCTTTTCTACTGGACTGCCTATTTCCATTACTGCCGCTCTGATGCAAATCTTTTCCGCTTTATCACCGAGTTTTCCAATTCCTGCCGCTACGAATATGATGCCGCACAGAACAGTTTCTTCATCGATAATTTCGGCAGCCTAATCAGCGCAGGCCAGGACCGGGATGAAAAAGATGACCGTCTCCATTCCGAGTTGATAACCGCCTGCGGAGACGTATTGGCCAAAGCTGTCTGCAGGGGGTCCGCAGACATCCCCAAGGCCGTAGAGGAGATGACCAATATCATCTACAGCACTGCGAAGATCCCGCGTTCCTGCAGCAGTGAATACATTACTGCCTTCGTTAATGGCATCGACAAAAAGAAATACCTTTCCTACTCTGCGCTGGAAAACTTCCTGATCACCAATCTGGATATTATCCACGATGATTATGATGATTGAAGAGTCTCGGCCCGCTGAATAATACATTTTAACAAGCCGATAGCGCAGGCCATTTTATGGATCAGTGTTTATATCTCCAAAAAGCGCCCGATATGTGCAGTGCAGCTGCATGACGTCACTGCCGCTAATTCAGGCTTTTTTGTGCGCAGCAGTGCCGACTGTTATTAAGCTTGTCATCCCGACCCGTGTATGTTCTTATCATGGGTCCACTGTTCTTCTCTTACGGAGCGGTATATAATATTATAAATGATTGTTCTTTTCACTTACTGTGAGGTAAAAAATGAAACCGACCCATCTGTATTTCGTACGCCACGCACAGCCCGATGACTCCCATCCGGACGACAGATCCCGTCCTCTTACGCCTATTGGCCTCTCTGACAGAAGCGAAGTAACGAAGGCGCTGAAAGGCAGAAGGATCACACGATGTGTTTCCAGCCCATATAAACGCGCCGTCGATACCATAGCCCCGTTCTGCAGCGAGGAAGGTATCTTGATCACTACGGACGAAAGGCTCAGGGAACGGCGGATGGGGCCGAACGCCGCTCAATTCCTTGAAAAGCGGTGGTCTGACTATTCCGTCGCCGAAGAAGGCGGAGAGACCATAAACGAAGTGCGCACTAGACTTATACCGGCGATTAATGACATACTTGATAATAATGAAGGGGAGAGCATCGTCATCGGATTTCACGGTGCCGCCCTTTCCATCCTGATGAATTATCTGGACAGCTCACGCGGGCTTGACTGGTTCAGGATGATCCATGACCTGCTGCCATACATTATTCGCTTTGACTTTGAAGGGAGAGAATACCTCGGAAGCGAGGAGCTCTTCAGGATAGAAAGGGGATACTGACCCCTGAATGCGTTTTTCGAGCCCCGGCCGGACTGACGGGCTCAGCCGATGAGAACTATCCGCGCCGCTTTCGGTATTTCGGAACTATTATTCTATAAAAAAACAGACCCTCAGCTGCCAGACGTCAATACTCCTGGCGCTGAGGTATCGGGTACTGTTTGATCATTGTTTATCCTGCAGCACGGTTATCATGTTGCGGTAAAGGTTCGCGCATTCGCGGCTTAGGTCCACTTTTCCTTTAAGCATCGCCCAGTCCATTACGATGGAAAAAAGAAAACGGGTAATCACCTCACAGTAGAATCCTACGTTGATAGTGGAGCGCAGCAATCCTTCTTTTATCCCCTGATTCAGAAGCTCCGAAAAAACATCTTCGGAGATGTCTATCCTCCGCATGAGCCGGCTTTTTTCGGAATTCAGCATCGCCCTGTAGTAATTGCGGAAGATGTTTATATCGTCGATCGTACAGTTCTCGGCATACCACATCACCGCCGCGTGGAATCTCGCCTGCATCCCCTGTCCCGAAGTCGCCATGATATCATCGTAGAATTTATTCTGTATCGCACGGTACTGCTGGATGCAGATATCGTATTTGCTGTCGAAATAATGGTAAAAAGCTCCTTTGGTCACCCCTGCGGCGGCGCATATCTCATTGACCGAGACAGCCTCGAATTCCTTTTCGCTGAACAGCGACCTCGCGCATTCCAGCAGCAGCCGCTTGGTGTCCGGCTTTTCCCTGTACATATCAGTTTTCCCCTGCGGAGCGTATCTTCGCCTGAGTTATATCTCCGCCTTTTATCTCGATTATGCCGTAGCTTGGCTGGTTCCCGCGTGTCTTGCTCCCCGCGCATCCGGGATTGAACAGAAGTATGCCTCGAGACGACGTGCAGCAGCTTTTATGCGTATGTCCGAACACAGCCGCCGCCGCGCCTGCCTCCTCGGCATGCGCGGCAAGGTCATCCAGCTGATATTTAACGGAAAACTTATGCCCGTGGCACAGGAGGAACCTCACGCCTTCGATATCAAAGATGAGCTCTTCATCGAAATCGTCATCCTTGTCGCAGTTGCCTTTCACACGGTAGATAGTCAGATCCTTATCCAGGAGCGAATTCATGTCCCGTGCGTAATCTCCGGCGAAAAGGACAGTGTCGATCTGAGGATGGGCCTCGATAGCTTTTTTTACGAGCTTCAGATCGCCGTGGGTGTCGGAGAAAACGAGTATCTTCATTTTACTTCGTCCTTCTCAATATAGCTTTTCAGCATTTCAAAAGCCTTTTTCCGGTGGGAAAGGCTGTTCTTTTCTTCGGCGTCCATCTCTGCGTAGGTAAGGCCGGTGGAACTTTCACGGAATACGGGGTCATAGCCGAAGCCTCCAGTACCCGATGATTTATCGGTGATCGTGCCGGGGACTTCAGCGGTGACCGAGGCCTCTCCTTGGGCTGATACCATCGCTGCCGAACACCTGAAAGAGGCTCCGCGTTTTTCCGAAGGAACGCCTTCCAGTTCTCCTAAAAGCTTGTTTACGTTATCTTCATAGCCTCCGCCCGAATACCTCGAGGAGTATACGCCCGGCCTGCCTCCGAGAGCATCCACGAACAGCCCCGTGTCGTCCGCCACAGAGGTCATTCCGCTGAACTCATATGCGGCCCGGGCTTTGATAAGCGCGTTTTCCTCAATGGTCTCACCGTTCTCCTCTATCTCTCCGGGAAAATCTATATCCTTGAGAGTTAAGATCTCATATTCGGAGAGTATCTCCTTGAGTTCCTTCGCCTTATCATCATTATGAGTAGCGAAAACTATCTTCTTCATTTCCTGTATCCAAGCACCTCTTTCTCAATGCTGATGATCTGACTCACGCTGTTTTCAGCAAGTTCGAGCAGCTTTGACATCTCGTTCCTGCGGATCGTACGGCCTTCGCCTGTAGTCTGCACTTCAACGAATTCCCCCGCCGAAGTCATGACCACATTCATATCCACCTGGGCTCGGCTGTCTTCATGATAGCAGAGGTCGGCAAGTATCTCGTCATCCACGATACCCAGGGAGACCGCTCCTACAAAGTTTTTGATGGGATCCCTGCGCACCGCGCCTTCGCTGATCAGAGTGCCTACTGCGTCATACAGTGCGATAAAGCCGCCGTTGATGGATGTGACCCTTGTCCCTCCGTCTGCCTGGATCACATCGCAGTCTATCCATACGGTACGTTCTCCCAACGCCTTGAGGTCCACAGCGGCCCTGAGACTCCTTCCGATGAGTCTCTGTATCTCCGCGCTTCGCCCGTCAAGCTTCAGCCTGTCGATATCTCTCTGCTTCCGTGTCGCGTTGGCCGCCGGCAGCATCGAATACTGTGCGCTCACCCATCCGCTCCCGCTGCCTTTCAGGAATTGGGGCACTTTATCCTCGATCATCGCCGTGCAGATGACCCTGGTATCCCCCATCTCGATAAGTACGCTTCCCTGGGGGTACTTGATGAAATCCCTGGTTATTTTCAGCTGTCTGAGCTCCTCGCCCGTTTCCCTGCCGTCGTATCTCATAATTCCTCCTCTATTGTTTTCCATACACTGTCCCCGTCATGACGGACGGTCCCTTCCTCAATCCTGGCGATAGGCGCGCCTATCAGCCTGTACTTTTTCCTGTATTCGTCAGTAAATACAGTATCCACGACACCCGCACCGGTCTTGATGTAACGTTCCTCGATGACCTTGGGGATAGGGGACGTATTATATATCACTGTATCGATGATCTTATGCCCGTAGCTGTGACGTTCCACCGCACGGATAAAATCGTTGACCGTATAACCTTTCGTCTCTCCCGGTTCGCTCATGATATTAGGCAGATATACCTTTTCGGCTGCGCTTTTCTCTATGGTCTCAGCCAGTCCCGTGACCGCCAGATTCGGCAGCAGCGAAGTATACAGGCTCCCCGGGCTGAAAACGATCAGGTCCGCCTCGATCACGGCCTTAACGCAGTCTACGTTCATCTTTGCGCCCTCCGGCACAAGGCAGATCGAGTCTATCGAGGTCTTGTGCCGCAGCGCGTATGCTGCCAGCCGGCTCTCCCCGACCACGGCATTGCCGTTTTTGTACCTGGCTTTGATGTTGACCGGCTGTTCGGTGACCGGGATGACATTCCCACGGCATTCCATCAGCCGGGAGATCTCCTTTATTGCTTGCGGATAGCTTCCGGTGATCTCATAAAGTGCGGTGAGCATGATATTCCCAAGATTCTGCTTCTTAAGGAAACCATGCGTAAAACGGGTGTCCATCATTTTGACGATGTTGGATTCACCATCGGAAAGGGCGACGAGGCAGTTGCGGATATCTCCCGGCGGGATAGTCCCGAAATCGCGGCGTATGTCGCCCGAGGATCCTCCGTCGTCTCCCACGCTGACGATCACCGAGATTTTGTCACATTTATCCCTCAGCGAATGCAGCATCACACTGTTGCCGGTTCCTCCTCCGATCAAGGTCACTTTTTTATTCGTCAGATCAAACATCACTTGTTATCCTTATCCATATCACGATGGCTCACTGCCACGTAAACGTCCTTCCCTGAAAGCATCTCTCCCAGCCTTTCCGCAATTGCGACACTGCGGTGCTTCCCTCCAGTACAGCCCACAGCGATGACCAGCTGGCTCTTTCCCTCCTTCTCATAGAAAGGCAGCAGGTAGCTGATCATGTCGAAGGCCATCCTGAGGAAACGGCGTGTTTCCTCTTTATCCAAAACATAGGCCGCCGTATCCGGGTTGAGACCGTTGGTGTGCTTCAATTCTTCAATATAAAACGGATTCGGGGCAAAACGTACATCGAAGACGATATCGGCATCCCTCGGCAGGGTATACTTGAAGCCGAAAGAGACCACATTCACGATGAAGCGGCGGGCGATAGACTCCGCCCCTTCGAATATGGAACGTATCTTCTCACGGAACTGGGATTCCGTCGTGGCGGAAGTATCGATATAATAATCGGCCATATCCTTGAAAGGCTCCAGCAGCTCCCTCTCCCTTCTGATCGTAGCCTGCATGCTTTCGCTGCCCTTCATCAGCGAGTGGCGGCGGCGGGACGTTTTGTACCGGGCGATGAGCGTCTCGTCATCAGCGTCTATATAAAGGATGGTGAAGGTAAAATCCTTCGAGCTCCTGAGATATTCGACAGCCTCTTTCAATTCGGAAAAATAGCTTTCCGCCCTCATATCGATGACAAAAGCCGTGTCCTGCTGCTTGCCGGATTCCTTGGCCAGCGATATGAAGGGCCGGATCAGCGAGGGAGGCATATTGTCGATGACATAATAGCCGATATCCTCGAATACGCGGAGCGATATGGTCTTTCCCGCACTCAACATGCCTGTAATCAGTACGACGTTCATTTATCCCCCCGAATAATAATCATCCTGATTGTTAATTATACATTACAGGATGTTTTTTCCAAGTAAAAACAGTGGCAGGCAGCCCTCCGCAAGACGGAAGGAATCAGCCTGCGGCTATATCAGATGCACTTACCTACAGCCGACAAACAAAGCGGGAAGCCGTCTTATCTGACTATGCATTATCGATGACGCCGTGTTCTCAGAACACCTTGGCGGAATCCAGCAGGATGGTCACAGGCCCGTCATTGACGATGGTGACTTTCATTTCCGCACCGTAGAAGCCGGTCTTCGTCGGGAAGCCCATCTCAATGAACATATCGCGCACAGCCTCATAGAGCTGTCTGCCCTCCTCGTATTCCGCCGCTTCCACAAAACTTGGGCGCCTGCCGTTCCTGGCGTCACCATATAGAGTGAATTGGCTGATCAGGAGGATCTCGTGCTTCCTGTTGTCCGCTGACAGGTTCATCTTACCGTATTCGTCAGGGAATATTCTCAGACCAGCTGCTTTTTCAGCGATATAGCGGGCGTCTTCGATGGTGTCGCCCTTTTTGATGCCCAAAAGGATGTTGAGCCCGCCGCCGATCCCGTTTGTCTCCCCGTTGGCCTCCACACTGGATGAGGTCACTCTCTGTACTACCGCTCTCATTTTATGCCCTCCGTATCGTTGTTATCTATTACCGTAAAGCTGACTGATGTAACTATCGACGTTACTGCGTTGTTTTCCGGGACGAGACGGGTAAAGATGACGCGGCCTTCCGCTGTGAAGAAGACCGGCCCGGTAATGGCCTCCCCCGCATAAATGAACGAAGGCGCTTCACTTCCTGCCGCGAGGCATATGCATACCGCCCCCGTTCCTCGCAGCTTCAGACTGTATGCGATGTATTCTCCTCCGGGGCTTACGGCGAAGGAATCCGCATCTTCCGGCAGCGAACGCAGTCTGACCGACTCACCGTCTCTGTATTCGAAGAGAAGCTTCTCTGTTTTCCCTCTGCTCATGTAGATAAGGCCGCAGTTCTCATTCAGGGCCATCCCGCATACATCCTCTGCAATCACTTCCGGTTCTCCTTCCGGTATGTCCAGACGTATAAGGCGTCCGCTGTCCGATGATGAGGTAAGCACGTAGACCGCGTTTTCCTGATCTGCCGGCAGCATATCTTCGGCAGTCTCCCCTTCTTCGAATACATAAAGGATCTTCGGTTCTTCTCCGTCGAAGATCATGAGTCGGCCCTCGTCATCGGTATAGATAAGCATGCCGCCGACAGCACAGAATATCAGTTTGTTTCCGGTCATATCCCTGACGGTCACGGTCTTCTGACGTCCCTGCACAGTCGTGCGAAGCAGCGATGCCGAAAGCGTGCTCCTGTCATAAACGCTGTAGTAGATGCTCCCATCTTCCCCATCGACAGCTGCGCGGGCAAACATGCTCTCATCGCTGAATAGAGATTTATTCCCTTTACTGTCGAATAATCCGATGCAATTGGGTTTTCCGTCTCCTATGTTATTTCGGACATACAGCCCGAAACCCTGGCTCTGGCTCCAGCATGAAAGCTCACCGATGAAAAGCTCATCGCTGCCGGCGACCTTTACAGTGTAGCCTGGAGCCTCTATACTGTCATCAAAAAAGACCAGCTCGTCTTTTCGCAGGATCCTTCCGGAGCACCCGCAGGTCAAGGAGCACAGCAAGACTGCCAGGATAATGACATCAATCAGCCGTTTCATCTTCTGCCTCCTTAAAGGCGGTGTCTGCCGCTTCATCATTTTCCAAAGATCCCGTGCCGTATTCCCCAAGGTCTTTTTCTTCGGTCTGTCTATACGGCAGGCGGATCACTGCCAGGGTGCCAGAGCCCTCAACGCTCTCGATCCCGATAGTCCCGTTATGATGCTCGATGATCTCTTTTGCTATGGGAAGCCCCAAACCATATCCGCCTTTGTCTGATACCCGTGTTCTGTCATCCTCGACGCGGTAGAAGGGCTCGAATATGCGGGAAAGCTTGTCCTCAGGGATGCCATCGCCGTAGTCGCGCACGGTGATCTCGATGAAGCCTTCCAGCTTGATAGCTGTGATCCTTACCGCGTCCCCGGGATGGGAATACTTGACAGCGTTATCAGAGATATTGAGAAGCGCCTGTTTGAGCCGATCCCTGTCGCCGGATACCGGCGGCAGCTTTACACTCTCATAAGCCACGGCGACTTTGTTCTTCTCTGCTGTTAAGTTCATCTGGGAAGCTATCTCGCTGAGCAGTTCATCCAGATCTATATCTGTCATATTCAGATTGAATTCGTAGTTTTTAAGCCTGCCCATGGATATGAGGTCATTCACCAGCCTTAAGAGGCGGTGTGACTCCTCGTCCATGGAATTCAGGGCCTTGTATGTTATGGTCTTATCTGAGGTCCCGCGCCTTTTCAGCATATTTATGTATCCGATAACTGTCGTCAGCGGGGTCCTCAGCTCATGAGAAACGCTTGAGATGAACCGGTTCTGCTCATCCTGCGCTTTTTTTACTGCGGTGTTGTCGGATATCACGAACAGCACCCCGCCGTCCTCTTCATCGGGATCGATGGCTACAGCAGAGATGACCAGGTTCCTCCCTCCATACTCAGTCTCGCAAAGGGCCCCTTTCTCATCTGCAAGGGCAGCGGCGATCATCTTTTCGTGATCAGGTATCGCCGAAAGATATGATTCGCTGCCGCGGAAGAATTCCTTAGCACGGGCATTGATGGTAGTGATCTCCCCGGCTCCGTTTACGGCGATCACGCCGTCTCTCATGGACGAAACGATAGCGGAGAGCTTGTCCCTTTCGTAATTGACCTCGCCGATCTTTTCATCGATGGAGGCCCTCATCTGCCTGTAGCCGCTTACCAGCCTGCCCACTGTATCATTTTCGGCCGCATTGATCTCGGGGAATGGGACTGTTTCGTCGCTGGCACTGGAGTGGAAATACAAAGCAAGTTTTCTGAGCGGCCGCACAGCCAGATAATGCAGCGGCAGATAAATGAGGATGGCGGACACAAGAGCCAGGCACACGGAAGTGAAAAACATGCGGCTGATACCGGGATAGGATACTTCCGCCCTGATCAATTCTTCCCGCATGGCAAGAATGCCGATGGTCACGCCTTCGCGTTTCACCGGCAGGAAGACGACTATACTTCCTCCTTCGCGGCCTGTGCTGTAGATATATGCGGGTCTGTCTTCGGCAAGTACACCCTTTGCGTTGTCCGAGTATATGGAATAATCCTCATCATAAAATGAAGCGGCTGCCGGTGTGCCTTCGGAATTGAGTATGACCGTGTCGTTTCCGTAGAAACCGGAAATCCTTTTCGCAGCGTATTCAGCCTCTCCGCCTCCGTTGAAGACTTCATCCGGCAGGGTCGAGGCAGCGGCCTCACAAATCTCTTTAAGACCCGCAGCGCGCTGCCTGATACCGCCTTCTCTCATTCCGCCGATGATCAGGGAACCCACAAGGACCGCAGTGATGATCGTGATTATCACCGCGGCCAGGATCATTTTAGCGCTGTACCTTAGTTTCATCGAAGTCTCTCATTTTATAGCCGAGCCCGTGCACAGTTTCGATGAACCTCAGAGGACTTGCCTCGGAAAGTTTGCGTCGAAGTCTCTGTATATGCATGTCGATGGCGCGGGTGTTCTCGTCATAATCAGGCTCCCCGAGAAGAGTAGCTATATCCTTGCGGCTCAGAACCTTGGAACGGTTATTCAGGAATATCTGCAGAAGTTCGAATTCCGTCACGGTGAGCCTTACCGGTTTGTCCTCAAGATACACTGCTTGCGCCGAAGGGATCACCCTCATCGGCCCGTTCACCTGCTCGTCGCGCAGCGATCGGTCCGGTTTGTAGCGTCTAAGCAGAGCGTTAATCCTCGCCAGGAGCTCTGAAGTTTCAAAGGGCTTGGTGATATAATCGTCCGCTCCCTTGCCGAGTCCCTCCACAATATCCTGGGTCGCATCCCTTGCTGTGAGCATGATAACCGGCACATCGGAAACGGAATTTATCCTTTCCAGCACCTCGTAGCCGGAAAGCACGGGCAGCATTATGTCCAGGAGTATGATATCCGGTTTGAATGAGGCAAAAGCTTCCAGAGCGGCGGCCCCGTCATAAGCGCATTTCGTCTCATATCCGTCCAGCTCCAGTTCTGTCGAAAGAAGTTCGCATATTGAGATCTCGTCGTCAACGATAAGTACCTTGTATTCCATAATAGGATTATACATCAGATTGTAACGAGGATATAACAAAAAGAAGATTAAGTACTTGACAGAGAACGGCTTTTGCATCAGGATGTCCTTTGGCCGATCCGGGCATTTGACACGGAGTTTTTGTATTCTGCCCGAGTTGGTATTATAATCATATCGATAAAACTATAAAAGCAGGTGACACAATGGCAAAAGGAATGCTGTACGGGGTCAGTACCGGCCCCGGTGACCCGGAATTAATGACGCTGAAAGCTATCAAAGTGATCGAGGCTTGCCCGGTCATCGCCGCTCCAAGGACGAAGGGCGAGAACTGCATGGCGCTGGATATCGTGAAAGGAGCTATGGACGTCTCCGGCAAGGAGATAATCTATATCGAATCCAAGATGAGCAGGGATAAAGACGTACTTGCGTCCACCCATAAAGAACAGGCGGAAAAGATTATAGCCTGTCTTGCCGAGGGCAAGGATGTAGCCATGCTGAATATTGGCGATGCCTCTGTCTATGGGACGTTCACACCCATAAGAGACCTTGTGAGAGAGGCCGGGTACGAAACATCCACGGTGCCCGGAGTGACGAGCTTCAGCGCGGTAGCCGCTGCCCTCGACGAAAGCCTGACATCCACCAACGAGCCTCTTATGATCGTCCCTGGCTCCTATAAGGATATGGATAAAGTCCTTGATTTCCCGGGAAGCAAAGTGCTGATGAAATCAGGCAGCCAGCTCCCCGGCGTTAAAGCGTACCTCAGGAAATACGGACTGGAAGACCGCTCCTCCCTGGTGGCCAACTGCGGACTTGAGAATGAAAGGATCTATAAGGACATTCGCGAGTCTTCCGACGATGAAGGATATTTCTCCACTATCATCGTTGCACCAGAAGAAAAAAACGTATGATATGACTATTCAAAAGCCGCCCATATGGGCGGCTTTTCCTGTTTATGCATACACGTGTGTGACATTGTTTATTACGCTTATAATTCCTTGACATTTCGTGTCCCAGCGTGTAATATCCAAATTGGTAATGTTTTATTCAGTTCCTTGAAAATCCTTTAAAAATATACACTTGTATCTCCGGGTGTCCGCCGTAAGGGCGGGTGAAAAGGGAATGCGGTGAGAATCCGCAGCGATGCCGTCACTGTGAAAGGGAGACGCGGCAATCATGCCACTGGTCAACGACCGGGAAGGCTGCCGCGCCGATGAACGAAGTCAGGAGACCTGCCAGGAGATCAGAAG
>JAFZLL010000026.1 GCA_017551505.1 Eubacteriaceae bacterium
CCGGTGTTGATGGTCGAGTTCTTATAGGCTATATAGGAATTCAGCTGGCTTTCGGTGTAGATGGTCTGTGTCCTGAAAGAAAGGTATTTGTAATAGGCATAGAAAGAACCGACCGGAGCTGTCCCGCTTACCGCGTTCTCAAAACTGCCGTAGAACGTGTGCTGGTCGATGGAATAATACCTGACGTTCTTTTCCATGAATTCGGGAGCTTTATCAAGCGTCAGTGCGTAGAATTCCGTGTATCCGCTGCCGGTATAGACGCTGATGTAATGGACCAGTTCGTTATTGACGTTGGCAAAATAGTCCATCTGGTAATCGCCCTTGAGCGACCCTGTGGCGTTAGGGTACATCTGGCAGTAGGGGACAAGGGTAAAATACGAGATGCCCGCCGTGCCCTTCATTCCGGAGATATAAACGGTGACGTTCTGATTCGCGTCAGTGGAGACGTAATAGCAGACAGAATATTTCGCGACGTACCCGGAGATGTTGCCGTCATACGCGTTGTCGAAAGTGACCGTATAAGTGCCCAGTGCAATGGCCATGCCCCGTTTCATGGCTACGACCTTGCCGGATGAATTCCGGATCACTGCATTCTCTTCATTGGAAGCTTTGAAAGCTTTATAAGCCGCTGAGTACGAAGAATATGAAGACAGCCTGACAAAACTGCCGTCAGAAACCGCTCTGTCAAGATAATAAGACGATTCCGCGAAGGCCGGTGTGGAGGCGAACAGCAACAAGACTGCCAGGACCAGCGCAGAGATCCTCAAAAAAATCCTTTCTTTGTCAGTTTTCTTCATATCCATATTTTACAATACTTTCCTTTGGAAATGATACGTTTCGGCGGAAAAACGCTTCATGCAGGGTAAACATGGCATTTACGGCAAAAAATAATAAAACGGCGTTCCGGTATGACCGCAGCGCCGTTATCGATAATTCAATATATTATTTGCCGAGCGCTTCCTTGAGCGACTTGCCTGCCTTGAATGTGGGTGCTACGGAAGCAGGGATCGTGATCTTTTCCTTCGTACGGGGATTGATTCCTTTCCTGGCCGCTCTTTTCTTAGCTTCGAATATGCCGAATCCGACGATGGAAACCTTTTCGCCATTCTTGAGGGTTTCTTTAACGGTATCGGTGAAAGCTGTCAGCGCCTTTTCGGAATCCTTTTTGGACATTCCGGTCTTTTCCGCAACAGCGGCGATAAGCTCTACCTTATTCATGATTCCTCCTGTCGATTTGTTTCAAATTAGTTTTTATAATACACGCTTTAAAAGGTCATAGCAATATATTTTATACTTTTTAATTCGCTTTTTTTGCCTCTTTATAGGCATCCGCGATCTCCTGATCGGAAGCTGTCGAGGTGTCCATTCCGGATTCTTTCAGCAGATCCTCAGCCCTTCCTGTATCAATGACCAGTCCTGCACAGTATCTCCTCAGAGCTTCCTCGGGATCGATGTCCCATTTCTTAAGCCTGTTGGCGATAGTAAAGAGTATCCTGCCCGTGAACGCTTCAGCTTCCTCCGTTTCGCCCGACTCGGCTGAGATGCCGGCTTGTGCAAGGAGGGCATCGACAGCGGGATCGTCCGTTTCAGCCAGCTTTCTGATTACCTCCGGTGCCCTTTTGCCGATCTTCTGCGCGTATCTCAGCGCCGGATGCTTCCTGGGGACTGAGTCCATCTCCTCAAAAGGCGTACGGTCTTCATGCTCCTGAGCCTTTATCTCGTCCCACTGCTGCCAGAAATCCTCCGGCAGTGCGCTGCCCGCGAATACGTGCGGATGACGCCTTATCATCTTTTCGCTCACTCCGCGGACGACGTCGTATATGTCGAAATCCTCGTCTTCTTCAGCGATCTTCGTCTGTAGCGATATCTGCAGCAGGAGATCCCCCAATTCCTCACACAGGGAGTCCATATCCCGTTTATCTATCGCATCGACGACCTCGTAAGCTTCCTCGATGACATACGGCGTCAGGCTCTCGTGTGTCTGCACACTGTCCCACGGACAGCCGTTCTCTCCTCTGAGCTTTCCGATTATTCCGTGGAAAGAATAGAAATCCGAAGGCGACTCTTCGTCGGTCCGGGGAGGGATCACCAGGGTCGACAGGTGATCGGTGTCACTGCGCCTGTCTATCTCGCAGAGCGGCATCTCTATGACCTTCTCATCCTGTGTGCCCGCGGAGTTTATCATATACACAGGGGTATCGTCCCCGTAATACCTGCCCAGGGCGACCTTGACATCGCCGGCTATCTCGCGGTCGTAGATCTGGCAGATTATGTTCAGCGAGCGCACATCAGGCTTCTGTTCGTCCAGAGAAAGGGCGTCAATCAGCTTGAAGGAAGCGGCCGCGTCCCTTTTCAGCGCGGGGAAGATGGTGTCTATAAAACTGACTGACGGTATCACTTCAACTTCGCATTCCGCCTCGTTCATCAGCTTTACGGCTGCTTTTTCCGCAATGCAGGCGCTGCCCGGCACGATATATCCGACGGTATCTTTCCCGCATGACAGGACTGTTTTTACGATCTCGTCATACAGTGAATCGAAGTTCTCGGAGCTTTCATACAGGCTATCCAGCGATTCATAGCTGATAGAATATTCATCAAGTATCTCAGCGGAAGGATGCACCATCGTGCGGGCGAATACCAGATCGCATTTTTTCAGCGCCGCTATCGTTCCGAGCGTGACGTCTCCCTTGCCGCCGGGGCCGAAGCCCATGATATAGAGTTTCTTCATCGTTTCCCTCCGTATGGGATATTATATCCGCATAGTCAGCGGATACAAACAAATCTGTACTTAGCGCTGCTATCATTCAGATAAGCTATCGCGAAATGGGAAGACTGGTACAAGGAGCTTTGCGGAACATAATTGATACTTGAGTTGGCATCCGGGTAATCAATAAAGAGCATATTCTTCATATTTACTTTGTCTTGGCAAGCGCTTTTTCTGCGTGACATCAATAGCGGCGAGAGACTTTTTGCCCCACGCCGCTGTAAGGATTTGATTTTCTTATTTGGACTTTGTTATTGGAAGGACTTCCGCAATATATTCCCGCACTGTTTGATATACATCATCAAACGCAGGCTTGGAGACATCCCCATCAAACCGGAACTTATTATACGCATGTCTAAGCTCCTCGGTTTTGTATAAGAAGCCATTAAATGTTCTGAGGGTTCTTCCGCTATCCGCTACTGCCTGGAGAACTTGCGGCCAGTCTGGTTGATATACATGGGCCGCGTAATACAGGTCGATCAGGTCCTTGACTCGTCTGAATACTTTGTCACTGGATACGACAGACAGCTTATCTGCCAGCATCGGAACCAGAGACGAGCCGCGGAATCTTATCTTCGCTACTTCATAGATCCTTGTCTCGACCGCGAGGCGGTTTACATCGATATCCATGGTAAACAGCACTTCATTGGTAGAAGGATCGTATAACTCAAATCCGGCCGAACGACCCTCTCCATACATTCTGTCAAGCCTGATATTCAGATCAATGCTGCTGTTTCTAAGCGCTTTCTGAATGGATTTCTCCATCTGCTCACCGGTTGGCTTGGTTTCGGAATACCAGTTTGCATCGATATCTACGGTATGTCGAGTATCATCCGTGAACCCAGCCTCCATCAGAAAGGCCTTTAGAACCAATGGATCCTTTGAAACTGATCGGGATCCCACTCTCTTGAACACTCCCGCCACTTAGAGAAGTGGGAGATTCCTGCTTCAACGCTGCAGCTTACATACGGCGACGTATCGCCGTACACAGAGGCCGCCGGCTCCACAGGCGTTGCGGATTCGGACAGTTCCTGCCCTATCGTAATGGTATGCTGTATTACTGTCTATGCCGTATCCCTCAGGTACTTTCTTAGTCCTTCCTGAAGGATGTTCATTGCGGCATTTATGTCACGCTCGTGCGATGTCCCGCAGAAAGGACATACCCAGTGACGGATCTTCAGATCCTTTAACTCACTGTCGGTATTACCGCACACATGACATGTCTGACTTGAAGGGAACCACCTGTCGACTTTGATCAGTACCTTCCCGCGGTCACTGAGCTTGTACTCAAGGAACTTAAGGAACATCCCGTATCCGTTGTCCAGAGTGGCTTTACCGTTGCCGAAATCCTTTCCCGCCATCGCCTTTATGTCCAGATCCTCCACACAGACTATGTCGTACGAATTGGCTGTCTTCGCTGACTGCTTGTGGCAGAAGTCCTTCCTCTGGTTTGA
>JAFZLL010000027.1 GCA_017551505.1 Eubacteriaceae bacterium
GCACAGGAAGGAGTATTTCGCAAACATATGTTCGATTTTCTGCCTTATACATGTCAAAAAGAACAGAGAAAGCAGAACTCAGGCAATGTTTGTTAAGCACTCAGAATCACTGCTCAGCTTTCAGCAAGACTCTGATGCGATCCATCTCACCGCTTACAGAAGCGGGAGTATTCTCGCTGAAGCTTGATAAAACCGTGCTGAGACCGGTCGGACACTATCTGTGCGGCATCCCAGCCGGTCCTGCTTTGGCTGCAGCTTCAAATGCGATTTGAAATTAATCCAAATCTCGGATATAATACAGTAAAGATGCTGAAAACCAAGAGCCTTTCAGGAAAGGAATCATGAAGAATGGTCGATCAAACTGTTTTTTCGGTAAATGAGAACAATCTCACCATGCGCATCCAGCAGGCTGAGGTGTATCTCAAGGAATTTGAAAACGAAGTAAAGAGGGCGAACGGAGCCACGGGCATTTTCCGCTCCAAAGAAGATGCTCTGTCCCGCATAAAGATCCTCAATGATTTTGCGCCTGATGACCCGAGAGTCAAAGATCTGTTTGACAGGGCGAGAGCATGCATCATGGGCTCGGCAGGCAACTTCATAGAGATCACGCCCGATATGACCGCATATCTGGAAAACGAGGAGAAGCTCAGGGCCATGTACGCCGAAAAGAGCGAGCAGGCCTGGAAGGATCTCGTATCGCAGTACCAGGACAGGCTGCTCGAAAAGGTCTTCCCCGCCCCCAATGTGCTGGAAACGCCCATCGACGATCTGGTCGGCAGATATGTGCTGCTCGACGAGGTAAGATACCCGATGAACCAGTTCATGGGCGTCACTGGCGAATATATCGCAGTAGGCAAGAGATCCACCGGCATGTATTTCGTAAAGATCGACGGCCGCAGGTGGCTCGGTCCCTACGAGGCGGTCAAACGCTACCGCAGGCTCGTGGACAGCACCATGGACGAAGTGGATGTGTGGACCGTTCTGGGCGAGATCAAGGATCTCGCCATGGAGATCCCGGAAGCGGGACAGAAAAAGGTGGGCGGTTCGGTCTATGCGGTAGTAGTCGAGCCGGTCGCGCTCTACGTGCCGGGACACGTGCTCGGCCTTTACGACGGCGAGAGTGAGACCAGCGGCTATTTCGTCAGCGAAGAGGAAGTCGCCGCCATCAAGGACGGCTGGTATACGGAAAAATCGATACCCGACGACGTCACGCCCGAAAGACTCGTCGAGATATTCCGGCAGGCGATCAAGGAAAAGAACTACGACCTGTATGTGGAATGCATCCAGGAGGAGAGAAGGCAGAATCCCACCCAGGAGTCTCTCATCATGTATCACTGGGATCTGCATCAGGAACGCTTCCACGGCGAATACGTACACGCCAATGTGGTGCCCGAAGCCACTAAGATAATGGTCGTCAAGGGCTACAGCGACGAGAGCGGGCTGGAATCATATTTCCTGTCAAAGGATGAGCAGCAGAAGATCGAGTCGAAGTACGGAGAAAAGGTGGAATACGCGTCCGTGCAGACCGTCTCCTTCGACAAGAACGGAAAGCAGCTCGGAAGCCCAGTAAGGAGGAATCTGATCCGTGTCAACGGAGGCAGATGGTACGTGCGGGATTACGAGATCCGGTTCTGAAAAAACCGCAGGCTTTTGACCGGATCCAGGGCACATGACAGGAAATGACAAGGAGGAAGATATGGGAGAAGGATTTGATTATTCCGGCTATGAGCAGGAAGAGATAGAGATGTGGGAGGAGATCTACGAAGACGCGAACTACTGGGCAAAGATCACAGAGGAAGAGATAATCGTCGAGGTCAATAATCTCAAAAGCCATATCGAGACGTTCTATAAGAGGCTCAACGATATGGTCTACGATAATGACCATGACGGAGTCGCAAAGCTGCAGAAGGACCTTTACATGCATGATCTCAGTGAGGACGGATGGGTCTATGTCTTCCATGAAAGAAACAAGGGATCCTTTCCTGCGGCTTCGCATGACATGAACAGGCCCGAATGGGTCAACAAATACAAATCCCCCGAAGAACTGAAACAGTATGATATGGTCATGAATTACTACAAGGACAATCAGTGGATCAGATCTACCTGCGATCTTATATATTCGATGCTGGGACAGATGAACCTTGAGAGCGCCTTCAAGCTGCTGACCATCACTGAGGAGTTTGTAGGAGAGAACTATGACAAGGACCTGTACAACAGGGTCAACGGAGAGATCAGGGACATCTATCAAAGATGCATAACGGACATGAAGCATTGGGAATTCGTCGCCGCAGACGTCCATCGGCGCAACTATTCATCGGACGATGAATACCGCAGGGCCAGAAGAAAGGGATACATCGAAGAGGTGAAAAAATGGCCCTTCTATACGAACAGCTTCGAAGTCAACTCGAGCGGACAATTCAGTGTCAAATCATCGGTGATCGCGAAGATGAAGGTCATCGACGATTATACGCTTGAGGTCACGCTCTGTCACGGCGGAATAATGGGTGACATGAAGGACACGCTGGAACGCTGCAAGAAAATTACCGACTTTATAAAACAGTATGAAGACCAGCTTAAGACCGACGCGTATAGATCCCTGGTCGCCGCTTTCCGTTCCATGTGCAATTCGGTACGCTCATTTGCCCAGGAAAGCATCACCGAATACGAAAGCTACGATGAGCCCTGGGATCAGGACCCGTACTGCTTCATGAAGCAGCTGCCTGTTCTGGAAGAGATGAGCAACACGGAATGGATGGATCCGGACAAATCCGAACCCTACGAGGAAGGAACGCACTACGAGGAGCTTTACAGAAAGGCCGCAGACGCGCTCACGCTCCACTGCAGGAGATTTTCCGAATTAAAAGGGACAAACCCGTGACCGTAGCAGCAGGCTCCGACGGGGCGGTTTCCGCAAAGCCGCCGATGAGGCATCCTGACCGGAACCTGACGGAACGGACTACCTGAATACCTGACAAAAAACAATGGCAGGCCGGCGCCTGCCATTGTTGTCATTTACGAAAAGATCGATCTTGTATCCGGGTTCAGTGACGGTCAAAACTGTCCAGTTGCCTGCTTACGAGATATCTGCAGTCATCCCCTTTGGAAAGCTCAAGCGCTTTTTTCAGGGCTTTCTTTCGCGACATGAAAAACAGAGGCTGCAATGCCTCATTGAAGCCTTCGTCGCTGCGGACCTCATAGCTTGAAAGCTTCCTCTCCCCCCACGTCTGGACCCTGTACACGAACGGCATGCTTCGGACTATCACGAATTTACCTGATTTTTCCTTCAGGTCCTCCGCCTCATGGCCGGCAAACACGACTGAACCGTGCTCAACGACGTCACAGCGCAGATAGCTGGCTATCACCCATCCGCCGTCAGTCAGATCCTTCCACGGATCGATCCGATCAAGATCTTGCCTGGAGCACAGAAATGTGTACATGCTGCCGGTGCTCCAGTAATAATTCCTGTCGCTCGCTTCGAATAATTCTGTTTTTTCTTCCGGATAATCCCAGTATTCCATATCGTTTTCCCAGTCAGATCCTTACCTGCTGCTGAAAGAGTGCCGGTCATCTTCTGAACAGCAGCTTATACAGGATATAATCATGATCCTTATTGTCGAAGTTTTCCGAAGACATGAAGAAAATGTTCCCGTAACCGGTAGGATATGTGGAATTGCTGAAGAACGACTCGATCTCCCCGCGTTCGTCATACACATTTTCAACATCATTCTTAAGCTTGCTGAAATCGATCTGCAGACTGTCCGCAAGCCCGTCGTAATCCGGGATCGATGTGCCTATCTCGCACTCGAAATCGTCCAGAGCATATCCGTCTGCTTTCCCGAACTCTTCCTGAAGCAGCTCCGTGACCCATGTGAAGGCTTCGTACAAACTGTTTCCTATCGTGTAGACTATCACGGTATTCAAACCTGAATAATCCCTGTCATGTATCAGCTGTCTGGTAAGCTCTGCCGTTCCCAGCAGCGCATCAAGATCGTCGGGATCATGTGACCTGCTCCCACCACCTATAGAGGAGGGGGCTTCCCGCTCAAGCAATCCAACGATTGCAGTATCAACGGGCTATCCCCGTGAGCCCCACGGTTCTTTTCTCAGGGCTATGCCAGCATAGCAAGCCCCCTGTTCCTGATATTTATCGCGGCATTGTGATCGCGAAGCAGATGTGCTCCGCACTGACAATCCCACTCTCTTTGACCAAGCTGCAGATCCTCGTTGACTCTTCCGCAGAACCGGCATTCCCGGGAAGAAGGATACCATTTGTCTATCACGATAAGCTTCTTTCCCTTCTCTGCCAGTTTGTATGCCAGAAGATCTCTGAATCGTCCGAATCCATTGTCATAGGTTGCCTTTGCAAGGTGCAGATCCTGCGCCATCCTCCGGTAATCGATATCCTCAACGCAGATGAGATCGTATCTGTCCGCCAGTCTTTTGCTCTCCTTATGCTGCCAGTCCAGACGGCTGTTTCGGACTTTCTCATGAGCCAGTGCGACTTTGGCTTTCTGCTTTTGATAATTGCTGCTTCCCTTTACCATCCCGGAGAGCTTTCGCTGCTCCTTCGCCAGCTTTCTTTCGGCGTCACGATAGAAATGCGGCATATCCGCTGAGTTGTTCTCGCTGTCTGTATAGAAATGCGGTGAACTGTAATCAAGCCCAAGGGAGTTTTCAAGGTCCAGGGCCCGTTCCGGTACTTCTGCTTCATACTCCGTAAGGATAGACGCGTAATATCTGCCGCTCGCTTCCCTGGATACGGTAACGCTTTTGATCGTATGGCCATCCGGTATCTCACGATGCTGCTTCATACGGACAAAGCCGCTCTTCGGAAGTTTCAGTCTTCCTCCCTCGATCCGGATGCTTCCCTTTTGATTGTTGGTCGTGTAGGATTGCCGGATGTGCTTCTTGCTTTTGAACTTCGGAAATCCAACCGCCTTGTCCCTAAAGAAGTTTCTGAAGGCGCTCTGCAGATGCAGCTGCGCATTGGCAAGCGCCAAGCTGTCCACTTCATTCAGCCATTCATACTTTCCTTTGAGATGAGCCGGCGTATTCTTCAGCATCTTCCCGTTTTCATTGTAGTATGCGAGCTTTTCTTCCAGCAGGCGGTTATATACGAAACGCACACAGCCAAAAGTCTTCGCGAACAGGAGCTGCTGTTCTTTGTCAGGGTATAGTCTGAACCTGTATGCTCTGTTTGTCTTCATCGTTCACCCTGACTTTCTATATACTTCCGGATCACATCGATCGGCGCGCCTCCAGTGCTGATGAGGCAAAAGCTTCTACTCCAAAAGTTCTCCCTCCACAGCTTTTCCCTTATCTGAGGATACTCTTTCTTGATAAGGCGGCTGCTTGCGCTTTTATAGGCGTTGAGAAACCTGGAAATTTCAGAGTTCGGATGAGCGGAGAACAGGATATGAACATGGTCACGGTCATGATTCCATTCCTTCAGAGTGATGTTGTACGCAGGCTGGATATACTCGAATATTTCCCTCAATCGGGCGGATATGGTGTCGTCGATCACTTTGCGGCGGTATTTTATCACCAGAACAAGATGGTAATTCAGCGAGAACACTGAATGATTATTTGATTCCAGATCCATGGATATCAGCAACCTTTCACTTCTATAACTGATCATAGCATAGATCATGTTGGTTCTCAACTGCTTTGCTTTTACATGTCAGCAGCTGCAATTCATCTCGCCACCTATTGAGGTGGGAGAATTCTTGCGATTCTATGTTAAACGGTTATTTTTCAGCCAGTTTTCCAAAACGCTCATTTTGGTCAGCATCCTTTGTCTGAATGACTATCCTCCCTGGAGATGTATCCATTGTATTGGATTGCCTCATTTCTTTCAATACAGGCGGATGACAAAGAGAGCCCACGTGCGGCAAAAATGCATTTGCCTTTCAAAAATATAATAATAAAAGGCTTTTCTGATAATATAATTGATATCAAAGAATCCGGGGATCCCATGCTTCGGCTGATGAGAACCGAACCATCAGGTTTTCTGGTGTTTTGTCATCTGAGTGATCCCGATCCCGTCAGAGGATACCCGACAAAAATTGATTTCTAAATAACAAATGAAAGGAAGAAACGATATGTCATGCACAACTATCCTGGTAGGTAAAAAGGCGTCCGCAGACGGCAGCGTGATCATCGCGAGAAACGACGACGGAGGCTTTGAAGCCAAGAACCTTATCGTCACCAGGCCCGCAAAACAGCCGCGTAAATACAAGACCGTGATCTCGCATCTCACGATAGACCTGCCGGACGATCCCCTTCAGTATACCTCCGCGCCAAACGTAAATAAAAAAAGAGGGCTCTGGCCCGCGGCAGGCATCAACTCCGCAAACGTGGCGATGACTGCCACCGAGACCGTCACGAGCAACCCCAGGGTGCTCAGCGCCGACCCGCTGGTGGTATACCAGCCCAAGAAAGGGCGCAGCGGCAAGGAAGTGCCCGGAGGCATCGGCGAGGAAGATCTTGTGACCATCGTGCTGCCTTACGCGAAAACAGCCAGAGAAGCAGTGCTTCGTCTTGGCTCGCTGCTCGAGCAGTACGGGACCTACGAGATGAACGGGATCGCTTTCGCCGACAGGGACGAAGCCTGGTGGCTCGAGACCATCGGAGGGCATCACTGGATCGCCCACAGGGTCCCCGATGACAGAGTAGTCATAATGCCCAACCAGTTCGGCCTTGATGAATTCGATTTCAGGGATGCCGCGGGCAAAAAGGAATACTGCATGTGCTCCGAGGATCTGAAGGAATTCGTGGAAAAGAATCACCTTTACACGGGTCAGGACGGACCTTTCAACCCAAGACTCGCTTTCGGGTCACGTTCGGATTCCGACCATATCTACAACACTCCGCGCGGATGGTTCATGGCCAGATACTTCCTTGAGAACACATACAAGTGGGACGGGGAAAACGCTGATTTCACGCCGGAGAGC
>JAFZLL010000028.1 GCA_017551505.1 Eubacteriaceae bacterium
CCCAACTACAACTTCAAGATCATCGTCGGCGGAGCTCCTGTCACCCAGGCATTCGCAGATGAGATCGGTGCTGACGGATATGCTGTAGACGCCGGCGCTGCCGCCATCAAGGCAAAGGAAATGGTAAAGGACCTCTAATCCCCTTAACGGATAATGCTAGATAGATTTCAGGCGGGCATAATGAAGCCCGCCTGTTTTGGTCTCTAACAATACTGTCAACTGTCTTTGGCGGCTGACATAATAAGAAACGCCTTCTTTTGAATACAGAAGGCGTTTTGTGCATTAAGGAACAAAAAACTGACTATTGGCCATTAGTCTCCGCAGATTCATTTTCTGACTGTTCTCCGCCGTCGTCCTCATTTTCATTGACTTCAGGTTGGGCCAATCCGCTGACTGCAGTGAAATTGAGTACTCTTGTCTGATCTGCGTAGACTATTGTTACAGTGAAAGTCGTTCCGGGTTCTACATCACTGTGCAGGGCGATCTCGTTGAATTCGGGTCTGTCACATATTGTTGCGTCCGAGAAGAACATTCTCAGCTTGTATTTTTCCGTAAGGTCGGTGTCCCTGCGGGAATTCCATGTTGTCATAACGGTTTTGATATCCAGTTTGACGACTGTCCCTGGCACGATCTCATATTCGGTACCGTCTTCCGGCAGCGTTACCTCGATTCTTTTTGCGGCCATTTGCCTTATCGAGGGGATATATCCGTAGCGGCGCTGAGTAATGACAAGCGCTGAGACTGCGGCGGCAGCCAGTATGATGAAGGAAAACACGATCCCTCTGAGTATCGCTGTACGGCGCCGTTTTTTGTCGGCCGGACTGTCGAAGGTGCCCCTCAGCTTTCTGCGCACCGCCATTACCTGACAGAACCTCCTGCGGGAATATCATCCGAAGGCGCCACGAAGGATAGTTTTCCGTCGTGTTCGGCCATCAGAATCATGCCTTCGCTTACAATACCTCTCAGCTTCGCGGGTTTAAGGTTTGCAACTACCGTAACAGTCCTTCCTGTGATCTCTTCCGGCTTATAATACTTTGCGATTCCTGAAACAATCGTGCGTATCTTTTCACCGGTATCGACCTTTAATATCAGAAGCTTATCCGCGTCGGGATGCTTTTCGGCAGATATGATCTTGCCGACTTTCAATTCCACTTTTCCGAGATCATCGATCGTAATATAGCTTCCTTCATCGGGCGTATTATCGCTTGGCTGCTCCGCGGCGGGTGCTGCAGCGATCACGTTTGCGGCTTCCGCAGCGGACTTTGGTTTGTTGGCAAGGTATTCCTCTACGGCTGCCATCTGCTTTACCGGATCGATGCGCTCAAAGAGCTTTTCAGACTCTCCAAGCTTTGTCCCTGGCACCAGCAGGCCGTAGGACAGGCAGGATTCCATGGAATTATCGCTGCAGGAGAGCATCTTCAGCATCTTATCCCCCGTATCGGGCAGGTAGCATCTGATCAGGCAGGCGGAGATCCGGATCACTTCCAGCAGGTTATAAAGCACACCGCCGAGACGCTCTCTTTTGTCCGGATCCTTGGCAAGCACCCAGGGCTGTGTCTCGTCAACATATTTATTCGCGCGTCTGAACAGGTCAAGTATCAGCTGCATCGAATCAGATATCTTCAGGTCAGCCATCTTCTCGCTGACCCTCTCGAAAAGGGTCGAAGCTTCGTTTATGAGATCGCTGTCCATGGCGTCATCAATGTATTTTGCAGGGATCACCCCGTCAAAGTACTGATTTGTCATGGCCATGGTGCGGTTTACCAGGTTGCCCAGGATATTTACCAGTTCTCCGTTCACCCTGTCGATGATCAGGTCGTAGGTCAGGTTGCCGTCTTGCGCGAAGGGCATTTCCTTGAGACAGTAATAGCGTATCGCGTCCAGACCGAAGGAGTGGACCAGATCGTCGGCATAGATCACGTTTCCCTTGGACTTGCTCATCTTGCCTCCTCCTACAAGGAGCCATGGATGTCCGAAGACCTTCTTCGGGAGCGGCAGATCCAGAGCCATCAGCATGATGGGCCAGTATATAGTATGGAACCGTATTATATCCTTGCCGACCAGGTGGAGATCCGCCGGCCAGTATTTCTTGAATGAAGGTTCATCCTCGCCGTCCGGGTTATATCCGGGGAAGGTTATGTAGTTGGCGAGGGCGTCTATCCAGACGTAGACGACATGTCCCGGGTCGAAATCAACGGGGATTCCCCAGTTGAAGCTGGTACGCGAAACACACAGGTCTTTGAGTCCCGGACGTATGAAATTGTTGAGCATCTCATTCTTGCGGGATTCGGGCTGGATGAAATCCGGATGTGATTCGATGTACTCCTCCAGGCGCTTCGCATACTTGGAGAGCTTGAAAAAGTAGGCTTCCTCCTTGGCATATTCGACCGGCCGGCCGCAATCGGGGCATTTGCCGTCGATAAGCTGGCTTTCGGTGTAGAAAGATTCATCAGGCTTGCAGTACCAGCCCTCATACATGCCCTTATAGATATCTCCCTGTTCATAGTAGCGTTTGAATATCTTCTGGATCTTGGCCATATGGTCAGGGTCTGTAGTGCGGATGAAACGGTCATAGGATATGTTCATGACATCCCAGTTGCGCCTGATCTCACCTGAGATCATGTCCACGAATGTCTGGGGGGCCATGCCCGCCGCCTCTGCCTTATCCTGTATTTTCTGCCCGTGTTCGTCGGTGCCTGTCTGGAAATATACGTCATATCCGCTGAAGCGCATGAAGCGGGCGATCGCGTCCGCAAGCACTATTTCGTATAGATTGCCGATATGTGGTTTGCCGGACGTGTAAGCGATGGCCGTAGTGATATAAAATGGTTTTTTAGGCTCATCTGACATAAGAATTATTACCTCCGGTGGTTGATTTCCCTGTGAATGAACAGGTACAGCCATAATACCGCAAAAAAACAGACAATTCAATTATTAAATACAGAGAAGGAGAAAGAAGAAGGAAAAACATCGCTGCGCCTGAGTATTCGACCTCAAGCCATGTCCTTCTGATGAGTTCCGGACAGCAGACGACGACAGATGCAGTTTATTCAGAGTTTTAAGACAGATCCCGCGGCGGGATAATACGGCGAGTAGACCGAAAAACAGAAGAGGCATGATATCGCTCATGCCTCTTACAAAACATATTGCTGTTTCCTTTTATTATATATCGTTCTGACGGATTGTCAGACGGTGCCTCCGTACTTCTTGCGGGAGTATACATAGACCTCTTCCTTGAACGCATCGGTCATGACCGGGCCTGCATAGAGGTTAAACATTGAAACCTTGCCGGGTTTATAGAACTTGTCTACGTATGCCCTGGCAGCTGCTCTCTGTTCGTCTACTGAGGTCTTTTCGGGATCGAACTGATCCGGGATTATACCGAAGATCATCTTGTCGCCGAATTCCTCGTAAAGGGCGTGTGTATCGTTCATTGGCTGTGGATCCCACTGGTCGAATCCGCCGTCGATGAATGCCTGGACTCTCTTTTCGTTATTTCCGCAGGAGTGGAGAGTAACGTACTTGCCGTAGGAGTGCATATGATCTGTAAGATCCCTCATGTAGGGTACGAAGAACTCATATGCGATGTCCATGGAGAAGAACGGGTTCTTCTGCGCACCCCAGTCATCGTGGATATTGAAGCCATCCAGGAACGGATAATAGTGGACGATATGATCGACGAGATCGCATGCAAAATCCGTGGTGGCCCTGAAGAGGGATTTGACGGCGTCCTGCTGGTCCTCATCGACAAGTGCCGTGGCGGCGGGGGCGAAGTCCATAAAGGAGATCAGCCTTTCAAACCAGAAGCCGTTTATCAGGGACATCTGAGGCGAGAAACGCAGATCCGGCATCTGAGACTTTTCGACATCTGCCTTCCAGTCTATCTCGTCAAGATTGGGGAAGTGGATCTTGTCAGGCCACTCGTTGGCGTTCGACAGGAACGGATCGCCGGGATGGACGATGGAGCCGCGGGCGGATTCGACCCATTCCCAAACGATTCCGAAAGCATCGGTCGTACCTGCCGGTCCGCCTCTGCCCAGCATATCGTTGTAGAAGGGGGCTGCCCAATAGCCCATTTCTCCCGGAAGGGGATACCAGTAGGACTCCTTGTCCCAGAACAGGGCAGTGATGTTTTCCTTCGGTGTGACGGGAGTATTAATAATTGGGTTGCCTGGACGGCCCATAAAGCCGGGGCGTACTTCAACGACTCTTAATTCTTCCTCCGAAAAAGGTATTTTTCTGTTCATTTTGTCCTTTCGCGCAGTTTTAAAAACCGCTTCAAATAAAATTGATTTATGATGATTCAATTGTAAATCAAATAATACATCATATCAAGAAAAACAGTTGTGGAATTATGATTAATCGGATACAGCCTTAGGCCATCCGCCTACTGCGCCAGTGAGTTCTTTCCGGAGCCGCGAAGCAGCCCCCTTAAGGAGAACGGCCTTCTTACTGTATCTACGTTTTCTATTTTTCGCCGAATTCTTTATACTTTTTCGCTATGTCCATAGCGGTCAGGTGGTAGTGCGACATAAGCTGGTCGGGTTTTCCGCTCTGGCCGAAAACATCATTTACCGCGACCGCCCTGACAGGTGTCGGGCACTCTTCTGCGAGCGTCTGGCATATGACCGCATTAAGGCCTCCGTATATGGAATGCTCCTCGCAGGTAATGACATTTCCGCATTTTTGCGCGTACCTGACTACAGTCTCCTTATCCAAAGGCTTGATCGTGCTGACGTTTATCACCGCGGCGCTTACTCCCTGCCCGTAGAGCAGTTCGGCTGCCTTCAGGGCTTCGGACACCATCACTCCGCAGGCGAAGATGGCAACGTTATGGCCGTCCCTGAGCACGTCGGCTTTGCCCGGGATGAAAACGTGATCCTCAGGGTAGATTACCGGGGTCTTGCCGCGTGAGAATCTGAGGTATACCGGTCCGTCTATCTTTGCGGCTTCAAAAACCGCAGCCCGCGCTTCCACGGCGTCTGCGGGGACGAAGACGGTCATGTTGGGGAGTCCGTTCATCAGGGAGATATCCTCCAGAGACTGGTGGGTGGCGCCATCCTCTCCGACCGTGAGACCTGCATGCGTGCAGGCTATCTTGACGTTGAGGTTGGGGTAGCATATGCTCTGGCGCACTGCATCGTAGTTCCTCCCTGTGCCGAAAACTGCGAAGGTGGAGATGAACGGGATCTTGCCGCATGCAGCCATGCCGGCGGCCACGTTCGTCATGTTGGTCTCCGCGATGCCCATGTCGAAGAATCTGTCCGGATATGCCTGCGCGAAATTGGATGTCTTGGTCGAACCCGACAGGTCGGCATCCAGCACCACGACTTTATCGTTGACTGCTCCCAGATCTTTTAAAGCCAGCCCGTAAGCTTCTCTTGTGGCGATATCCTCACTCATTTCTCTTCCTCCGCGAGCCTTGCGAGCTCCATGTCCAATTCATTGACGGCCTGATCCCTTTCGTTTTCATTTGGAGCTGAACCGTGCCATTTGGCCTGGTTTTCCATGTAGGAGACGCCCTTGCCCTTGACCGTTTTGGCAACGAGGGCTTTTGGTCTTCCGTTCTTTTCCGTAAGTTTCCCGAAGGCTGATCTCAGGCAGTCGAAGCAGTTTCCATCCTCAGCTGTGACGACATCGAATCCGAAAGCCGCCAGCTTTTCGTTTATCGGATAAGGGTTCATCACTTTGCCTATCTCGCCGTCGATCTGCAGATTATTATTGTCGACTATAAGTATGAAATTATCAAGTTTGTAATGGGAAGCTGACATGCATGCCTCCCATACGCTGCCTTCCTCGATCTCCCCGTCTCCGCAGAGGCAGTATACGCTGTAATTCTTTTTATCGGTCTTACCCGCCAGCGCCATGCCGACGGCAGCGCCGACACCCAGCCCCAGTGAGCCTGTGGTCATTTCGACTCCAGGCAGTTTCTTCATATCGGGATGCCCCTGCAGGCGGCTCCCCATGCGGCGGAACGTCTTAAGTTCCTCTTTCGGGACAACGCCTTTAGCGCACAGCATCGAGTACAGCAGCGGAGAGGCATGGCCTTTGCTCAACACGAAGCGGTCACGGTCCGGATCTGTGAACGAAGGGATATCCATGATCTCAAAATACAGCAGAGCTGCTATCTCGACCCCGGAGAGCGACCCTCCCGGATGACCGCTGGAGGCGGAGTATACCATCTCGATGATATCCTTCCTTGCCTCGGCAGCTATTTTTTTCAGTTCCAGATTGTCCATTTTCATTCCTCGAACAGGCTGCTGACCGATTTCCCTTTATGGATGCGGTCTATGGTCTTGGCGAGCAGCGGAGCTATGGATACGACAACGACTTTATCTATGTTCTTTTCTTCCGTGAGAGGGACGGTGTCGGTGACGATAATCCTGTCTATGGCACTTTCCATCAGCCTTTTGGGAGCTTCTCCGTTGAAAAGGGGGTGAGTGCAGCCTGCCGTGATGGACTTTGCGCCAAGTTCTTTTAATGCATTTGCGGCGCCGCAGATGGTCCCTGCCGTATCTATCATGTCGTCTATCATCAGAACGTCCTTGCCGACTACGTCTCCGATGACGTTCATCACTTCGGAAACATTAGCCTGAGGACGGCGCTTGTCTATGATCGCCAGAGGGCAGCCGAGACGTTCAGCCAGGGAACGCGATCTCTTTACGCTGCCAACGTCCGGTGCGACGACCACCAGGTTGTCCAGATCGTACCCGCTGTTTTTTACATGGTCTACGATGATCGGCTGCGCCGTGAGCGCGTCCATAGGGATATCGAAGAATCCCTGGATCTGATCCGCGTGCAGATCCACCGATACGACCCTGTCTGCTCCCGCTCTGTCAAGAAGGTCAGCTACCAGCTTTGATGTGATGGGGACTCTCGATTTGTCCTTTCGGTCCTGACGTGAATAGCCGTAATACGGGATTATGGCGTTGATGCGTGAAGCCGAGGCACGTTTTAAAGCGTCGATGGCGATAAGCAGCTCCATCAGATTCTCGTTGACAGGCCTGCATGTCGGCTGGATGACAAAAACGTCCTTGCCGCGAACGGATTCGCAGATATGCACATAGCTCTCTCCGTCTGCGAAATGCTTGATCTCCGTTGTGGTCAGGGGGATGCCCAGCGCTTCGGAGATCTCAGAATTCAGTTTGGGGTGCGCGCTCCCGCCGATGAGCACGATGTCTTGATAAAGTCCGTCCATGTTTTTCCTCTCTTTTGTTTGGATGATTTATAAATAAAAAATGAAATAAATGCGTTTTGATTACCAGCTTGCCTGTTTCGGATGCCGCATCCCCTGGTAGATCTCCTCTAAGGCGGCGAGTTCTTCTCTCGTATTTGCACCTGCTACGGCATTCTCATCCCCGCAGTCGTATGCAAGTACCTTTTTGCCGCCTGCTATAAGAATTGACACCGCGTCAGTGAGATAGTACTCCTTTTTGGTGTTTTCGTTCTTTATCCTTTCCAGCGAGTATGTCAATGATCCAGGGGTGAACAGCATGGCTCCCGAATTGATCTCTTTGATCTTGAGCTCCTCGTCGGTCGCGTCCGCTTTTTCAACGATCCCCGTGAAATTGCCGCTGCTGTCCCTCTTTATGCGCCCGTAAGCGGCGGGATCCTTCACGCTGGCTGTGAGTACGCACAGGTCAGCCTCGTTCTCAGTAAAGTATTCAAACAGGTCTTTTATGCATTTCGCGGAAAGCAGCGGGGCGTCTCCTAGCAGTATGAGCACTGGGGTTTCTGTCCCCTCAAAAAAGGCAGACGCGCTCTTCACCGCATCCGCCGTGCCCAGCTGTTCCTTTTGGGTATAGCAAGAAACGCCGTCTCCGACAGCCTGCCTGACCATGTCCCCCTTGTATCCGACGACGACCGCTATATCTTTTACTCCGGCCTGTCTGGCATTTTCGATCACGTGGGAGACCATTGGTTTGTCTCCCAGCGGATTCAGGACTTTGGGCAGATCGGATTTCATCCTGGTTCCCTTGCCCGCGGCAAGAATGATAGCGTTAAGTTCCATTGCTTTTGCCTCCATATAGTCATTATACATCTTTATATATCTATTACGGGACTTTTCCGCGGTTGATTGAAAGTTTTAAGGTGCATGCCACATGGACAGCAGTTTTCTCCATGCCGGCGGGAAAGCTGTCTGTGCCTCTCTGCGCCGTAGAGATCAGGGATGCAGGCTTACTGCTCTTCGGCCGTGATGCCTTCAGCCTTTGCGGTCTTCATATCGGCGTAATTTTGGTTGAGCTTGATGAGCCACGGGAAAATGATCATGATCCAGCTGATAGCTGCAAAATAGCGTATGAAGTTCATCGGTGCGCTGGTGCCGAGAACGGCTTTGAGGGCTCCTCTGATCGCTGCGGTCCCTCCCAATCCGACAAAAAGCTTGACCGCATGATATATCCAGCTGCCTCTTTTTTCGTCAAACCTGATGTACCTGTTTTCCAGGAAATAACCAAGGGCCAGGGCGAGTCCGGATCCGGAAACGGTCATGATGTCGTGAGTATTTGCGGCCACTTCACCTCCGGCATGCCACGCAATAAAGCCGTTTGCGGCTGAGAAGGCAACGAGTATCCCGAGAATGACTGACAGCACCGGACGGCCTTTTTCATCGATCCTGATCATAGAGAAGAGTATGGCGGAAGCAGACCCTATAAGGAGCCCGACGACTACGTCTGCAAGCGTATGGACGCCTATAAACAATCTTGAAAAGGCGACAGCTGCCGTTAAGACGGCAAGGGCAGCCTTCGCCCAGCGTTTTTTTATGAAGAGGGCAAGTGAACCGTAGATGCTGGAGGCAGACTGACTGTGTCCGCTGGGGAAGGAATAACCTGTTGCAGTGGTCTTTGCTCCTTCAACGGGCTCGAAGGACTGATCGATGATCCATGGACGCGGGATCTTCAGAAGCAGCTTTATGTTATTCAGCAGCAGCGCGGAAAAATAATAAGCGAAAGCTGCGCGGTAAGCCGCCTTCTTGTCTACGCACAGGAACAGTACGACCAGCGGCGCGACAAGGATCGTGGCCTCTCCGAAGAGGGTCACGACGGAGAAAACTGTATTCCAGAAGTCTGTCCTGTATGAACTCAAAAATCTCAGGAATTCCATAATACTCTCCCATTGCTATGTTATTTGGCTTTGTTATTTTAGCATTAATCCGGAGCGTTGACTTCATATTGGTTATTAATTGTGCTAAACTTCCTAGTAAAGAGGAGATTATGATCAGATTCAGGTCCGCAGTCCTATACGTGTTCGTCATCGCGATGGCGATAATGCTCTTTGCTTCTTTCGACGCAGAGTTCTTTTTCGATTATTCGAGATTTTTCGATATTTCCCCGGAAATGATGTACAGGGCTCTTACGGACAATACCGACAATTTGGCGATAGAGCCGGATGATCCCACGACGCCTCCGCTGGTGACCGAATATAAACTGGGCGACTCCAATACGACGGTCCTTAATTATAAGAAGAAACTGTATTACCTTAAATTCCTGTCCGAGTACCCCGAGGATAAGGACTTCGATACCAAGACCGTGCAGGCGGTTACCGACTACCAGACCTCGCGCGGACTGGATGTCACGGGAACTATCAATCCGCAGACGCGCAACAGCCTTGACGGCGAAGCGATCACCTACGCCGCGGGAGTGCGCGGGGAAAAGATAACCGAGACCAAGGACCTGCTGAGGACCCTGGGCTACTACCCTCAGGACGCGGTATATGACGATGTTTTCGACAGTGAGATGGAAGAGGCGGTCAAAAAATACCAGAAGAACAATTCGCTGGAAATGACCGGAGAGCTGGATGTTTTTACGCTCTTCGCGATGATGGGGGACGTTACAGACCAGTATGACGTCAATGGCGAGCTGTACAGACCGTGAGCCTGATATCCGTAAACAAATAGAAACGGTCATTCTATCCCCGGTGGGACTGCCGATCTCACCGGGGCTTTTATATCGATCGCTGCCGGCGGCACTGTTCTGTCGATAAAGAGGCTGTCTGTCGAGGCTATTGTCCCCGCTGCCCGGCGAATGATGGGAATTCAATTAAACTTGCACTGTTTCATAATTCACTATGTTATAATCGCTTAGGTGACTGACATGGCACGAAATAATTACAAAAGCACATATTATAAAGTATACAGACCAAAGGGCGTTTACGGGGCTGACGTGATAACCGTCGACATGATCGATTACAGGAGGCTGTCTTCTCTTGCCCCGCAGGGAGCTTTCTGGATCGCGATAGGGATTTTCTGGCTGAACCTTGTCAGCGTGATCTTTCCGTTCTTCTACAGCTTTGGGCTGATCATCTATCTGATCGCCAAGGCTCGCGATCTGATGCTGTACAATAGGGCAAAGAAATACTGCGCGCTTTTCGCCAGCGGCAAAACCAGATCCATCCGCGAGATCTGCCGCTATATGGGGATGTCAGAGGCGGCCGTGCGCGCTGATCTGGCCAAATTGGTTGAAAAAAGGATCATTTCCCTGGAGGAAGCTCCTTATTATGTGCAGACTGTCGTGGAGACTGCTCCCAGGCAGACGGTCAATGTATATAACGGGGGCAACGATACCTTCACCGCAGTTTTCCAGGAAGCCGAGAGGGATGCCAGAAAAGCTGCCGAAGCAGTCAAGAAAGCCAAGAACAAGGATAAAGACCCGATGCTCAGCGAGGCTGAGAAATACATCGATCGGATGAAAAAAGCCGACGAGAAGATCGACAGCGAGAAGATCAGCAATGACATTTGCCGCATCGAGGACCTGACAAAGGACATCTGCAAGAGAGCGGCAGAGGATGAGGCCGTCCGCAGGAAGACTACCCGCTTCATGGATTATTATCTTCCGACGACCGTAAAACTGATGGATACATACGCTCAGCTGGAGGATCTTACCGTTGAGAGCGATAATATCGCCAGTATCAAAAACGACATAGAAAAATGCCTCGACACCATCGTGGAGGCTTTCAGCAGACTGAATGACAGCCTTTATGATTTTGACGCCATAGACATAACGAGCGAGATCGAAGCATTCAAAGGCGCGCTGGCTTCTGACGGGCTCCTCAGAAGCGAGATGGAGCTCGATATGGACGCCATGATGCAAGAGGCAGAGCTGGAAAAATAAATGAACAGCATCTATACTCGCAGCGAGCTTTTAGTTGGTGAGCAAGCGGTATCGAGGCTGAGGGGAGCAAAAGTCTTCGTGGCGGGGCTCGGCGGAGTGGGTTCCTGGGCGGCGGAGGCTCTGGCCAGAAGCGGCGTCGGGAACATCACGGTATGCGATGCGGACACTATAGAGATCACCAACGTGAACCGCCAGATCTACGCTCTCGGTTCCACCGCGGGCCAGCCTAAAACAAAGGTTGCAGGGGCTCGCATCCATGACATCAATCCGCAGTGTCTGGTCAAGGAGATACAGGCAAGGATCACTGCGGACAACGTGGAAGAGATCCTCGGGGAAGAACGCTATGACGCCCTTATAGACGCTGTTGACGATACCGCGGCCAAGACGGCGCTTGCAGTATACTGTGAGAAAGCCGGCATCTACGAGATATCCGCGATGGGGACGGGAGCTAAAACGGATCCGACCCTCCTGAAGGTTTCCGACATTTATCAGACAAAGATCTGCCCTCTGGCCAAGGTCATGCGACGGCACCTGAAGGACGCCGGTGTGAAAGCCCTTGACTGTGTCTGGTCAGATGAGTCTCCGGTTAAAATCAAGGATACGATCCCCAGCATGGTGTTCGTGCCTGCTGCGGCAGGACTCATCGCCGCAAGGACCGTAGTGATGAAGATAATCTCCTGATACATTTTCTGCGAGGAAGAATAATGAAAAAAAGCCTTTACGCCGCTCTGATATTGATCCTGATTATGATTATGGTGATAGTATTTCTTTCACCGCCGGTTTTCGCTGAAGGAGACGACGGCGGTGAAGGAACCTCGGATACAGAGGGCGGCGGAGAAGGAGGAGACCCGAATACAGAAGACCCGGTCACGGAAGACCCGATTGAAGATGGTTCTGAGGAAGGAGTCACGAATGCCATCGTCAAATACTTCCGCGGAGAAGTCATCAAGGTGGAGACAATAACCAGCCGTCAGGACAATACCATGGACGAGCACCAGGTTGTGCAGTATCTGGAGGTGAAGATCACTTCCGGACCGTTTAAGAACAGGGTCTATTCCACCAGCAATACCGCAAATACCCTTGATGCGTCGGCCATGATCTTCAAATTAGGCGATAAGGTGATGCTCTCCGCTGAAATGACCGAAAACAGCAGCGATATCTCATCGATCTATATAAGCGATTATTACAGGGTAGACCTGCTTATCGCCTACGCCATAGTATCAGCCATCGTCATCTGTCTTGTAGGGCGTGTCTCGGGAATAAGAGTCGTCGTGACTGTGGTATTCAGCTGCCTGTCTTATTATTTCTATTTTGTCCCCTTCATGCTCAATGGGATAGATCCCAAACTGCTTGTGCTCCCGGTAGCCCTGATCGTCACCGCATTCAACCTCTGGATGGATCTCGGTTTTGGGAAAGACTATCTGGCAAGCCTGGTTGGGACGGTTATCGCCGCAGCCGTCGCAGCTTTCCTCGGACTTATCGCGGAGAAGGCTGCCCATCTCATCGGCCTCGGTGAATCCGAACTGGAAATGATACTTTACATGCCTGAGCATTACGCGATGAATTTTGACGGGCTTACCTTTGCTCTTACGATGATGCTCACGGTAGGCAGCGCCATGAACGTGAGCGGAGCTATCTGCGACCACATGATTGAGACGAATAAGTCCAATCGCTATATATCGATGGAGGCGCTCTTCGCTTACGGCATGGATAAAGGCCGTTCCGCACTGGCCAAATCCTCCGTAGGACTGGTATTTGCCTCAGTGGTGTGCTTTGTGCCGATATGGATCATCTACGCCGGCTATGATACACCGCTTTTCGTGTTGCTCAATAATAACATCATAACCACCCAGCTCTTCCGTATGATGGCTTCCCTTATCGGGATATGCGCCTGTGTGCCCGTTACGGCTTACCTGTTCGCAAAGCTGCTTCGCGGACGCTCCATGTATTCGTAACAGAAAGCTCCCGGCCCCTGTCTCGGGCAGGGGCTTTTTTCATTTATTCATGCTCATGGGACAGCCAGTCTGTACAGGGACTTCAGGAAAAGAGGCGTGCCGGGACCGCGGACCGCGTCATGCTGAAGCCGAACGGAAAAAAAGACAATCCCTGTCAGAGGAATTGTCGTCATATGCTTTGCCGCATTTGGTGCATACATGGATACTGACCGGTATAAGCGATCACCATGCACCGAAAAACGTTATTGTTTCACTGGCTACTCTGGCACCCTGCAGCATACTGTCTCCGAGTGAAAGGCCGCGCACCAGGCCGACCAGGGTGCCCGCTATATAGCTGTCCCCCGCACCGAGTGTGTCAACCGCATCAGCCGGCACTATGCCGCATTTTGTATAGTACTCGCCGTTGTAAGCCAGGCTGCCGCGGTCCCCGAAAGTGGCGAAGACGATCTCAGGCCCTTTGGACTGCATATCCTTTATAAACCCGCGGATATACTCATCATCGCTCTCGCTGTAGGAGAAAAAGGCGTAGTCGCAGTTCCTTATCGCTGTTTCGGTTATCTCTCCTTCATAAATATCGGAGAAATCGAAGGATATCTTCACTCCGCGCTCACGGAGCTTATACAGGTCGTTATGCACGCATCCCCACATGGCGGAGTGCACGATGCGGCATCCTGAAAGATAGTCCAGTTCATCTTCACCCAGATAATACTGTTCCATCACTCCCAGGGGATATTCGAGAAATTCTCTGTTGCCGTTCACGAGCCTGACCAAAGTCTTTGCGGTCTCGCCTTCTATAACTCTTATACGGGAGGTGTCGAGCCCTGCCCTGTTTATGGCGTCCAGTGCAAACTTGCCGTTTTCATCGGTGCCTACGGCACCGCAGAACCGTGTTTCGATATCGAGCCTTTTCATATGCACAGCCACGTTAAGGCAGTTTCCGCCCGCGTAGCGGCGTCCGTCCGTATAGACGTCCACGTATATATCGCCTGCCGCGGCGACCAGAGCATCCTTATTCTGTTCCATATATCCCTCAGAAAATGAAGTGCTTTATTCTCATCGATTTTAATCACCATATCACAACGCTGTATCAAAGTCAAACGGTAAGACAAAATTGACTTTTCTCAAATTAGAAGATATAATATGGATGTACAAATTTCAAGGAGGAACAATCATGGGCTTTGCGGGAAATTGGGAATGCCTGTCCAGATCATCTTTCGGTGATTCCACCACTTACTGGTACATCAAGGAAGAGAACGGCGTGTACAGCGGCGTCAGCGAGGCTTTCGGTGCGAAGACCGAATTCACTTCGGTAAAATTCGAGAATAACAAGTTCACGTGCCAGCTGTCGATGAATATGGGCGGCATGCAGATGAATCTGACTATGGAAGGCGAATACGACCCGGTCAGCGACACTATCACCGGCTCGTCCAATTCATCCATGGGGGTCACGCCGTTCACCGGCAAGAGGATGCCTGAATAAAAAAAGACGCCTGGGTCAGAAGCTTCCTGAACGAGGGAAGCGGCATATCGATCCTTAAGGAAAGGCGCGTTATAACAGCATCAGATCGCAAAGGGCTGTCACTCATGCGGCAGCCTTTTTTATTTGCCATCGAATCATTCATGTACTGTCCTTCCCATACTTCGATCCCTAATGACGAAAGGTCCTGCTTATGCTATAATACTGCCATGAAAACAGAAGATATCCCCGATTTCCTTTCCGATATGAAAGCGGCGTACTGGGATGCTTCCTGCGCCCTTGATTTCGAAACACCGTATGAGCTGCTCGTCGCGACCGTACTGTCCGCCCAGTGCACTGATGAAAGGGTCAATAAGGTGACATCCGTACTCTTCAGGAGAGCCTCGACCCCTGAGCAGATGCTCGGACTGACCATCGACGAGCTGGAGGATATCATCCGCCCGTGCGGGCTGTATAAGACTAAAGCCGCGCATATAATGAGTCTGTCAAGGACACTGGTGGAAGACTACGGATCCCGTGTGCCCGAAACGAGGGCGGAACTGAAAAAGCTTCCGGGAGTGGGTGAAAAGACGGCCAGTGTCGTGCTGTCGAACGCATTCGGTGTGCCTGCTATCGCAGTGGATACCCATGTCTTCCGCGTATCCGGACGGCTCGGATTGTCACACGAAAAGACCCCGGACAAGACCGCGCAGGTCCTGATGAAAACTTTTCCCGAGGAAGACTGGTCACTGATCCACCACATGCTGATAAAACACGGCCGTGAGATCTGCCGCGCGAGGAATCCGGAGTGCTCTGCCTGTCCGGTGCGGAAATACTGCGAGTATTACGAAAAAACAGAGGAGAGCCGGCCGGCGTTGACTTGATAAGGCTGATTTGCTATACTTCCTTTGCGAGCGGACGTGGCGGAATTGGCAGACGCGCAGGATTTAGGATCCTGTGCCGCAAGGCGTGCAGGTTCAAGCCCTGTCGTCCGCACCATGAACAGTAATAGATACAGGAGGCCCGTACAGGCCTCCTGTCTGCATAATGAACCGCTCGTCTGATCAGCTTGAAAGGTATACCGCGGCAGAACGCCTGATCCGCAAGGCGTTTTTTTATTTTCGTGAAAAGCTGCTGCGGCACCCCTGCTTCCTCTTTTGACATTGATCGCACTGTCATTACATCCGGACTGTATCTCGTTCTCGCCGGATGCTTATCGTTGCAGCGCTGTCTCAGTTTGTATCGATCATCATCATAGCCATTGCGCCGCCGCGCCGTACATCCCGGCTTCATTGCCGAGGGAGGCGGCGACTATCGGGGTGTCCGCGCACGGGTACATGACTGCTTTCTTATAACTCGCCGTTACCTTATCGATCAGAAAATCCCCGGCTCCGCTCAGGCCTCCGCCGATTATGAATATATCCGGGTCAACGATGCAGGCAGTCATGGCCAGTGCTTCCCCAAGTATCCCGCAGGCGTTATCGACCGCTTTCAGGCAGACTGCGTCGCCATTTTTCGCCGCGTTGAACACGTCCCTGCCGGTGATCTCATCCAGTCCGGAAAGGCTCGAAGGTTCACCTTTGTCCAAAGCGGATCTGACTGCCTTGATGATCCCGGTGGCAGAAACGTATTGTTCCAGGCATCCACGCTTCCCGCAGCTGCAGTATGCTGTTTCAGCCCTGTTGACAGTGATATGGCCGATCTCGCCGCCTGCTCCGTTCGTGCCTGTGATGACCTTTCCTTCGGAAACGAAGGCTCCGCCGACTCCCGTGCCCAGGGTGACGAAAAAGGCGTTTGCCGCCCCGGCAGCGCTGCCGCGCCATGTCTCGCCCAGTGCTGCGGCATTCGCGTCGTTGATGGCTCTTGCCGGTAGGCCCGACATGCGGGAGAACTCTCCTGCCGCGTCCGTCAGTCCCCAGCCCAGGTTCACGCATCCGTTTACGAGGCCGTCTGCCCGTACCGGTCCCGGTACGCCTATGCCTACTCCTCCGATATCTTCCAGCGCAACTAAGCTGGCATCTGCGAGCATTTTCAGCCCATACGCGGCATCGCGGATTATTCCTGAACCTTTATCTGAAATATCGGTAGGAACGGAATCTGTGCCGATAAGCATTCCGTAGGGGGTGAAAAGCCCGAGTTTTATCGTAGTTCCCCCGATGTCGATCCCTGCGATGTATTTCACTTTACTCCCTCCCGAAGTATTTATGGAGCGAAGCTATCGCTTCCCTGAGATACTCTTCCGGCTTGATATCCTTTTCCGGTCTGTCGTTCTCCTGATCGTAGGGGAGCGCGCATTCCAGCATCATGGACCGGTCATAGGAGGTAAGTGCCAGCGCGTCCCTCACCTCATCCCAGCGTATCGTGCCTTCGCCCGGGATCAGATGGCTGTCCGAGCTTGTGTCGTTGTCGTGGAGGTGCACAGCCGCTATCCTGGAACGGTATCTGTCCAAAAAAGAGAGGTCGTCTCCGCAGTCCTTGTGGTTGTGCCCGCTGTCATAGCATATCCTGAGCCGCCCGTCGGCCTTCTGTACTATCCTGTGGAAAGAATCCATGTCGGGCAGGTTTTCCAGGCATATTGCCACATCTGATCTGGCTCCCTCCTCGATAAGCGTATTGAGGCGGGCAACGAAGAAATCGATGTTTCCGTCTGCAGGCATGCTGAGCTCAAAAGGATGCATGACGAGCCTGTCGAGTCCCGCTCTGCCCGCTTGCGCGATGCTTTCCCTGTAGAAACCGAAGCGTTCCTCTCCGTCCAGGCTCGAATAGTACAGTTTATCGCAGCCGTAATACGGAAGGTGTCCGTTGTCCACGTCAAGACCTGCCTTAAGCGCTGCCTCCATCTGGCTGATCCTGCTGCCGTCTGATTCTGCGAATTCATTGCCCCACCAGACGCATACTGCGTCGAACCCGGCTTCCTTTATCAGGCGGAGCTTTTCGTCAAACGGCAGTATATAGCCGAACCATGTGAAGATACCCGTCTTCATCCCAATGCCTCTGAGAAGACTGACACAGAAGAGTGTTTTTTCATCCTATTCACTGAAATAAGCCTCCACATCCTCAATGGAATCAAAACCGTTTATCACGTCCACAGGAGGGATCATCATTTTTTTGACCGTATTCGGATAGTATTCGTAAAGCGCCCCGCCCAGCTTCTTGGCGAAGGTCTTGAAATAAGCGTCATAGATCGGGGAATTGAGCAGCAGGGCGAGCTTCCTGAGGTCCAATTGCTCCCTGAACCGCTCGTTTGCCCTCATGCCGTAGACGTCTGCCGAAAAGTAGAAACCGGAATCGTCGTAAACGAATAGGCTTCTGTCATTCTTATAGGGGAAGACCAGTTTGGCTTCGTCGAACAGTTCGCGGCGCCGTGGCCACTGAAGCTCATACCACTTACGGGTCCCCTCGACGCACTCTCTGCGCTTAAGTAGCGTTTCCTTATAAACGGATATCTTTGAAAGAGTCTGGGGCATGGATTCGATATCGTCTGCCCCGTTGGTATAGAGCACGTACTGCCCCCGGAATTCGATACCGCCGGGCCGTACATCGCGGCTCTTTATCCATTTCCTGCCGCACTCGTCGATGCACCCGAAATAGAGCATGGATGTGGAATCCGCCACAAAAGCCTTGTCACAGCCGGTTATTACGCCCTGGAAGAACTCCACGGTGTCTGCCAGGCTGAGGGAGGATTTTTTGATTATCTTTTCCGTCGCGAGCCTTTCCGTATCCGAAAGGAAGTTGAAGCCGTCAGCCGAAAGGTCGGAATTATTCATCGTTATGCCGAATGCTCCGCTGCGCATCGTCCTCAGGTCAAAGGGCATCTCTCTGTCATATTTGACGGCTCTGAAGATCCCCCTGCTGCCTCCCTTCGTCATGGAGATGATCATGGGATCCACGCCTGCTGTCTTGAAGGGCCTGAGGCCGTAGAAATCCACAGCCTCGTCCACTGTGAAATTATCGATGATGAACTGCCTGAGGCCTTCCGCGAAGCGGCTCTGCGCGAAATAGCGCCCAGTAACGAATACGAGCCTGCCGCCGTCCTTAAGGAGCCTTTCGGCCAGCGCGAAGAAGCAGTAGGACAGATCTGCCTTGTCTTTGTATACCGAGGGATATCTCTCCGCGATCTTTCTGCGGTAGGCAGACTTGATCTGTTTGTGGCCGACGTAGGGAGGATTGGTCACCACGAAGTCGAAGGTGCCGTTCAGTTCGTCTCCGAGGGAGAGCAGGCTGTCCCTGCAGACGATATTGTCCGATATCACACATTCGTGGTATCGGAGCGCAAGGATTATCTTGGAGATCGCCGTTGCCTGAGGTGAGGTGTCAGCCCCGAAGATGTTTTCTTCGATGATGCGCCTGTGCACCGCCGCCACATATTCCCCGCTCTCCATCACGCACGCCCTTGCCATGAGGCAGTCATAGAAGGCCTCCAGGAAGATGCCGCAGCCGCAGGCGGGATCGAACAGACGGTCCGTATCCTTCACTCCTTCGGCGATGATCTGGGTCATGTATTCACAGATATCCTCGGGGGTATAGACGACTCCCTTTTCCTTCTTTTCGGAGGAGGGGATCGATTCCCCGTAGATCCTGCCGATGACTGAGCCTTTTTCCGCGGACATGTTCAGCGCGCGGCTTGACAGGATGCTGCCCAGAAGCTCCCTTGCATCGTCATCCAGGAACAGGGGTTCCTCGGAGAGGATGCTGACATCCCTGCCCGCCCATATGGATATCATGTTGTTTAAGGTGAATTCGTCGAATATGGCTTCGAGGTGCTTTTTCACATCGAAATAGAAGCCTTTGTCCCAAAAGAACTTGAGCAAGGCGGCTTTGACCCCCAGGAGGGCGTCGCCGTTATTTTTGGCCAGTGAAGAAAAATAGGAAACGATGTCCATGCAGCCTCTGCATAACCCGGGCTCTTGAGTCAACGACAGCCTTGGAATATATCATTATTATAGCATAGATCTCCGGGAGTACATTACTATCGCAGCCACAAGGTCTTCTTGCGCGCCTGAAGCGCAGGTATTAAAAATCCCCCCGCTCTGCGGGGGGATGGCTGCTCCTGATATTCAGTATCTCTTATTCCTCATCCGGCATATCGCCGAAATCTTCATCGTCGAAGTCGTCGAAATCATCAAAGTCATCATAGTCATCGAAGTCATCGTCAAAATCTTCATCGAAGTCTTCATCATCGTAATCCGTGTCGTCCGGATCCTCATCATCGTAGAACGTTTCATCGGATTCGACATCGTCCAAGTCTTCTTCCACGCCGCTGAGATCCCTTGTCTCGTCCTGTGTTTCCTCTTCGGACTCTCCTGCGGGCGTGCGCTTCTTTCTGCCTGCTCCTTCGGCAGCGGCTGCTGTCTCCAGGCGCCGGGTCTTAGCGTCGCTTCCTTTGCCGGACTTGCCTCTGCGATTGCCGCGCTTGCGGCCTGCTATAACGGCATTCATGATGATGCCGGTCACGATCACGACACCGACGATGGCGAAGGGGACCCACACTGAGGAAAAGGACATCCATTTCTTCGGAAGTTCGCCTTTCTCCGTAAGGATGATGAGCTCGCCGTCCTGGTACTGTATCTCGTAATTGTCGGCAGTGTAGCCGGAAGGAGTGATCTTGTAGTAACCGGGGCGGCTTCCGGAAGTGTAATCGCTCTCCAGAGAAAGCTCGCCTGTAAGCACCGACTCATCCTCGCCCTCCGCAAAACCTGTTATGGTCGCCGTGAAGGCTGGGACAGGCTGCTTGTAAGGCACTGATATATCGTCTGCCTTTATGATAAGCATCGCCTTTTTGATGCTCCCCGTGGCGGTCAGTTCCGTGGTGGAGCAGGTGTAGTTGTCGGATGACGCGCTTGCATAGTCGATGACTATATTGCTGATAGTGATGCTCTTGTTGTCGCCTGCTGCCGGATCGCTGTATGCCCATTCGCCGCGGGCCTGTGCTGTCTCGCCCATAGCCAGGCCGCTTATCTCGAGGACAGCTGCTTCGCTGGTAACGGCAGTCGTGCCGTCATAGAACTTGTCTGTCTGGCTTCCGGGGGCGACCGAGATGGTCAGAGGCGCTTTGGAGATCGTCCATGACAGCGTGGTATTCTTGCCGCCCTTAAGCGTGTAGTTTTTATTGGAGAGCTCTCTGATCTCGGTGGTATATTTCCCCGCGTTGAGCTGGATGTTGGTCTTTGACGTATCGTATTTCGATACGGTAACGACGTCCTCCGTATTCGTGGTTTGATTCGTTGCGGCGTTCACGACTTTCGCGTAGACCGTATGCTCCATGCCGGTGTATACGAACGAGGATGGCTTGTATTCCTCCCCGAAGGTCGAATCCACATACCATTTGATCTCAACGGGCCGCGGCTTTATCTCAAGTTTTCCGTATTTATATTTTATTGTATAATATGACGTTACGTCCGTACCCGCTGAATTGACTACTTTGCCTCCTGACGGTATGAGAAAATCGGGGTATGTGCCGGCGTTGATGACTGAGGGGTCTTTGCTCTTTATCTGGACCGAGGAGTCAACTAATTTGTCGCCTTCCGCGAGGCCTGAGACCTTGCATCTGAGGCCGCTTTGGACCTTGCCGTCGTATTCGACGCTGACATCTTCAGCCGTTATGGTAAGCGTCGCTTTGGAGATCGTGACTTTTGCGCTGCCGGATTTATCCTGGAAATTGCCGCTGCCGGTGTAATGCACATAATAATATACTGTCGTATTTGTGCCCGGCACTGTGTATTCCGGCGGGGTCTGGCTTCCTGCGGTGGAGTAGTTGCCGGAATTAAGCGCGGTATCGGGTGAATAATAGATTGAATAGTTGCTGGTACCTGTGACTTTGACTTCGATCTCGTGAGGCTCGCCGTTATACTGTACGCTGACGTCTGCGGCGGAAGCGTTCATATTGCCCTGCTTAACGTGAAAAGTGATCGTGCAGGGATTGTCTTCATAACCATCAGCTTTGAATGTTACTGTAACGGAACCCTGTTTACCTTCGTTGTCTGTCAGGTTAAGTGACGCCGTTGTCGGTATAAAGCCAGGCTTGGAAGAAGCGAAGGTAACCGTTCCCGATCCGCTGAGAGGCGTTTCCGGGTCCAGCTCGATGCTGCTGCCGAAGGCCGCTCTGGTCGTGACTCCTCCCACCGTGCAGGTCAGACTGTCCGGCACCGCCGGGCCTCCTTCGGCAAAGGCTTCTTCCGAGAAAGCGAATGTCGCGATAAGGATCGCGGCAGTAAGGATTATTAAGGAAAAGAATTTCTTTTTCATGTTGCACCGCTGTGTGTATAGAATTTATGTAGAGTTTTTTACAGCGCTATTATAACCGATGGCTCCGGCTTATTCAATAAAAAGCTTTTGAACGTCCGCAGGGCACTTAAAAAAATCCGTCGATTCTTCCGATGACGGTGTCTCCGCCTGAGAAAAAAAGCAAAAAATCGAAAAAATCTGCTTTACAACCGCATATTTATGGTGTAATATCAAAAAGCTGTGCAGTTAAAGGGATTATTATGCCCATTTCTGCTTCAGTCATACCGCGGAGAGGTTGCAACTCTTCTTCCTGAGAGTTGGGAATTCCCGCGATAAATGCCGTCTGAGAACGGCGCGGCGAGTCGGGACCGATGCACCCCGATGAATAAGAGGTAGCTGTACACCTATTGCAGTGTACGATGCCCGCCGCAGAAATAGGAGGAAATATGGCAACAACAAAAATGAGGATCAGACTGAAGGCGTTCGACCACGAGGTCATGGACCAGAGCGCTTCCAAGATCGTCGAGACAGCGAAGAGAACCGGAGCTGAAGTGAGCGGCCCCATCCCCCTTCCCACCGAAAAGGAAGTGGTAACGATCCTTCGCGCGGTCCACAAGTACAAGGACAGCCGGGAGCAGTTCCAGATGCACACTCACAAGCGTCTGATCGAGATCGCAGATCCGACTCCCGAGACTATCAATGCACTCATGCACCTCGATCTGCCCGCAGGCGTGGACATCGAGATCAAATAAAATTATGACCGTTTCACCCACGGTCCGCTGATGGAGGAAAAAGGATGAAGAAAGCTATTATAGCTAAGAAGATCGGAATGACTCAGGTTTTCGATTCCGAAGGCGAAATAGTACCGGTGACGGTGCTTCAGGCCGGCCCCTGCAAGGTGACGCAGGTAAAGCAGGCTGACACCGACGGCTATGACGCAGTGCAGCTGGCGTTCTACCCCGAGAGGGAAGCGCTTGCTACAAAGCCCCTTCAGGGGCATTTCAACAAGGCCGGGGTCGCCCCGATGAAGATGCTCAAGGAGTTCAAGCTTGAAGGCACCTATGCGATGGGCGACGAGATCAAGGCCGACGTGTTTGCCGAGGGCGACAGAGTGGACGCCCACGGAGTGAGCAAAGGCAAAGGATATGCGGGTTCTATCAAGCGCCATAACCAGCATACCGGACCCATGGCACACGGTTCAAAATATCACAGGGGCCCCGGCTCCCACGGCGGAAGCTCGGATCCCTCGAGGGTATTCAAGGGAAAGAAGCTTCCCGGACACATGGGGAGCGAGAATGTGACCGTTTCCAACCTGAAAGTCGTCAGGGTCGACGCTGAAAACGACATGATCCTAGTCAAAGGATGCGTGCCCGGCTCGAACGGTTCCTTCATAACCCTTACCGAAGCCAAGAAAGTAGTCAAAGCGACCAAGTAGGAGGAAACGACATGAAAGCTGATATGTATAACAAAGACGGTCAGATAGTAGGTTCTGTCGACCTCAGTGACGAGATATTCGGCATTACTCCCAATGAAGCGGTAGTGCACCAGAGCGTTGTGGCGTATCTCGCCAACCAGCGTCAGGGCACCCAGAGCGCCAAGACCCGCTCCGAAGTTTCCGGCGGCGGCAGAAAGCCCTGGAGACAGAAGGGCACCGGCCGCGCGAGAGCAGGAACGTCCCGCTCCCCGCTTTGGTACCACGGCGGCGTCATCTTCGCCCCCAAGCCGAGGGATTATTCCCAGAGCATGAACAAGAAGATGAGGAGGCTGGCAATGAAGAGCGTGCTCTCCGCCAAGGTCCAGGATAAGGAACTGTTCGTTATAGACGCGCTCACATTCGATGAACCGAAGACGAAAGAGATGGTCAAAGTGCTGGATAATCTGAAGCTGGCAAAGACCCTCGTAGTCACAGCCGATTCCGACAGGAACGTGTTCAAGTCCGTGAACAATATCGCGACGGCTAAATGCACCACGGTAGGCGAGCTCAACGTATACGATATGCTGAAATACGACAATCTGCTCGTCACCAAGGATTCAGTCGATAAGATCGAGGAGGTATTCGCTTAATGGATCCCTACGCAGTAATCATAAAGCCCGTGGTAACCGAGCGTTCGATGAACGCGGCAGCCATGAAGAAATACACCTTCCAGGTGGCAAAGACAGCAAATAAGTACCAGATCAAGGACGCGGTCGAGAAGATCTTCAACGTGAAGGTCGCCGGAGTTTCGACGATGCACGTCCAGGGAAAGGTCAGAAGACAGGGCAGGTTCGTCGGCAAGACCTCTTCCTGGAAGAAGGCCATCGTAACCCTGACCCCCGACAGCAAAGAAATCCAGTATTTTGAGGGTATGTAAGGATAAGGAGCGCAGCAATGGGTATTAAAGTATATAAACCGACCTCTCCCGGTATGAGAGGAATGACAGGCCCCACCTTCGAAGAGATCACCAAGGGCACTCCTGAAAAGTCCCTGCTCTCCAAAAAAAGCAAAAAAGGCGGGCGAAACAATAACGGCCGCATCACGGTGCGCCACAGAGGCGGCGGAGAAAAGCGCAAGTACAGAGTCATAGACTTCAAGCGCAATAAGGATGGGATCCCCGCCACCGTCAAGGCGATCGAATACGATCCAAACAGGAACGCCTTCATCGCACTGCTCTTCTACGCCGACGGCGAGAAGCGCTACATCCTGGCCCCTCTCGGGCTCAAGGTGGGCGATAAGGTCATGAGCGGCCCGGAGGCCGACATCAGGCTGGGCAATGCCCTTCCTATGGAAAACATCCCGATGGGCACAGTGCTCCACGCCATTGAGATGAAGGCCGGCAAAGGTGCGCAGATGGCCCGCAGCGCGGGAACATACGTGCAGCTGATGGCCAAGGAGGGCAACTACGTAACGCTGAGACTTCCTTCCGGCGAAATGAGGATGGTGCGCAAGGAATGCCGCGCAACCATCGGCCAGGTCGGAAACCTGGATCACGCGAACTACAACAGAGGCAAGGCCGGAAAGATCCGCCATCTCGGCATCCGTCCGCATGTAAGAGGAAGCGCGATGAACCCGATAGACCACCCGCACGGAGGTGGCGAGGGTAAAGCTCCTGTTGGACATCCCGGACCGATGACCCCCTGGGGCAAGCCGGCGCTGGGATACAAGACCAGGAAGAAGAACAAGCCTTCAGATAAATACATTGTCAGGAGAAGGGGTAAGTAAGCATGAGCAGATCAACAAAGAAAGGCCCTTATGTAGATGAAAGGCTCCTCAAACGCATCGAGGAGATGAACAATACAAATACGAAGAGCATCATCAAGACCTGGTCCCGTGACTGCACCATCTTCCCGCAGTTCGTCGGACACACCATAGCTGTCCACGACGGAAGAAAGCATGTCCCCGTATACGTAACCGAAGACATGGTCGGTCACAGGCTCGGAGAATTCGCCCCGACCAGGACCTTCAGAGGCCATGCCGGCGATAAGAAAACCAGGGTGTCTTAGGAGAAGATATGGAAACTGTAGCAAAAGCAACTGCAAAATACATACGTGTGCCTGCACTCAAAGCGGCAAGAGTAGCTGATCTCATCCGCGGCAAGAACCTGGATGTGGCTCTGGCTATCCTGAAGTTCACCGGGAATAAAGCGGCGAAGGAATTCGAGAAGGTCGTGAAGAGCGCGGCTGCAAACGCCACCAACAACCATTCGATGAACGAAAGCAAGCTGTATGTCAGCGAAGCGTTCGCGAATCAGGGACCGACGCTCAAGCGCATGAAGGCCCGCTCTCATGGGCAGGGCACCATCATCCTCAAGAGAAGCAGCCATCTGAGCGTAACGCTCAAGGAAAGAGCATAGGGGGGAGTAAGAGAATGGGTCATAAAGTTAATCCCAACGGACTGAGAGTCGGAGTTATCAGGGACTGGTCGTCCAGATGGTTTTCCAAGGACAAAGGGTTCTCCGATTATCTGGTAGAAGATCAGAAGATCCGCAAGTATATCAAGAAAACCCAGTATTCCACAGGGATCTCACGCATAGATATCGAACGCAGCGGCAATAAGGTCGTGCTGTTCATCTACTCCGGCAAGCCCGGACGTATAATCGGAAGAAGCGGCGCAGGAGTCGAGGCGATGCGCAAAGAGATCCAGAAGATGACCGGCAAGCAGATAGCCATCAACATCATGGAAGTCAAGAATGTGGACACTGACGCACAGCTCGTCGCCGAGAACATCGCCGGACAGCTGGAAAAGAGGAGCGCCTACAGGAGAGCCATGAAGCAGGCTATAAACAGGGCCAGAAGAAGCGGAGTCGACGGCATCAAGGTCAGGTGCAGCGGACGCCTTAACGGCGCCGAGATCGCCAGATCCGAAGCATATGCCGAGGGCAGCGTTCCCCTGCAGACTTTGAGAGCGGATATCCAGTACGGGTTTGCTGAAGCCGACACCACCTACGGCAAGATCGGCATCAAGGTCTGGATCAACAACGGCGAGGTTCTGCCGTCAAAGAAAACGCAGCCCCAGGCCGCAGGACAGGCAAAGTAGTGCTTTAGGAGGAATTCGATATGTTGATGCCTAAAAGAGTTAAATACAGAAGAGTTCACCGCGGACGCATGAAGGGCAAAGCCCTGAGAGGCAATACGGTAACTTACGGTGATTTCGGGCTTATGGCCCTCGAGCCTGGATGGATCAAGTCCAATCAGATAGAGGCTGCCCGTGTCGCCATCAACAGATATATAAGAAGAGGCGGAAAGGTCTGGATCAAGATATTCCCGGACAAGCCTATCACCAAGAAGCCTGCCGAGACCCGAATGGGATCCGGAAAGGGCTCACCCGAATACTGGGTGGCAGTTGTCAAGCCGGGGAAGGTCCTCTTCGAAATAGCAGGCGTAGACAGGGCAGTGGCTAAGGAAGCCCTGAGGCTCGCCTCAAACAAGCTGCCCATAGCGGTCAAGTTTGTCGAAAAAGAGAATACAGGCGGTGAAGCGTAATGAAGGCCAGCGAATTAAGAAACAAGACAGATGACGAGCTGAACAAGCAGCTCGCTGATCTAAAGGAAGAATTGTTCAACCTTCGTTTCCAGCACGCCACGGGGCAGCTGGATAACCCGATGCATCTGAAGCAGGTCAAGCGTGATTATGCCAGGGTCAAGACGATACTTCGCGAAAGGAAGGATGCATGATGGAAAGAGCACAGAGAAAAGTGAGACAGGGAAAAGTCGTTTCCGCAAAATGCAATAAAACGATAGTCGTCGCCGCCGAGACCTTCACGAAGGACCCCCTTTACGGAAAACGCCGTAAGTCGACGAAGAAATATTTCGCCCATGATGAAGAGAACGTCTGCGAAGTGGGCGATACTGTAAAGATCATGGAGACCAGGCCTTTGTCAAAGACAAAGAGATGGAGACTGGTCGAGATAGTAGAGAAAGCTAAGTAAGCAGGGAGGCAGAAGAAAATGATACAAGCTGAATCTCGTCTGAGAGTTGCAGACAACACAGGCGCTAAAGAGCTTCTCTGCATCAAGGTGCTGGGAGGAACAAAGCGCAGATACGCCAGCGTGGGTGATGTTATCATCTGCTCTGTGAAAAGTGCTTCCCCGAACGGAACCGTCAAAGCCGGCGACGTTGTAAGGGCCGTGATCGTCAGAACGGTCAACCGCCTGAAGAGACCCGACGGCAGCTATATAAGGTTCGACCAGAACGCGGCTGTCATCATCGACTCATCCGGGCAGCCCAGGGGCACCCGTATCTTCGGGCCTGTCGCCAGGGAGCTCAGAGACAAACAGTATATGAAGATCGTCTCGCTGGCACCGGAAGTCTTGTAGGAGGTATCGATATGCGTGTAAAAACTGGAGATACAGTAGTAGTGATTTCGGGGGCAGCAGATAAAGACAAGGGCGCCAAGGGCAAAGTCCTCAAGGTGCTTCCGAAGAAGAACAGAGTCATTGTTGAAGGCGTGAATATGATCAAGAAAGCCCTCAGGGCGCAGGGGGGCAACACGCAGAGCGGCATCATCGAACAGGAAGGTACCATAGACGCTTCCAATGTGATGCTTTACTGCGAGAAATGTCAGAAAGGCGTGAGGACCGGCCATAAAGTCCTTAAAAACGGAAAGAAAGTCAGATACTGCAAAAAATGCGGCGAGACTTTTGACGAATAGGAGCTAAGGCATGACAGCGAGAATCAAAGAATTATATGATGAAAAAGCAGTGCCGGCTCTCAAGGAGAAGTTCGGCTACAAGAACGTGATGCAGATACCGAAGCTCGACAAGATCGTGCTCAACATGCGTTTCGGTGACGTTAAAGACAACACCAAAGCCATGGAAAGCGCCGTCTCTGAGCTGACAACCATCGCAGGGCAGAAGCCGCTCGTTATAAAGGCGAGGAAGTCGGTATCCAACTTCAAACTCAGAAAAGGCATGGACATCGCGGCCAAAGTGACTTTAAGGCACGATAGGATGTATGATTTCGCCGACAGGCTCATCAATATCGCCATCCCCCGTATCAGGGACTTCCGCGGAGTTCCATCCTCTTCCTTTGACGGGCGCGGAAACTACGCGCTCGGCCTTAAGGAACAGTTGGTGTTCCCCGAGATCGAATACGACAAGATCGAGAAGATCCGCGGACTGGACATTGTCTTCGTCACCACGGCGAAGACGGACGAGGAAGCATACGAGCTTTTAAGCCAGCTCGGGATGCCGTTCGAGAGGGCATAAAGGAGGACATTATGGCAAAAAAATCAATGATATCCAAGCAGGAGCGCGAGCCCAAGTTCTCCACGAGAGCCTACACCCGCTGCCGTATCTGCGGACGCCCCCATGCCTATCTCAGGAAATTCGGACTCTGCAGAATATGCTTCAGGGAGCTTGCTTACAAAGGCGAGATACCCGGGGTCAAGAAAGCCAGCTGGTAATAAGGAAGAAGGAGATAAAGAGCTATGTCAATGACAGATCCCATTGCGGATATGCTGACCAGAATAAGGAATGCAAATAAGGCAAAGCATCCCACCGTCATGATCCCTGCTTCCACCATGAAGAAATCGATCGCACAGATCCTTCTGGAAGAAGGATATATCAGTGACTACAAGGTCACCGAAGACGATAAGCAGGGGATGATCGAGGTCACCATGAAATATGACGAAGATAACAATCGTGTTATCTCCGGTCTCAAGAGAGTAAGCAAACCGGGACTGCGCGTGTACGCAGGCAAGGACGAAGTGCCCAAGGTTATGAACGGGCTCGGAGTCGTGATCATGTCCACGAGCAAGGGCATTATGACTGACAGAAACGCCCGCAAGAATCACATCGGCGGGGAGGTAATCTGCTACGTCTGGTAGCAGATATAGGAGGCAACATGTCAAGAATAGGTAAAGCGCCGATCAATGTCCCTCAGGGAGTTGAAGTAAAGGTCTCTGACGGAGTCGTCACCGTCAAGGGCCCCAAGGGCGAACTTAAAAGAAAGATCAGCGACAACATGAAGTTGGAAGAAAAGGACGGTGTCCTCACCGTTTCCCCGATCAAAGAGGAGACGCGTAAGGACAGCGCCATGCACGGCCTCACCAGAAAACTCATCTACAACATGGTTGAAGGCGTAAGCAACGGCTTCTCCAAAGATCTGGAGATAGTCGGAGTCGGCTACAGGGCCGACAAACAGGGAGACAACCTTGTGCTCAGCCTCGGATTTTCCCATCAGGTTACAATGCCCGATCCCGAAGGTGTAACCACCACAGTCGAAGGACAGACCAAGATAAAGGTCTCCGGTATAGACAGGGAAGCAGTAGGACAGCACGCAGCCAATATCAAGCGCCTCAGGCCGCCTGAGCCATACAAGGGCAAAGGCATCCGCTACGCCGGCGAGTACGTGCGTATCAAGGAAGGCAAGACAGGAAAGTAGAGAGGAGTGTAGGATAAATGGTCAGTAAGCCTTTGAAGAACAAAAACAGACAGAAAAGACACCAGAGGATCAGAAATACCATCAACGGCACTCCGGATATTCCGCGCCTGAGCGTGTTCCGCTCCAACAGGTACATTTACGCCCAGATCATCGACGATACCGTCGGAAAGACTCTGGTTTCATCCAGCTCCAAAGTGCTCGCAGGAGAACTCAAGAGCACTTCTTCAATCGAAGCAAGCAAGGCTGTTGGCAAGGACATCGCAGCCAAGGCTCAGGAAGCCGGGATTAAGACCGTGGTCTTTGACAGGGGCGGTTACATTTATCACGGCAGAGTCAAGGAATTGGCCGAAGCCGCCCGCGAAGCCGGGCTGGAGTTTTAAGGAGGGCGCGTTAAGAGAATGGATAATAAAAATCAGAGAACACAACCCGCTGTTGAAGAAAAAGAATTCACGGAAAAGGTCATTCAGATAAACCGTGTTGCCAAGACTGTTAAAGGCGGCCGCAATATGCGTTTCTCCTGCCTGTGCGTTGTCGGAGATGGCAAGGGCAGAGTAGGCGTCGGAATGGGGAAGGCCATCGAGATTCCCGAAGCCATCAGGAAAGGCGTTGCGGATGCTCATAAGAATCTGGTAAAGGTAGCCATTTCCGGAACTACCATCCCTCATGAGGTCATCGGCGTTTTCGGAGCCGGAAAGGTGAAGATCATGCCCGCCCCGAAAGGGACCGGAGTCATTGCCGGTGCCAGCGCTAGAGCCGTACTCGAAGCGGCAGGTATCCAGGACATACGCTGCAAGTCCCTGGGTTCCGACAGGGCAGTGAACGTCGTTAAAGCAACACTGGAAGGACTTAAGAGCCTTTGCAGCCCCGAGATGGTAGCCAAGAAACGCGGAAAGACCGTGGAGGAGATCCTAGGCTAAGGAGAAGACTAACATGGAAGAAAAGAAACTTAAGATCACATTGGTCAAGAGCCTGATCACCAGGATCCCGGCCCATCGCAAGATAGTACATGCGCTCGGCATCAAGAAGATCGGCGAATCCGTCATCATGCCCGACACCCCCGCGACAAGGGGTATCCTCAATAAGGTCGGCTTTTTGATGAAGGTGGAAGAGTTATAAGGAGGATAGAGAATGAAACTGCATAATCTGCATGCTCCTGAGGGAAGCACCAGAAAACCTGTCCGCAAAGGCCGCGGCACCGCGTCCGGACAGGGCAAGACAGCAGGCAGAGGACAGAAAGGCCAGAATTCGCGTTCAGGCGGCGGGGTCCGCATGGGATTTGAAGGCGGCCAGATGCCTCTGACGAGGCGCGTTCCTATGAGAGGATTCTCCAATTACCGCTTCAAGAAGCTGGTCGCCAGAGTGGACCTCGAAAAGTTGAACGTGTTTGACAACGGCACGGTTATCACTGTGGACGTTTTAAGAGATAAAGGAATAATCAAGAACAATTTCGATATAGTAAAGGTGCTCTGCAACGGCGAGATATCCAAAGCCGTTACATTAAAAGGAGTATCCGTATCCAAGGCCGCGGCTGAGAAGATTGCCGCTGCTGGTGGAAAAGTAGAGGAAGAGTAATGATAGAGACACTCAAAAGCGCATGGAAAACACCGGATATTCGCAAGAAGATCCTCTATACGCTGATGATGTTGGGTATATTCAGGCTGGGTAGCCATATCATGGTGCCGTTCATCGACAGATCGATGCTTGCTAACTACATCAGCTCGAACAGCATGATGGGCTTGTTCAATATCATCTCCGGAGACAACCTGAAGAACTTCTCGATATTCGCCATGGGCATCACGCCCTATATCAACGCTTCGATCATCATGAACCTGCTGACCATCGCCATTCCCGGTCTCGAGAACCTGGCGAAGGAAGGCGGAGAAGAGGGCAAGCGCAAGATATCCCGCTACACCCGTTATACGGCGATAGGTCTGGCTGTAATGCAGTCCCTGGGAACCACGCTGACCATATCCGGATTGCTTACGGATAAATCCTGGTACATCGTAGCTCTTGTCACTGCGGTCATCACAGCAGGAACGGCTTTCATCATCTGGATGAGCGAAGCCATGACGGAAAAAGGCATCGGGAACGGGACCAGCTTGCTTATCTTCATCGGTATCGTGAGCTCGCTTCCGGGCGCTATCCGGACTATCATCGACGGAATAGCAGGCAAGACCTTCCCAATCTGGATGCTTCCTGTCATCGCCGTTTTCATGCTGGTTACCATCATGGGTGTTATAGAAGTCGAGGAAGGACAGAGAAGGATCCCCGTACAGTACTCCAAGAGGGTCAGGGGCCGCAACATGATGGGAGGACAGAATTCCTACATCACGATGAAGGTGAATCAGAGCGGGGTCATCCCCGTAATCTTCGCTTCAGTCATTACGATGTTCCCGAATACGCTGGCTTCCTTCTTCCCAAATTCGACATTTCTCACCAAGGTGGCGAATTTCATGGCCTGGGGAACGTGGTTCACGACTATCGTATATGTGCTGCTAATCATCGCTTTCTCGTATTTCTATACAGCGATTACCTTCAATCCGGTCGATATCGCGAAAAATATCCAGGATTACGGAGGAGCAATACCCGGGATAAGGACAGGAAGACCCACGGCAATGTATATCTCGAAGATATCCTCAAGACTGACGCTTTTCGGAGCGTTGTTCCTGATCATCATTGCCATAATCCCAATCATCGCCGGTAATGTGCTCAAGCTGAACCTGCAGTTCGGAGGGACCAGCTTGCTCATCGTCGTAGGTGTAGCTCTGGAGACAGTAAAAACTCTCGAGCAGATGCTCGTAATCAGAAACTACAAGGGATTCCTTAAATAGGGAGGAGATCAATGAATATCATTTTACTCGGCCCTCCGGGAGCCGGAAAGGGTACGCAGGCCGCAAAGATCGTTGAGAAATACGGCGTCGTACATATTTCCACAGGCGACATTTTCCGCAAGAATATGGCAGAAGATACGCCCCTCGGAAAGAAAGCCAAGGAATACATCGAGAAAGGGCTCCTCGTTCCCGATGAGATCACCGTCAATATGGTGAAGGACAGACTCGCACAGCCGGACTGCAGCGCAGGCTATATGCTGGACGGGTTCCCGAGAACGATACCTCAGGCAGAGAGCCTGGAGGAAATGGGCCAGAAGATAGACTGTGCCCTCGATCTCGAGGTCGATTACTCAATGCTCATCGACCGCATCTCTGGCAGAAGGATGTGCCCCGATTGCGGAGCGAGCTATCACATCAAGAATTCACCTCCGGAAAAGGAAGGCATCTGCGACAAATGCGGAGCCAAGCTCTACCAGAGAGATGATGACAATGAGGAGACTGTCAAGAGCCGTCTTAAGGAATACGACGAGAAGACGCTCCCGCTCATCGAGTTCTACCAGAAGAAAGATCTCCTGCTGAAGGTGGACGGAAACGGCACTATTGAGGAAACTACGGCCAACGTATACAATGCTCTCGACAGCTTCAAATAAACTATGATCCAGATCAAGTCCGACGAAGAAGTTGAAAAAATGGCCGAAGCAGGCCGTATCACCGCTCTGGGAATGCAGGCAGTAGCTGAAGCGATACGCCCCGGGGTCTCTACCTGGGAACTGGACAGGATTGCCAGACGGACCCTGACCAAACTCAAAGCACGTCCCGCATTCCTGAATTACGGAGGATTCCCGGGCAGCATCTGCGCCTCAAAAAACAGCGTAGTGGTGCACGGCATTCCTTCCCGCAGAAATATCCTCAGGGAAGGCGATATCATATCGATAGATATAGGCGCCGTGTACGGAGGCTATGTAGGAGATATGGCCAGGACGTTCCCTGTAGGAGAAGTCTCCGAGGAGGCAAAGCGGTTGATCCGCGTCACTGAGGAAGCTTTCTGGAAAGGCATCGAATTCGCGAGAGTCGGATTCAGGCTGGGAGATTTATCCCATGCCATACAGGAGCATGCGGAAGCTTCGGGTTTCGGAGTTGTTCGGGATTACGTAGGCCATGGTATTGGAGAAGAGATGCACGAGGATCCGGCAGTTCCGAATTACGGTACACCGGGTCACGGGCTCAGATTTGAAAAAGGTCTGGTCATAGCCGTGGAGCCGATGATAAATCTGGGCACTTGGGAAGTGACCACAGATGATGACGACGGTTGGACGGTCCGCACCGCTGACGGGAAGATTTCAGCTCATTATGAGAACACCATAGCGGTAACCGACGGCGACCCGAGAGTACTTACGATAATATGAGCGTTTTAGACGACAGGCTTGCGCCGGGAAGCATAGCGATATCCAGGGCGGGCCGTGACAGGAATAAGACGTTCATCGTGCTGAGATTTGATGATACCTGCGCGTATCTGGCGGACGGAAAGCTCAGAAAGGCAGCAAAGCCAAAGAAAAAAAAGCTTATCCATCTGACAGTGACCAGTGCCAAGGCGGCGAAAACCTCCGAGGTGCTCGCACGCGGGATGCTGCCAGCCGATTCTCTTTTGGCTGAAGAGATCGCGCTGTATGATTCTTTAAGGAAAAAGGGGGAATTAAGTGGCGAAAAGTAATTATTTTGAGGTAACGGGCATCGTCAGGGAAGCTCTTCCGAACACCACATTCAAGGTCGTTCTCGATAACGGTCATGAAGTGTTGGCGCATATCTCGGGAAAACTGCGGATGCATTACATCAAAATATTGCCTGGGGACAAGGTGACGATGGAAATATCGGCATATGATCCGGGCAAAGGCAGAATAATCTGGCGCGAAAAAGGAAAGTAAAATCATTATCAGAAGACGGCCTGCGGCCGGTTAAGGAGGAAAATAATGAAAGTAAGACCCAGCGTTAAGAAAATGTGTGAAAAATGCAAGATCATCAAAAGGCACGGCAATGTCATGGTGATCTGCTCCAATCCCAAGCATAAGCAGAGACAGGGTTGAATGCTACCATGGGGATTTCGCGGCTGAAGTCGAAAGTTGACTTAGAGATCCCTTTGCTTATCATATATAAAAAACATGGAGGAACAAAAAAGCTAAATGGCGAGAATATCCGGCGTTGATTTGCCGAACAGTAAACGTGTCGAAATCGGGCTCACATATATTTTCGGCATCGGAAGAACCACATCCAACAAGATACTTGCCGACACCGGGATCGATCCCAACACGAGAGTCAAGGATCTCACCGAGGACGAAGTAAATAAGCTGCGTACTATCATAGACAACGAATACTCCGTGGAAGGCGACCTTAAGAGGGACGTTGCCATGGACATCAAACGCCTCACTGAGATAGGCTGCTATCGCGGATTAAGGCATAGAAGGAATCTTCCTGTCAGGGGACAGAATACGAAGACCAATGCAAGGACCCGCAAGGGACCGAAAAAGACGGTCGGAAGAAAGAGCAAGAAGGGATAATTAGATGGCAAGACAGAAATCGGCTTCAGCAGCAGCTGCGGCAAGAGCAAAGAAGAAAAAAGTCAAGAAAAATGTTGAGAGGGGCCAGGCGCATATCGCTTCCTCCTTCAATAATACTATCGTAACCATTTCCGACACTGAGGGAAACGTGCTCAGCTGGTCTTCCGCTGGAGAACTCGGATTCAAAGGATCAAGAAAGTCAACGCCTTACGCGGCGCAGACAGCAGCTACAGAAGCTGCAAAGAAGGCAATGGAGCACGGACTGCAGTTTGTGGACGTTATGGTAAAGGGACCTGGCAGCGGCAGAGAATCCGCTATCCGCGCTTTGCAGACAGCAGGGCTTACGATCACTTCTATCAAGGACGTCACCCCCATTCCCCACAATGGATGCAGACCCCCGAAGAGAAGAAGGGTATAAAGCGGGATAAGGAGAATACAATATGGCAAGATATACTGAATCTGTTTGCAAGCAGTGCCGCAGAGCTCAGGAAAAGCTTTTCCTGAAAGGCGACAGGTGCTATTCGGCGAAGTGCCCGCTTTCCCCAAACCATAAGAAGAATATCACCCCCGGCCAGCACGGAAAACCGGCGGGTGCCAAGATGTCCGATTATGGGACTCAGCTCAGGGAAAAGCAGAAGGTCAAGCAGGCCTACGGAATTATGGAAAAACAGTTCCATCATTACTATGAGATGGCCATGGTAAAGCGCGGCGTCACCGGCGAGACACTGCTCCAGTATCTGGAGAGAAGGCTCGACAACGTCGTTTACCGTCTGGGATTTGCTTCCAGCAGGAAAGAAGCACGCCAGCTCGTCACACACAGCCACTTCACCGTCAACGGCAAGAAGGTTAATATTCCCTCTTACCTGACAAAGGCCGGCGACGAGATCGCTGTAAAGACCAAATCCAGGAAATCACCCAAATTCGTCACCCTCGCGGAGACGGCTGCGGGCAAGACTATCCCCAGCTATTTAAGCCTCGACGTAGATAAAATGACCGGCAAGGTCGTCAATCTGCCTTCGAGAGCAGATATCGATCTGCCTGTTGACGAGCGTCTTATCGTCGAGCTCTATTCTAAGTAATCTATCCAGCTTTCTGCACACCTTATTAGATTCGGAAATCGAATGGAGGATTAAATGTTAGAATTTAAAAAACCCAATATAGAGATCGCCGAGGTCACCCCTGACAAGACATACGGCAGGTTCGTCGTAGAGCCTTTGGACAGGGGATACGCTACTACCATCGGCAACTCCCTCAGGAGAGTAATGCTCTCATCACTACCCGGCTACGCTGTCACCAGCGTAAAGATCGACGGAGTATTGCATGAGTTTTCCACCATCCCGGGAGTCACCGAAGATGTAGTCGAGATCATCCTGAACCTAAAGAAGGTAGTATTCCGTATCCATACCGGAGAGGCGGCTACCGTTCGCATAGAGAAGGAAGGCCCGGGAGAAGTGACGGCTGCGGATATCATCTGCGATTCTGACGTTGAAGTGCTCACTCCCGACGCCCACATTGCCACGCTCATGGACGACGGAAAACTCTATATGACGATGACCGTAGAAGCCGGAAGCGGCTACAATTCCACGGAGAAGAACAAAAAGGAAGACATGCCTATCGGCACGATACCGATAGATTCCATATTCACCCCGGTGCGCAAGGTCAATTTCAAGGTCGAAAACACCAGGGTCGGCAATATGACTGACTTTGACAGTCTCACCATCGAGATATGGACCAACGGTACGATAAGCCCTGAAGAAGCCATTTCTTTGGCTTCCAAGATCCTCAACGACCACTTCGCGCTCTTCATCGAACTGAACGATAACCTAAAGAACGTGACGATGATGGTGGAGAGGGAGGAGAACGTCAAGGAAAAAGTGCTCGAAATGTCCATCGAGGAGCTGGAGCTTTCAGTAAGGAGCTACAACTGCCTGAGGAGAGCCGATATACATACGGTAGAGCAGCTTATCGAAAAAACCGAGGATGAGATATCCAAGGTCAGGAACCTCGGAAAGAAGTCCCTGAACGAGATAAAGAAGCGTCTGGCTGAGATCGGCCTTTCGCTTAAACAGGGCGAAGAGTAAGGAGGATAACAATGTCCGGTTATAGTAAAATTGGCAGGCCTACAGATCAGCGTCTAGCAATGCTTCGCGGGCTGGTGACCGATACCATCAAATACGGCAGGATCAACACGACACTGACCCGTGCCAAGGAAGCCAAAAGACAGGTCGACAGGATGATAACTCTGGGCAAGAAGGGAGATCTGGCATCCAGAAGAAGAGCCTTAAGCTACATCTATGATAAAGATGTCGTTGCCAAGCTTTTCAGCGAAATCGCGCCTAAGTATGCCGAACGCAACGGCGGCTATACTCGCGTCATAAAAGTAGGCAACAGGGCGGGCGATAACGCTCCCACGGCCATCCTTGAGCTTGTTGAAGGTGGGGAAGAAGAGAAATAATTCTCTTAGGAATAAAACCATTTACGGGAGAGCGCCTATCCGGTAACTGATCCGGATTGTTTTCCTGTAAATGGTTTTCTTTATTTAATATGGATAATACGATCATTAAGCTAGAAAACGTGTCCTTCAGCTATGAAAGCGGGGATAATCCCGTAAAGGCGCTGGATGACGTGAGTATCAGTATCAATGAAGGGGAATTCGTCGCCATCGTCGGCAAGAACGGTTCGGGCAAATCCACGCTCGCAAAGCTCCTCAACGCACTGCTGCTCCCCAGCGAAGGGGTCGTCCTCGTGGACGGTATGGACACCTCTGACCCAGAGAATACGATAGCCATAAGAAAAGCATGCGCAATGGTCTTCCAGAATCCGGATAACCAGATGGTGGCAACCATTGTGGAGGAAGATGTAGCTTTCGGTCCCGAAAACCTCGGATTGGCTCCGCACAAGATCAGGACTCGTGTGGACGAAAGCCTCAAAGCTGTCATGATGTATGAATTCAAGGATCAGAAGCCGCATCAGCTGTCAGGCGGGCAGAAGCAGAGGATAACCATCGCAGGCGTCATAGCAATGCACCCGAAGTGCATCGTCTTTGATGAATCCACCGCGATGCTGGATCCTGCCGGGCGTGCAGACACCCTTAAGATAATGCATAAGCTTAACGACGAGGGAGTAACGGTGATCTTCATTACTCATTACATGGAGGAGATTACAGACGCTGACAGGATAATCGTTATGGGTGATGGCAAGGTCGTTAAAGAAGGAACCCCGAAGGAGATCTTCGCAGATTCCGAAGGCCTGAAAAAGCTCAGGCTCGGAGTCCCTGAGGTAGTTGCTCTTGGCGATCTGCTGCGTGAAGGCGGGCTCGATATACCGGAGGGCACACTCTCTGAGGAAGAGCTTGTGGAGGCTATATGTCGATTGAAGTAAGGAACCTGACCCATATATACTCTCAGGGCACCGTATTCGAAAGGATCGCACTGGATAACGTCAGTTTCGATGTGGGACCCAGGGATTTTATAGGTATCATCGGGCATACCGGAAGCGGTAAATCTACTCTCGTTCAGCACATAAACCGACTTCTGGTTCCGACATCCGGCACAGTAATCGTCAACCACATCGATATAAACGACAAGAAAGTGCCGATGAAGGAAATAGTAAGAAGAGTAGGTATCGTTTTCCAATATCCGGAATCGCAGCTTTTCGAGGAGACTGTTTATAAAGATGTTTCCTTCGGACCGAAAAACCTCGGTTATGACGATGAGAAGACCGATTTCCTTGTGCGCCAGAGTCTGGAAATCATGGGTCTCAACTTTGAGGAGATAAAGGACAAAAGCCCGTTTGAGCTTTCCGGAGGGCAGAAGAGACGGGTCGCTATAGCCGGAGTCATAGCGATGAAGCCTCCGATCATGATTTTGGACGAACCGACGAGCGGTTTGGACCCGGTTGGCCGCGAGGAGATGCTGAATATGATCCGCGACATGAATCAGGAGCTCGGCATATGCATACTGCTCGTTACTCACTCTATGGATGATGTGGCGCAGTATGCGGATAAGATAATGGTCTTTTCCGAAGGGAAGCTCGTAAAGTACGGACCTCCGTCCGAAGTGTTTGCGGATTCCCAGTTCCTGGCAAACATCAGACTTGATGTTCCGCAGAGCAAGAGCGTATTGGAGAGGCTTAAGGAAAAAGGTTTTGACATCGATACATCTTCGTATACGACGAAGGATGCTGCAAGGGAAATTTTGAGGGTATTCGGGAAATGATTAAGGATGTTGTTATCGGACAGTATTATCCGACAGATTCGGTTATCCATAAGCTTGATCCGCGCACGAAGATAATGGCCACGCTTCTGTATATAGTATTCCTCTTCCTGGCGAGTAACATCTGGGGCTATTTTGCGGCGATGTTTTTCCTGATCGTTGTCGTCATCATCTCAAAGATCCCGGTAGGCTATGTGCTGAGAGGCATAAAGGGCGTCGTATTTATTATATTGATGACGCTGGTATTCAACCTGCTCTGGACGCCAGGCGAGGCGCTGTATACTATAGGACCAGTCACGATCACGCGTGAAGGTGTATCTGCTTCCATCAATATGGCATTAAGGCTGGTGCTCCTGATATCCGGCACCTCCATGATGACCCTTACCACGCCGACCATACAGTTGACTGACGGAATGGAAGCACTGATCAAGAAAGTGCCTTTCCTCGGCAAGGTTTCCCACGAGATATCCATGATGATGAGTATTGCGCTTCGCTTTATACCCACGCTCACGGAGGAGCTTGACAGGATCATGAAGGCGCAGAAGTCCCGCGGCGCTGATTTTGAGAGCAAGAATATCGTAAAAAGAGTGAAAGGGTATGTACCTCTTTTGGTGCCTCTCTTTGTTTCCGCTTTCCAAAGGGCAAACGATCTGGCAATGGCAATGGAAGCCAGATGCTATCATGGAGGAGAAGGCAGGACCAGACTGAAGATATTGAGATACGAGAAACGCGACCGAATAGCATACGCAGTAGTACTATTCGCAATGGCAGGGATATTTGCCACCAGGTTTATCACCTATAGACTTATATGAGGAATATCGTGATAACCGTCGCCTATGACGGGACCGCTTATGCGGGATGGCAAGTACAGCTTAACGGGGAGACTGTAGCAGGAGAGATCAATAAAGCGATAGTATCACTTACAGGTAAAAAAAGCATCCTGTACGGCAGCGGACGTACGGACAGCGGAGTGCACGCCATTGCGCAGACAGCAAACTTTAAGACAGAATTCATTGCCCCCTGCGAAAAGATCGTGGCCGGCCTGAACTTCTATCTGCCGAAGGATATCCGTGTCACCTCCGCAAGAGAAGCGGATCTGAGCTTCAATTCCCGTTTCGGAGCCAAAGAAAAGACTTACGTGTATCTTATATACAACTCCACTGTGCTGCCTCCTTTTTACCTTAACCGCGCCTGGCACGTGAAATATCCACTCGATATAACTGCCATGAAGACAGCGGCGAGGGAGATAGAAGGGAAAAGGGATTTTGCGGCTTTTATGTCTGCAGGCAGCTACGTTAAGGGAACTGTGCGGAATATAACAGAGCTTACCGTAGTTAGAATGGGCGATGTTATCGCAATAACGGTCACAGCCGACGGCTTCCTGTACAATATGGTGCGTATCATCGCCGGCACGCTGATGTACGCGGGTATGGGCAAGCTCTCTACAGAACAGGTAAAGCAGATAGTGGAATCCTGTGACCGCTCCAAAGGCGCTCCTACGGCCCCTCCCCAGGGTTTGTACCTGAAGGAAGTAAGATATCAATGATAAATGCCATGTGAAAACGCGTAATGCACAGAGCGTTTTGCACATGGCATTGTTCTTGTATTTTTCCGTATCGGTCAATCAGATCCGGTACATGTTTAAGAGCAACCATGCAGCTAGTACTGCACAGAATGAAAAGATGCGGTCAGATAGTAAGATCATCTCTGTGCAGTCAGTTGTTGTCTTTATCTTCCATTCTCTCCAGTACGATCCTGTACCCTCCGGGACCAAAGTTAAGACAACGGTTGACACGGGATATCGTCGTTGAGGAAGCTCCTACCAGGTCGACAATCTCAATGTAGGTCTTTCCTTCCTTTAAGAGCCTGGCTACTTCAAGCCGCTGTGAAAGTGAGTCTATCTCTCCAATGGTACATATGTCATCGAAGAATTTTGCCGCCTCTTCTTCGGTTCTCAGCTGAAGCACCGCTTTAAAGAGGTTTTCCTTCAGTTTTTTGCTTTCATCGTGCTCCTGCATATCTATCTCTCCGATCCCCAGATAAAATCTCTCGTTTTTTCCTGCTCAGGTGTATCTATCACTTTTCTGGCTTCTCCCTTTTCGATGATGCGCCCATTCTCCATGAAGATCACTTCGTCAGCGGTATCCCTGGCAAAGGGCATTTCGTGTGTGACTATCACCACAGATATGCCGTTCATCGCCAGCGAACGCATCAATCCGCTCATTTGGGCGGTAAGCTTCGGATCCAGCGCTCCGGTAGGTTCATCGAAAAAGATTATCTTAGGATCCATGGCCAAAGCTCTTGCTATTGCAACCCGCTGCTTCTGCCCGCCTGACAATTCACAAGGATACGCATTCATTTTATTCTCCAGACCTATCATAACTAAGAGTTCTTCCGCTTTTTCACGCGCTTCGCGTTTATCTTCCTTCAGTACGGTCAGCGGGGCGTCGATGACGTTTCTTAAAACCGAAAAATGGGGAAAAAGGTTATAGCTCTGAAAAACGATTCCTATGGCACGACGGGCTTTGCTGAGCTCCTTATCCGGCAAGTATGCGGCTTTCCCCCCTATGGAGGAGGCTATGGTTTCGCCTTGTAGGGTAATTTCACCGTCTTCCGCCTCCTCCAGCAGGGAGGCGCATCTGAGTAGAGTAGTCTTTCCAGCACCTGACGGGCCTATGATCGAAAGGATCTTTCCTTCACCGACAGAAAGTGAGATTCCACAGAGGACCTTCTTCCCCTTGTAGCTTTTAGTTAAGTTTGCGATTTCAAGAACGTTCATCTGCCGCACCTAATTATAGTAATCCAGGCTTTTTTCGAAATACTTCATGATCTTCTCCGAGATGAAGCTGAAGATATAATAAAGTAAACCTGCAAAAGCGAAGGGCAGCATCGTGGTTTGGGCTGAGGCTATCTTCCTGGCTGATGAAAACATCTCACTGACAGCCAAAACGGAAGCCAGCGAAGTGTCCTTCACTAGGGTGATCACTTCGTTTGTAAGAGATGGCAATACGGTCTTTATCATCTGCGGCAGCACTATCCTGACATAAGTCTGGCTCCTGGTGTAGCCGAGTGCCTGAGCTGCTTCATATTGTCCTAGGGGGATTGCATTCATCCCCCCGCGGTATATCTCGGCAAAATAGGCTGCATAATTCACCACAAAGCCGATGATCGCCGCAGTGAAACGATATGAAGGAAAAAGCGTCAGCCCGAATAGATAATAAGGCCCGAAATAGACTACCATCAGCTGGAGCATCAGGGGCGTTCCGCGCGTGACCGATATATACGTTTTTATCGGCAGCCTTATTACAGCTGCGGAACTTGAAGCTCCGAAAGAGACCAGAAGCCCGAGAGGCAATGAAAAGATGAGCGTAAGGCAGAATATACCGATGGATATCCTGAATCCCTTGATAAGCAGCTCCAACATTGCATATAAGGACATGGCGCTTTTTTCTCCAAATTAACCTAAACAATACTATTTGCCGAAAATGACGGAATCAGTGAGACCCCATTTGTCAGAGATCTTGGTGAATGTGCCGTCTTTATACATTTCCGTTAAAGTTTCCTCGACCTTTTCCTTCAGATCAGTATTGCCCAGTTTGAACCCTATTGCGTATTTCTCTTCCGTAATGGGCTCATCTAGAATGACGAATTTTCCGCCTCTGCTTTCGACCTGAAATTTGGCTACACCGATATCCATAGCTATAGCATCTGCACCGCCTGCTTCCAGATTAAGGAAAGCAGTGTTGTAATCCGGTACCTCCAGTAATTCTTTAAAGGACGCTGTAAGCTCCGTACAGTCTTCCCCTTCGAGTGCTTCCAAGGCAGAGGAAGCTTCCTGGGTGACAACGACCTTGCCGGCCAGATCGGCCTGTGTTTTTATCCCTGAATCAGCGGCAACGACAAAGACCTGAGAGTTGTCCATATAAGGCTTGGACCAGGTGTATTTATCGAGCCTTTCATCGCTCATCGTAAAACCGTTCCAGATGCAGTCGATGCTCCCGCTTTCGAGTTCCATGTCCTTGGCATTCCAGTCGATAGGCTGAGCGACGAACTCCCATCCGCGTCTGGAACAGACTTCCCTGGCGAGCTCGAGGTCAAATCCGTCATATTCTCCCTGATCGTTTTGGAACCCGTAAGGCGGAAACTCGGCATCGAATCCTACGGTAAATGTGACTTTGTCCTGCTCTTTCCCGCCGCATGCTACAAGGGATAGAACAAGGAAAGCGCATAACAGGATGCCCAATAATCTCTTCATAATATCTCCCTTTTTATTAAACTGCTTTAATACTATACCGCACTAAAGTAATAAAGTCAAGATTTAATTTACCGTTTTGTTATCTTAGCTTCATATGGATTGTCCTTTCGTGTGCAGGTCGTGAATGATAGATGGCATGAAAACAGATTACTGATGTGGCCGATTATTCGGACATGAAAAAGTTTAGCTTGTTGACTTGACAACAGTAATAGCAGGGAATATAATCCAATTGAGTTAGCAATAGCTAACTATAATCAGCGGCTGTTTTCAGTGAATGCTCGTTTATAGGAGGAACGTATGACATTGGATAAACTGGGAGTCGGAAACTCCGGAATTATCACATCAGTTGGCGGTGAAGGTGCGCTGCGCCTGAGACTACTGGACATGGGGCTCACCCCACGGGCATCTGTTACAGTGGTAAAGGAAGCTCCGTTGGGAGACCCCATCCAGATAAAGATCAGAGGCTATCTGCTATCACTGCTCATAAGTGAAGCGAAAAGAATCGAAGTGGAGGAAATCAAATGAGATTTGCTTTGGCGGGAAATCAAAACAGCGGAAAGACTACTCTATTCAACCAACTCACGGGATCTAATCAGCATACTGGGAACTTCCCTGGGCTGACCGTGGATATGAAGGAAGGGCTGATTTCTGGAGATAAAGAGCTTACTATCGCAGATCTGCCTGGTATTTATTCCCTGCGGCCATACTCATCCGAAGAGATCATTACAAGGGATTACATCCTTAATAACGATCCAGATGCAATCATAGACATTGTTGACGCGACAAATATCGAACGCAACCTATACCTCACTCTGCAGCTCATCGAGATGGGCAGACCTGTTGTGCTGGCACTGAACATGATGGATGAGGTACGTGCAGGCGGTGGCTTTATAGATATAAAAGCTTTAAGTGAAGGACTGGGCATACCCGTGGTGCCGATAGTTGCATCAAAAGACGAAGGCATCGGTGAGCTCAGACGTATACTTGTAAAAACAGCAAAAAATGGCGAAAAACCTAAGATATATGACTTCTGCAGACCAGGCCCTGTTCACCGCTGCATACACGCCGTGGCCCATGTTGTCGAGGACCACGCTCAGAACGCCGGAATGTCTCCGAGGTTTGCCGCGATGAATCTCATCGAAGGTAACTCCGACATTATCGACAGGCTGTCGGTGGATGATAACGAGAAAGAACTCATCGAACACAGCGTCAAGGAGATGGAGAATGAATCGGGCCTTGACCGCAACGCTGCCATCGCCGATATGCGCTATAGCTTTATCGAGGAGCTTTGTTCCAGATGTGTGAAAAAAACGGCAGAAAGTCCGGACAGAAGAAGAAGCGATAAGATCGACTCGATCCTTTTGAATAAATACTTCGCGCTGCCTGTTTTCTCGCTCATCATGATTGCCATCTTCTACCTGACCTTCAATGTGATCGGAGCTTATCTGTCAGATATGATGACACTGGGAATCGACTGGTTCACCGTGCTGGTAGACAATGCTCTTACTTCATACGGGTTGAACCCGGTGGTAAAGAGCATGGTCATCGACGGAGTATTCAGCGGAGTGGGCAGTGTCCTTTCCTTTATCCCGATCATCGTGACTCTTTTCTTTTTCCTGTCAATGCTGGAAGACACAGGCTACATGACCCGTATAGCTTTTGTTATGGATCGCCCGCTTCGTTCTATTGGATTGTCCGGACAGAGCATCGTACCGCTTCTGATTGGTTTTGGCTGTACAGTCCCTGCAGCCATGGCTTCCCGAACCCTCGGCTCGGAAAGAGACAGGCATATGGCTGTGCTTCTGACTCCTTTTATGAGCTGTTCAGCAAAGATACCAGTCTATTCAATGTTTACCGCAGCATTTTTTGCGAAAAGGCGGTTTTTAGTAATGGCAGGCCTGTATTTTGGAGGCATTCTGGTAGGTATCGTATATGCCATGATAGCAAAGAAAATATCAGGGGAAAAACACGCTGCGCCGTTTGTTATGGAAATGCCCAATTACCGTATGCCTTCCGCCAGAACGACTTACATGCTCATGAAACAGAAGGCGATGGATTTCATGCGTAAGGCCTTCACAATCATCTTTATGGCCAGCATCGTGATATGGTTCCTGAACACCTTTGACAGCCGCCTTAATGTAACAGATGACAGTGCATCGAGCCTGTTGGGAATTTTAGGGAGCCTGATGGCACCTGTTTTTGCCCCGATAGGTCTAGGAGATTGGCGTATCTGCGCTTCCCTTGTGGCTGGTTTCGCGGCAAAGGAAGCTGTCGTTTCCACACTGCAGGTACTGATGAACGGTCAGGAACTTTCGTCGTTATTCACAAACGCAGCTGCCTGCTCGATGCTTGCTTTCACACTGCTCTACACTCCATGTGTGGCGGCTGTGGCAGCGATTAAAAGGGAACTCGGCGGCACTGCGAAGACCATAGCCGTAGTCGCCGGGCAGTGCACTATAGCATATGTTTGCGCGGGGATCGTCTATTATGCGGCCAAGGTCTTATAGGATGAGGACATCATGCTTGAGATTATCATCATTGCCGCTCTTCTGATTTGGTTCATATATGCTTTCAAGTATATAAAGAAAAACGGTGCTTATGCCACAGTGTGTTCGGAATGCCCGATGAAAGAAAGATGCTCCAGGTCGCTGGAAAAGAACAGGCATAGTGATCACTGTAAATAGGAATGTTGAATAATGGACAGGTCTGGTGCTTGTCCATTATTTCAATAATGATTAATTATGTGGAATCAGCAAACGGCTGCTTGAAGAATGCAGAGGTTGTCATTATACTCTTAATACGATTATATGGTCGCAGTTATCCCGTCTGCCAGATCCTGTATCGTGTATTTCCCGAAAAAGTCCTGCACTACTCCGTAAAACTCTTTCCACATTGGAAGGATAGCGCACTCTTTCTCCCTCTTACAGGTATCGGCTCCCGGGCTCAGGCAGGTGACTGCATAGAAATCCTTCTCTACTGCAAATATCACTTCCCATGCGGTAAGCTCGCTGGGATCGCGGGAGAGACTGTATCCCCCGTCCCTGCCTCGTACACTGGATACGATCTTGTTCTCGACAAGTGCTCTCAGTATGGCTTCCAGGTATTTTTCGGAAATACCCTGCCTGTCCGCAATCTGTTTCAAGGGAACAGGCCCCTCGCTGTTATGCTGTGCCAGATCTATCATTACGCGCATCGCATAGCGTCCTTTGGTTGAAACGATCATACCGTGCCTCCCACATTCTTGATGAATCTATTATAAGCTCATATCTAAGAAAAGCAAATATATCCTATTGACACAGTAGGAATATATGTTTATAATCGGTATATATCCTACTTAACAAGTAGGAATTAAGGAAAAGGACAGAATGGACAGATTCATTTATTTGGACAATGCTGCTACAACGAAAACCTCTCCTGAAGTTATAGAGGCAATGCGTCCGTATTTCGGTGAATTATTTGGCAATCCGGCAAGTGCATATACTTTCGCAGGAAATATCAATTCGGATGTAGACAGGGCCAGGAAGGCGATCGCAGGCTTTATTAATGCTTCTGCGGACGAGATCTACTTTACGTCGGGGGGCAGTGAATCCGACAACTGGGCGCTGAAGGGGACAGCGTTTGCTCTTAAAAATAAGGGGAAACATATTATAACGACTGTAATCGAGCATCATGCAATCCTCAATGCCTGCAATTATCTTGAAAGAAGCGGTTATGACGTCACATATCTGAGTGTCGATGAAAACGGCCTGATAAGCCTTGAAGAACTAAAGGCGGCTATCCGCCCTGATACGATTCTCATTTCAGTCATGTTCGCCAACAACGAGATCGGCACCATCGAACCTATCACGGAGATCGGACGCATCGCCCATGAGCACGGGATACTGTTCCATACTGACGCTGTTCAGGCCTACGGGCATATCCCCATCGATGTAAAACATCTTGGGATCGATATGCTGAGCGTCAGCGGCCATAAGATCAACGCTCCTAAAGGAATAGGATTCCTTTATATAAGAAAAGGGATAAAAATCGAACCTTTGATTCACGGAGGCTCTCAGGAAAGAGGCAAGAGAGGAGGAACGACCAATGTGGCTGGCATCATCGGACTCGCTAAGGCTACCGAACTTGCTGCGGAAAGCCTGGATAAACGGGCAGAGTACGAGAGAGAACTCAGGGATTATCTGATTGGCCGCATAGAGAATGAGATACCATATGCCCTGCTGAACGGCGACAGATCAAAAAGACTGCCCAATAATGTGAATTTCTGTTTCCGCTTTATCGAAGGCGAATCGATGCTTTTGCTGCTGGACCAGTATGGAATCTGCGCTTCTTCGGGAAGCGCATGCACATCAGGCTCGCTGGATCCTTCTCATGTTCTTCTGGCTATAGGACGTCCGCATGAGATCGCACACGGCTCTCTCAGACTGACACTATCCGAGGAAACGAGAAAAGATGATATAGATTTTACGGTAGATACATTAAAGCATATAATAGAGCGGCTCAGAAGCATGTCTCCGCTTTATGAAGACTTTATAAAGGAAAAGAGGGCTGGAGCATGAGCCAGACAACGGAATATTCAAAGAAAGTACTGGACCATTTTATGAATCCACGCAACGTGGGAGAGATGGAAGATCCGTCCGGTGTGGGCACCGTAGGCAATGCCAAGTGCGGAGATATAATGAGGATGTACCTCGACATTGATGAAGACGGTGTGATCAGGGAAGCCAAATTCAAAACGTTCGGCTGCGGTGCGGCTGTAGCCACCAGCAGCATGGCAACAGAGCTGATAAAGGGAAAGACAATCAAAGAGGCACTTCAGATCACGAATCAGGCTGTGGCGGAGGCTCTTGACGGCCTGCCGAAAATCAAGCTCCACTGCTCTCTTTTGGCAGAGCAGGCGATCCACGCCGCTCTTTGGGACTATGCTGAGAGGCATGGTATAACTATTGAAGGGCTCACGAAACCTGTCAATGACATCGATGAGACGGAAGAGTTCTATCAGATGGAAGAGTAATTGGAATTCCTCCTTAATTCATTATACATTTTTCTCAGGCAGCCATCAAGGCTGCCTTATTTTTCGATCCGGTCATGATCGCAGGCAGACTCGCATATTCCTTCCATATGCAGTTTATTCCCGTTTTGTTCAAATTAATTATCTTTTCATCGCCATATAACTCCATATATGTTAGAATACTGAATACAGTTAAAGTAAGCAGATACTGTACTCGGAATTTACTAAGGATCACTTGATATGGAGAAAAAAACAGTCGTTCTTATACCTGCCTACGATCCCACGAAAGAACTCATCGAATACTCAGAGAAACTAATCGCCAACGGTTACCCCGTAGTGGTCGTTGACGACGGCAGCGAAGAATCTTATGAAGGTATTTTTTCCGCCCTTCCTGAAGAGGTCAGGCAGATTAGGTACAAACCGAATCGTGGGAAAGGGAGCGCTCTTAAAACCGGTATCACTTATATTATGGAAAATATGCCGGATGTTTTCGGTATTGTCACCGCAGACGCCGATGGCCAGCATAAACCCGAAGATATCGAAAAAGTTGCTTTGGCCCTCGAAGAAAACGAAGAGTGCCTCGTACTGGGCAGTCGAAGATTCGACAACGGTGCCCCGTTTAAATCAGTAATGGGAAATACCATAACCCGTTTCGTTTTCCGGTTGGTGTCAGGCTCCAAAGTATACGATACACAGACAGGTCTCAGAGGTTTCTCAAGAAAGCTCTTCGAATTCATGCTCAGCCAGGAAGGCGATCGATACGAATATGAGATGAATGTGCTCATGTATGCGGCGCGCAGCGGTATAAGGATCCTGGAGGTCCCTATCCAGACAGTCTATATTGATGACAACAGTGCTTCCCATTTCGATACGGTGAAGGATTCAATACGTATATATTCACGCATATTAAAATTCGGAGGTTCCTCCATTGCCAGTGCGGCGATAGATTTCATCCTGCTGCTGATCTTGAAGAAAATCACAGCAGGTATTTTCAGCGAGGATATATCCCTGCTGGCAAGTGTTGTCGGAGCCAGGATAGTGAGCAGCTTGTTCAATTACACGATGAACAAGAAAGTAGTCTTTGCTTCTTCAAACAAGGGCTCCTTCATAAAGTATTATCTTCTGGTTCTAGTCAATATGGGACTCAACTACTGCTTCCTGTGGCTGCTGAATATTAAACTTGGCATGAATCTTGCTATTGCCAAGCTCATAGTGGAAACTGTGTTATTCATACTCAGCTACACAGTGCAGAAAAACTATATATTCACAAAGAACTGACGAAAGCGATGACAAAAAATAAGAGAAAAAAAAGAAACCTCCGTCTCTCAGCCATGCTGAGGAGCTTTGCCGCAGATGTCCTTCTGGTAGGGCTCACTCTTGTCACCTTTGCATACTTCCATCATGTCCGCCCGATACAGTATGAGCCGCCTGTGCAGCCTGACCCGCCTATCGTGGAACCTGGAGGAGAAGGAGGGGAGAATACTCCGGGAGACGACGGTATCCTGTATCATTTTGATGTGGATTCCTCTGATAAAAATGTGGAAGTGACGAAGGATTCATATACGGTATATCAGACTGACAAGAGTAAGACCCTCAGTGTCACTCTCACTAAGGCTAACGACGGCAGGAATACATATTTCGTCGAGGATATCCTCATAAGCGACTATCGTTGTCTGAGGAACGCTTTCGCAAGGGGCAAATACGGCCGTTCATTGGGAGAGAGGACTCTTGCGCTTTCGATCGAACATAATGCCATCGCAGCAATCAACGGAGATACCTACGGTTGGGGCAAAGCGAGCGCTGTGATACGAGACGGGGTATTGTACAGGGCGGAAGCAACTGAAGACATATGCGTAATGTACAAGGACGGGACCATGGCTGTCGTGCCACAAGCCAAATTTAACGCTGAAGACGAGATGGCCAAAGGTGCATGGCAGGCCTGGAGCTTCGGACCTAGCCTCGTCAAACCCGACGGTACACCGAACAGCGGCTTCAGCGGGTATCTCGCAGGAGAACATCCGAGAACCGCGATCGGATATATCGAACCTGGGCATTATCTATTTGTCGTGGTGGATGGCAGACAAAGCGGATATTCCGTTGGAATGACGCTGGATGAATTGGCAGAGCTTATGTGTAGCCTGGGCTGCAAGGTGGCCTATAATCTGGACGGAGGAGCAACCTCGGAGATGACATTTAACAAGGTTACGGTCAACCGTCCTTCCGCAGGCGGGCGCAATACCAGCGACATCATTTATATAACTGACTGGGAGAGCGGACAATGAGAAGAATAAGACGTGTCCTTCCTCATCTGTGCATGATCTTGGCAATTGTACTGCTGACTCTCCTAATCATAGATGTGATCTTCAATCCTGCCATGGGTTTTGTCGATAATCTTGGCGCTAAACTGATGATGATGGCGCTGTGTGTTTTGACGATCGTCAATACGCTTGTTACAGTTATCGGCAACTATCAGAGAGCAATGAAAAACGCCGCTCTCAGAGCGCAGCAGCGTGCAGCCGCAAGACAATCTTCTGTTGCACGAACCAATGACAAACAGACCCGCTCAAAACAGACTTCAGCCGAGTCTGGACGTCCGAAGCCTGCAGAGAAACAGGCAACGGCTCCGGAATTTATCGATACAAAACCGGAAATGAAGAACCGCGAATTGAAAACATCTGCTGCCGAAGAGTTGATTGAGACACGACCCGCGCAGATAGCGGGATCAAAAGAAAAAGATGGTCCCGATATTCAAGAGCAGAGCAAGCAATCCGGTACTACATACAAAATCGAAAGAAAGCCAAGATAGACCGTGCGCTGTGTGTACGAGTGTATCAGAGGCCAATTTAGAAGGATTAGTTGTTACCTGCTGATATGCGGTAGGTTCAGATTACTGCAATCCCCTTTTTATTCGAGAGATAAGAAGGGGATTTCTATTGTTCGATAGCTTTCTGCTAATCTGGTTCAAGCTATGTGAAGTATTTATCTATATGCCGCATTCAACGTTACATGCCCCCAAAATGTTATAATCATTTTATGCGGCTTAAGAACAGGAATTTCGTCTATATGCTTAAGTGTGCCGACGGCACATTTTACACAGGGTGGACCAATGATATAGCTCATCGTCTCGCCTCCCACCGAAAGGGCACCGCTTCCAAGTACACGGCTTCCCGCCGTCCTGTGACGCTTTTCTATCTGGAGGAGCTTGCAGACAGGTCTCAAGCAATGAGACGTGAAATAGAGATAAAAAAGCTATCCAGAAAGGTCAAACTGGCCATGGGCAACGTAACAGCGGAAATGATCGATGAAATAACGTCAGACAGCGTTAAAGGAGAAAAAAACTTAAGATGAAAACAAAAAAACTCTCTGCATCACAGCTGTTTCTGTTTTTTTCCGCGACAGTGGCTATGGCTGGAGGATTCAGTGACAGCGTGCTCTCCAATTTCTTCAAGGACGCATACAATGTCAATGCGTCCATGAGAGCATTTATAGAATTCCCGCGCGAAACTCCGGGGCTGCTTTGTGTCCTTGTTTTTGCGCTGCTGGGCTCTTTGGGAGATATAAAGCTTGCATTCATCGCTCAGATGCTTTCCCTGATCGGCATCACGGTCCTGGGCCTTATGACGCCTTCCTTCGCATTGATGCTTGTCTACCTCTTCATATTCTCATTGGGACAACATATCTACCTGCCCCTTACTGATTCCATAGGCATGAGCATGTCTGAAAAGGGTAAAGTCGGGCAGCAGATGGGACAATACGCATCAGCCCGTACCTTCTGCGGAATGCTGGCAGCCTTCGCAGTATTCATTGGGTTTAAAGCGGGGAAATTTACTTTCAAAACTCCGGTCAAGCCCATATTCCTAATCTCCTCTTTCCTTTACGCATTGGCTGCGTTGCTTGCGATCAGACTGTACAGACAGAGCAAACAGGAAGGCAAATCGATCACTATGCCGGATTCCCGTTCACAGCGTTTCATTTTCCGCCGTGAATATATCTATTTTTATCTTCTTACGATCCTGCGCGGAGTACAGAAGCAGATAGCCTTTGTATTCGGTTCCTGGGTCATCATCGATATATTAGAAAAGGGAGCGGATGTGATGTCCGTACTTTCTATGACGTCATCACTCATCGGCATATTCTTTATCAGGTTTATCGGGAAATGCATGGACAAATTCGGGATCAGGAAGATGATGTACGTTGACGCCCTAAGCTATATTTTCGTTTACCTAGGCTATGGGCTGACAGTAGCGTTGATCACTGCCGGGAAACTGACCGGTGCACCTGCCGCTTTTCTGATCTACCTGCTTTATATATTGGACAGCCTTTCCATGCAGACAGGCATGGTGCGTTCTCTGTATCTGAAAAAAATCGCGGTCAACGAGTCGGAGGTGACGCGCACACTTTCTACCGGCACCAGTCTGGATCATATAGTATCCATTATCGCCTCCCAGGTCAGCGGGCTGGTCTGGACTGACTTCGGCCCGCAATATGTCTTCTTTATCGCCGCGTTCTTTTCGCTGGGCAATCTGTTTGTCGCAGGCAAAGTGCAGTCTGACAGCTGAACGAACTCAACCGGTCATTGTTTTCGAAGGATTCTGCGAGGAGCTCTTACTCGCCACAGCTTTTCTTGATTTATGTTAAGTTGACAGGATCGAAAATATATGATAAAATAACACAGCAATTTGCACTGCAACAATCTACAGTACAAACTGAGCAGGCGATGGTGCGAACCATGGGGCCGGGCCGATTTTCGGCAGCAGAATTCTAAGTCTGTGGGACGGTTTTGTTCCCGGACTATTTTATATTAGGGGTACGGGTGTAGAACCGTGCCCCTTTTTTTAGGAGAAAGATTTGTCAAACGAAGGGAAAACTGAAAGAGAAGCAATGCTTGCTTCTTTCACAACGATAACACTGAATGTTGCGCTATGTGCAGTAAAGATTATAGCGGGGATTTTAGGCCGCAGCGCGGCACTCACTTCTGATGGTATCGAATCTGCCGGGGATGTGCTGAGAGGCATCATCGTCGCTGTCGGGATCAAGATGGGTTCTAAAGAGGCAGATAAGGACCACCCCTACGGTCATGAGACGTTTGAATGCGTCGCGGCGCTTATGCTCTCCTTTTTCATCGGGTTCACCGGTGTTGCACTGGGTTGGGAGAGCGTCCGGACACTCTTTACAAAAGAAGGGACGCAGTCGCCTGCTGTTATTGCGCTTATAGTTTCTGCGGTCTCGGTAGCCATCAAATATGTCATGTATAAGACAGCTTCCGTAAAGGCGAAAAAGCTCTCTTCTCCGGCTCTTGAGGCGGAAAGCAAAGACCATCTTTCAGACGTATTCGCGTCTTCCGGCGTGTCGTTGGGAATAATCGGTGCTATGCTTGGCTACCCGCAGGCGGACAGCATCGCAGGTGCTGCCATGAGCGTGCTGATCGTGCGCACCGCCATAGATATATTCAGAGAGAACGCCGCGAAGATCACAGATAAATCCTGCAGTGATGAGGTGGAGTCAGAGATGGCGGAAGCGATCCTTTCCGTCGATGGCGTAAAAAGACTGGATCTGCTGAATACAAGGCAGTTCGCAAATAAGATATACGTAGAAGTAGAGGTCGCTGTAGATAGGGATCTGAACCTGACTGCGGCCCACGATATCGCCCAGGAGGTCCACGACAAAGTCGAGAGAGAATTCGCACCTGCGGTAAAACACGTGATGGTGCATGTAAATCCGACCTGAGCTACTGCTCAGGCCGGACTCAATATCGAAAGTTAAAAGAGAACATAAAAATATCCCTCCCGTATAAGGAGGGATATTCTGTATTTCGGGTCTTATTCCAGTTCGAATGCTCCCGTATAGAGCTGATAGTAAACTCCCTTCTGGTCGATAAGCGTGTTATGGTTGCCTCTCTCGATGATCTTGCCCTGGTCTATGACCATGATGGCGTCGGAGTTCTGGACTGTGGAAAGCCTGTGGGCGATAACAAATACCGTCCTGCCCTCCATCAGTTTGTCCATACCGTTCTGCACCAGAGCTTCCGTACGAGTATCTATGGAACTGGTGGCTTCGTCAAGGATCATTACCGGAGGATCGGCAACAGCCGCACGAGCTATAGTAAGCAGCTGCCTCTGACCCTGGGAAAGGTTGGTGCCGTTGGAGTCAAGCATCGTATCATAGCCGTCGGTCAGCCTCTCTATGAAGCCGTGGGCATTTGCGACCTTGGCTGCTTCTATGCATTCCTCATCTGTTGCGTCAAGTTTTCCGTAACGGATGTTTTCCATGACAGTCCCTGTGAAGAGGTCGGTGTCCTGAAGTACGATGGACATGGATCCCCTCAGGTCTTTCTTCTTTATATCCTTGATGTTGATCCCGTCGTAAAGGATCTCGCCGGATTGGATATCGTAGAATCTGTTGATCAGGTTTGTGATGGTGGTCTTGCCGGCACCTGTCGCTCCAACAAGCGCTATCTTCTGGCCCGGCTTTGCATATATGGAGATATCATGCAACACCGTCTTTTCCGGATCGTATCCGAAGTAGACATTGTTAAGTTTGATGTCTCCCTTGAGCTCTCTGAGCTCGACGGTGCCGTCTTCGTTGGGGATCTTCCAGGCCCAGTGCTCTGTTCTTTCAGCGCATTCGGTCAGTGTGCCGTCTTCAGCCTTGGTAACATTGACAAGGCTGATCTTGCCGTCGTCTTCTTCCGGCTTTTCGTCCATGATAGTGAATATCCTCTGGGCGCCTGCCATAGACTGCACGACTGTGTTGACCTGCATCGAGATCTGAGTCAGCGGCATCGTGAACTGTCTGGAAAGGCTTAAGAATGTAATCAGCTCGCCCAGCTGCAGTACATGCCTGCCTGCAATGGTGAAGTTGAAGCTTCCGCCTTTAATGGCCATGATGGCTCCAAGCAACGCGAGAACGATATACTGGATATTGCCGAGCAGGCCGTTGATAGGCATAAGAACATTGGAGAAAAGGTTTGCCTTATCGGAAACTCTGAACAGTTCGTTATTCTCCTTGTCGAATTCCTTCTTGGCCCTCTCTTCATAGTTGAAGACTTTGACGACCTTCTGTCCTGTGACGTGTTCCTCGATATAACCGTTGACATTGCCGACAGCAATCTGGCGTCCGAAGAAATATCTTGCGCTCTTGCCGCCGATCTTGGTGGAGAACACTCCCATCAGGATGACGAATACGAAAACCATTCCGGTTAAAGGGATGGAAATCAAGAGCATGCTTCCCAAAACACTGAACAGTGTAAGCAATGTGGAGAATACCTGGGTCAGTGTGGACTGTATGACGCGGCTTACGGTATCTACGTCATTTGTGAAACGGCTCATTATATTGCCCGTAGAGTGCTGGTCAAAATACTTGATCGGCAGTGTCTGCATGTGCGTGAACAGGTCGTCTCTTATGTCCTTGGTGATGCCCTGGGTCAGTCTGTTCATTACCAGCTGCTGTGATAGCTGGATGACAATCTCAGCCAGGTGAATGATAGCTATCTCGATCATCGCGTGGGGCAGCCCTGCCAGATCTTTCTTGGCTATATAATTGTCGATCAGCTGGCCGGTGAACCATGTCCCTCTGAGCCTGCAGTAAGTGTTAGCTACAATTGTGAAGAAAACGAAGAGGGTCATCAGGATGTATCTGCCCTTCATATAGGTGAAAATACGTCCGAAGACCTTGGGATTGAACTTATAGTTCATATCCTCCATGGCCTGTCTGGGATCTCTTCTTCCTCCGCCCCTTCCTCCGGGGCCTCCGGGACCGCCTCTACCCATTATTCAAGCCCTCCTTGTGTCTGAGAATAGTATACTTCCTGATATATCTTGTTGGTCTTCAAAAGGTTTTCCGGTGTATCAAAGCCGTCAACTTTGCCGTTATCCAGGATAAGGATCTTATCAGCATCGTGTACAGAAGCAACTCTCTGCGCGATAATGATCTTAGTGGTCTCGGGAATGTAAGCCTTGAGAGCCTGACGGATTCTTGCGTCCGTCTTAGTATCTACTGCGCTGGTAGAGTCATCAAAGATGATGATCTTCGGTTTCTTTAAAAGTGCCCTTGCTATGCACAATCTCTGCTTCTGTCCTCCCGAAACATTGGTTCCGCCCTGATCGAGGAGTGTGTCATATCCGTCCGGGAACTGTCTGATGAATTCATCGGCGCATGCCATCTCGCAGACTTCCACCAGTTCTTCGTCCGTAGCGTCTTCCTTGCCCCATCTGAGGTTTTCCTTTATAGTGCCAGAGAAGAGGACGTTGTTCTGAAGCACCACTGCAACTGAATCCCTGAGCGCAGTCAGGTCGTATTGCCTGACGTCTATCCCACCGACTTTAAGGTCTCCTTCGGTGACATCATACAGCCTCGGTATCAGCGATACCAGGGAGCTCTTGCCGCTTCCCGTACCGCCCAATATGCCGATGGTTTCGCCTGAATTGATCTTTAGAGAGACATCTTTCAGAGAGAGCCTGTCTTCATCTCCGCTATATGAAAAATCGACGTTCTCAAACTGGACGGATCCGTCGGGAACTTCAAAGATCGGATCCTCAGGATCGGTTATGGTGCTCTTCTCAACCAGTATATCGTATACACGGTTGACTGCTGCCGCAGCCTGTGTGAGCATAACGTACATCATGGACACGCTCATCAGTGAAGAGAGGATCTGCATCGTGTAGGATAGGAGCATCTGCAGGTTGCCAACGGTAAAGTTGTCGACGCCCTGGATAATCATTTTTGCGCCTAACCATGAAATGAGCAGTGTGCAGGTATTCATGCAAAGGGACATGATCGGCATGTTCAGAGACATGATCTTCTGGGCTTTCCAGTTGTTGTCGTAAATAGCTCTCGTCGCCGCTTTTAACTTCTGGATCTCGTAATCCTCACGGATGAAGCCTTTGACTACTCTGATGGAGCGAACATTTTCACGCACGATATTGTTGAGGTTATCGGTCTTTCTGAACATCTCCTGGAATATCGGGTGCACTTTTGCTGATATGAATCCGAGCGACACTCCCAGTACGGGCATGACGAGTAAGAATATGAGTGCCATCTTGCCTCCCGTACGGAAAGCCATGATCATCGCAAAAATGATCGACGCCGGGACCCTCACCAGCATTCTGACCACCTGCATCAGAGCCATCTGAATATTGTTGACGTCTGATGTGCATCTGGTAACGATCGATGCGGTGGAGAATTTATCGATGTTGGCAAAGGAGAATTCCTGTACCTTATAATAAAGTGCCTGTCTTAAGTTTGTGGAGAACCCGACGCCCGCTCTGGCGGAACATATGCCGCCCAGCATGCCGATGCCGGCATTGAACAGTGTGGTCAGTACATAGAACAGTGCCATTTTTTTAACTACGTCAAGGTTCCCGCCCTGGATGCCTTCATCGACGAGTTTTGCTGTGATAATAGGAGTAACTGTGCCCATAGCGCTCTCAATGATCGAGAATACGGGCGTTAAAAGCAGGTACTTCGTATATTGCTTCACATGTGAAAGAATTAATCTTATCTTTTTCAATTTTCCCTCCTTTTTTAGTTTTCGCTAATATTGTCCGTGGAGCTGCCTTTCTGGATCTTGTTCTTGATCTTTTCAATGACTTCAAAGAAAGTATCGAGTTCCTCATGTGTAAGGATCCCTGTAAGCTCATTGTCCGTATCATTCATGGCTTTATTGATCTTGCTTTGCATGTCTTTTGCTTTATCGGTGAGGACGATTTTTTTGAGTCGTGCATCCTGTTCCACCGATTCTCTGGTGATCAGGCCGTTTTTTTCCATGAGCTTAATCATGCTGGTGACCGTAGAGGAGCGGATAAAGAATTTCTCCTCGATCTCCTTCTGATATATATCGTGATCATCGTTATGGGCAAGATAAGCGATGATGTACCCATGCATCGGCGTGATGCTGTATTCTTTCCTTATCGCTTCCGTTCCCTTGTCTATGTATCGGGATACGATGTTGTTCAGCGTGCGGACAGCAATACCCAGAGTCCTCTTTTGTGGTGCTTTCATCAAATCCTCCTTTCCGCTAAAATTCAGTTAGGCATCGAACAGTTAGTTCGCGGATTATTATATTACAAGGTAAATATGATGTCAACCTTTTTTATTCCGGTTTTAAACAAAAACGATATTTTTAGCGCGTAAAAAAAAACGGCTTTATCAAGCCGTTTTTAAACTTAGAATATTTTGAATAAATGAACATAAACTTAGCCTGCTAACAGTTTTTCTCTATTCTGAAAGCTTTTTTACAATGGCCTTATACGCTTCTACGCCTGGTTGATCGAATGGATTTACTCCAAGAAGGACGCAAGAGATAGCGCACGCCCTCATAAAGAAATACACCCCATAACCGAAAGCTTCCGCTCCGGAATTATCAAACGTGAATCTCATCACCGGCGTGCTGCCTTCAGAGTGGGCAATGGACACGGCCTGCTCGATTACTGCGTTGGTGCCGGCGTAGCTCTTATCCCCTTCATAGGATATATCCAAAGTCGGAGTGGTTATTGAGAACATCGTTTCAAATGTCAGCGGCGTTCCTTGCTGCAGGAACTGTCCGAAGGAATGCAGATCCCTTGTGAACATTGCCTGTGCCGGATAAAGCCCTTTGCCGTCTTTCCCTTCGCTCTCTCCAAAGAGCTGGATGAGCCAGTCAGTGAAGTATTCCAATCTCGGCTCCCATCCGGCAAATACCTCGATTCTTTTCCCTTTTAGGTCCATCAGTCTCCTGAGAACGGCATATTTATAACAGTCGTTCTGTTCGTATGGAAGTGAATTGATGTCATCATACGCGGCTTTTGCGCCTTTTATAATGGCAAGCACGTCAACACCTGCACAAGCAAGCGGCAACAACCCTGACGGTGTAAGCACGCTGTAGCGTCCGCCTATGTTTTCAGGCAGCGCGAATGCCTTGTAGCCCATCTGTACCGCTTCCTCGTGAATGGCTCCGGAATCGGGTGAAGTGACGACATAGATCCGGTTTACATAATCATCGCCGTATTTTTCAAAAAGGAAATAACGGAATATTTTGAAAGCGGCGGCGGTTTCGATAGTGGTGCCGCTCTTCGAGATCACAATTACGCACACGTCCTTGTTCTTGACCGCCTTCATGACCTCTGCGTGGTAAACGGAGCTCATGTTCCATCCTGCGAAATAGACTTCAGGGCAACCTTCTTTTGCGTTGAAGGAATCCTTTATCATGGTCAGGCCGGCTTTGGCTCCCATGTAGCTTCCTCCTATACCTATGACGACCAGAGCGTCGCATTTGCGCTTAATCTCCTCTGCCGTATTGAGGATATCAAGGAGCACTGTCTGTTCTATTTTTACTGGGTAATCCAGCCAGTCTGTATTATTGAATGTGCCGTTTGCCAGTTCTTTGTCAGCGGAGGCTGCGGTTGAAGCAAAGCGGCTCAAATATTCCGGGGAAAACCCAGACAGAGAATAATCGAATTTCAGAACACTCATTATTATGTATCTCCGAGATAATTGATTTGAATTAAAGCAATTATAACATGTATTATTGAACAATGAAATTGTAATGATTTCTTTTTTGATATAATGGCAGATAGGACAAAGGTGTAAGAAATGTATCTTATTGCCGCGCTGGGCAACCCCGGCAGAGAATATGAGCTGACAAGGCATAACGCCGGATTCATGACCGCTGACGCCTTCTGCGGGATTCACGGATTTTCCTGCAACAGGGAGAGGTTCTATTCGTTGTGCGGCGAGACCCGCATCGGCGCAGAAAAGGTGCTTCTGATTAAACCACAGACATACATGAACCTGTCCGGCATCGCAGTCAGGGCTGCGGCTGATTATTACAGGATAGATCCCGAGCATATAATCGTGATTCATGACGATATCGAATTTCCCATGGGCGAACTGAGGATACGCCGTGGCGGAGGCCCCGGGACGCACAACGGGATGAAAAGCGTGGTCTCAAGCCTCGCTACCACGAAATTCCCGCGCATACGCTTCGGTGTAGGCGACAACGGTTCCAGAGACCTGAGGGATTACGTGCTTTCCCCGTTCACTCCCGAAGAGCTTGAGATAATGAAATCCTCGGCAGAAAGAGCCGCACAGGCCATCGACTGCTATGTAAACGAAGGCATCGACAGTGCGATGAACAAGTTCAATCCGCGCAGAATAAAAAAAGCTCCCATTGAGGGAGAGAACAAAGATAATTAAGTTCAGGTTAAAATATTATATATATGGCCTCTGCAAATGTCAATATTTTTTCTAACGTATAAAACAAAATGCTCTTGACAAAAGAGCACGTTTGTCGTATTATTTATTTTTGCAAGTATGGCTTTTTTGTGTATGTAAATATAGAAAAAACATGAATCTAACGGATTGGAGGATACCCGCCAAGCGCATTATCATCGTTCGATAACATAATAACGCAAATCGGGTTTCTTTTCAATCCTTCATTATAATTTTCACAACCAAAGGAGTTACGATGGTACATGAGGAACTGATCGGCAAGCACAGGAGGATGAGCTTTGCCCGGATTAAAGACGTTATGGAGCTCCCTTACCTGATCGAGATCCAGAAATCTTCCTATCAGTGGTTCCTGGAAAAGGGCATGAAGGAGGTCTTTGACGACATCAACCCGATCGTGGACTACTCCGGTAATCTGTTTCTGGACGTAGTCGACTACTCCCTGGACAACACCACGAAGTACGATGTTGAAGAATGCAAGGAAAGGGACGCCAATTATTCCACATCCCTGAAGCTCAAGGTCCGCTATCACAACAAGCAGACCGGCGAGATAAAGGAACAGAATATCTACGTGGCTGATTTCCCGCTTCTTACGGACACCGGAACCTTCATCATCAACGGAGCTGAAAGGGTGGTGGTCACCCAGCTGGTAAGGAGCCCCGGGGCTTATTTCTCCATGGTAACCGACAAGCGCGGCAACGACCTGTTTTCCGCGCAGGTGATCCCGTCCAGAGGTGCCTGGCTCGAATACGAGACCGATTCAAACAATATCCTTTATGTCAGGGTGGACCGCACCAGAAAAGTGGCAGTCACTGCTCTGGCAAGGGCTGTCGGCATTTCTACCAACGCTGAGATCGTAGATCTGTTCGGTGAGGATGAGAGGCTGCTCGCCTCCATGAAGAAGGATGACTCGACAGACACCGAATCGGGCCTGACCGAAATATACAAGAAACTTCGTCCGGGAGAGCCTGCCACGATAGACAGCGCCCGTCCGCTCTTTACTTCCATGTTCTTCGATCCCAAGAGATATGATCTTATGCTCGTGGGGCGTTATAAGCTCAATAAGAAGCTCTCTCTTGCAGTGCGCCTGGTAGGTCTTGCTCCCGCCGGAAATGTAGTCGACCCGAGGACAGGTGAGCTGATTGCCGCCGCAGGTGAGAAGATGAGCGAAGCCACCGCATGGGCCGTGCAGAACGCCGGCATCAATAAGGTCACTGTCATCGCCCCCGATGGGCAGGAAGTGAACGTGGTGGGGAACAATACCGTTTACGCGGATAAGTACGGTGTCCCGTTCGACATGTCCGAAACCGATATCGACATGCCCGTTTATCTGCCTGCACTGGAAGAGATCCTTGCCTCAGAGGATGACAACGACAAGAAGAAGGAAACGTTCGCCGCCTCCTCAAGGATGCTGCTCCCCAAGATCATCACATCCTGGGATATCCTGGCATCAATCAGCTATATACTCGGCCTTGCCCACGGCATCGGCGAGATTGACGACATCGACCATCTGGGCAACAGGAGGCTCCGCAGCGTTGGTGAACTGCTCCAAAACCAGTTCCGCATCGGAATGACGAGGTTCGAAAAGAACGTTAAGGAACGCATGCAGGTCACCAATCCCGAGGAGATCACTCCCCAGGGCCTTGTGAATATTCGCCCGGTGTCCGCCGCACTGAAGGAATTCTTCGGTTCTTCGCAGCTAAGCCAGTTTATGGATCAGACCAATCCGCTTTCTGAGCTGACGAATAAAAGAAGGCTTTCCGCTCTCGGCCCCGGTGGACTTTCGAGGGAAAGAGCCGGGTTTGAAGTGCGCGACGTACATCATTCACACTACGGACGCATTTGTCCGATAGAGACACCCGAAGGCCCCAACATCGGTCTGATAGGTTCTCTGGCAACATATGCCAGGGTGAATAAATATGGTTTTATCGAAACACCTTACCGTAAGGTGGTTGACGGTAGGGTTACCGGACAGATAGACTACATCGACGCCGAGGAAGAGGGCAAATATACGATGGCACAGGCCAGCGAGCCCCTCGACGAGAACGGGTATTTCGTAAACGAGAAAGTTACAGGCAGGACAGGCAAGCTGAGAGATTTCGTCACAAGCCCGAGGAATTCCGTTGACTATATGGATGTCTCTCCCCGCCAGATCATATCCGTTGCCACAGGCATGATCCCGTTCCTCGAAAATGATGACGCGAACCGCGCCCTGATGGGCACGAACATGCAGAGGCAGGCTGTGCCTTTGCTCGTTCCTGAGGCTCCTGTCGTCGCTACGGGCCTTGAATACAGGGCCGCAAAGGACTCCGGTGTATGTGTTGTATCCGTTGCTTCGGGAGAGGTGACGAGAGTCACGGCAGACGAGATAGTGATCCTTGAGGATGAGACCAAAGCCAAAAGGTCATATCCGCTTCGCAAATTCAAGAGAAGCAACCAGGGTACCTGCATCAATCAGCATCCCATCGTCAAGGTCGGCGATCGTGTTGAGGCGGATGAGATCATTGCCGATGGTCCGTCCACCGATATGGGCGATATGGCTCTTGGCCGCAATGTGCTTATCGGGTTCATGACCTGGGAAGGATATAACTACGAGGATGCTGTTCTGCTCAGCGAAAAGCTCGTTGAGAACGATGTGTATACATCGATACATATAGAGGAATACGAGGCTGAAGCCAGAGAAACCAAGCTCGGGCCCGAGGAGATAACCAGGGAGATCCCGAACATCGGTGAGGACGCTGTAAAGAACCTGGATTCACGCGGTATCGTAAGGATCGGTGCAGAGGTTACCAGCGATGATATACTGGTCGGAAAGGTTACTCCGAAAGGGGAGACTGACCTGTCCGCCGAAGACAGGCTGCTCCGTGCGATATTCGGAGAGAAGGCCAGAGAGGTCCGCGATACTTCGCTCAAAGTTCCCCACGGGGAAGCCGGCATCGTCGTGGATGTAAAGGAATTCTCCGCTGCAGCAGGAGACGAGCTCAAGCCTGGAGTCACCAAACTCGTACGCGTATATGTTGCTATAAAGAGGAAGATCTCCGTAGGCGACAAAATGTCCGGACGTCACGGCAACAAGGGCGTCATTTCCAGGATACTTCCGGTGGAGGACATGCCTTTCATGGATGACGGCACACCGCTTGATATCCTGCTCAGTCCGATGGGCGTTCCGAGCCGGATGAACATCGGTCAGGTCCTTGAGGTGCATCTGGGACTTGCCTGCCGCGCCAAGGGGTGGAGGATCGCCACTCCTGTTTTCGACGGTGCGAAGGAAGAGGAAATCAGACAGTTGCTTGTTGAGGAAGGATATGATCCTTCAGGACAGGTGACATTAAGAGACGGACGCAGCGGCGAGGAATTCGCAAATAAGGTCACGGTCGGATACATGTACATGCTTAAGCTGCACCATCTTGTCGATGACAAGATGCACGCCCGTTCCACGGGTCCTTACTCTCTGGTCACCCAGCAGCCTCTGGGCGGGAAAGCCCAATTCGGCGGCCAGCGTTTCGGAGAGATGGAGGTTTGGGCGCTTGAGGCTTACGGCGCAGCCAACGTGCTTCAGGAGATATTGACCGTCAAATCCGACGACGTTGTGGGAAGGGTCAAAGCCTACGAGGCGATAGTCAAGGGTGAAAACATTCCTTCGCCCTCTATACCCGAATCCTTCAAGGTGCTTATCAAGGAATTCCAGAGCCTGTGCCTTGACATCAAGGTCCTGAATGATGCCGGCGAAGAGATCATACTGTCTGATGATTACGACATTACCTCACCGGATAGGATAAGCTTCCGTGCGGACGAGGATCGTCCTGACCAGGGCTATATCGATCTCGGTGGTGATGATTACGATGAGGACGAGGATTTCGACGACTTCGCCGAGGACGATGATTTCGATGACGAAGACGACGAGTCCTCCAGTGCGGAAGATATACTGATGGGCGCCGATGACGAATCGGACGACGATTTTTAAAGGAGGCAACCTTTGAGTCAATACAGCAGTTTTACTTCAGAGCCAGTCAACCAGCTCAATGATTTCAGCTCGATAAAAATAGGGCTGGCCAGCGCCGCTAAGATACTGGAATGGTCTTACGGCGAGGTCAAAAAGCCCGAAACCATCAACTACAGGACCTCCAAGCCCGAGCGCGACGGTCTTTTCTGCGAGAAGATCTTCGGGCCGATGAAGGACTGGGAATGTCATTGCGGAAAATACAAAGGAAGCAAGAATAAAGGGATTATCTGCGACCGCTGCGGTGTTGAAGTGACAAAATCCAAGGTGCGCCGCGAGAGGATGGGGCATATCGAACTGGCAGCTCCCGTGACCCATATATGGTATTTCAAGGGAAGTCTGTCCCGTATAGGCGTCATCCTTGACATCACTCCGAAGGATCTCGAAAAGGTAATCTATTTCGCATCGTATATCGTAACAGACCCGGGGAACTCTCCTCTGGAATACAAGCAGCTGCTCTCAGAGAGCGAATATAAGGAAGCTATTGAGAACTTCCACGACGGCTTCACCGCAAAAATAGGTGCCGAGGCTGTACTGGATCTGCTGCAGAAGCTAGATCTGGATAAGGAATCCGCTGAACTCAACGAGATCATGGCGACCTCCACAGGCCAGAAAAAGAATAAGGCCATACGCAAGCTCGAAGTTGTCGAGGCATTCCGCAAGAGCGGCAACGACCCCGTGGACATGGTCCTGACTGTCGTTCCCGTGATCCCGCCTGACCTCAGACCGATGGTCATGCTGGACGGAGGCAGATTTGCCACCAGTGACCTGAATGACCTTTACAGAAGAGTCATCAACCGCAACAACCGTTTAAAGAAGCTGTTGGAACTCGATGCTCCGGATATAATCATCCAAAATGAAAAGAGGATGCTGCAGGAAGCTGTGGACGCGCTTATAGATAACGGCCGCCACGGCAGAGCCGTCACCGGCGCATCCAACAGGCCTCTGAGAAGCCTGTCTGATATGCTCAAGGGCAAACAGGGAAGGTTCCGTCAGAACCTGCTCGGCAAGAGGGTCGACTATTCTGGACGTTCCGTCATCGTTATCGGACCGGAACTCAAGATATATCAGTGCGGGCTGCCGAAGGAAATGGCTATTGAGCTCTTCAAGCCGTTCATAATGAGGGAACTCGTACAGAGAAAATACGATCAGAATATCAAGAGTGCAAAGAGGAAGGTCGAGAGGCTCGACCCCGTCGTATGGGATGTCCTCGACGACGTTATCAAGGATCATCCAGTCATGCTGAACCGCGCCCCAACACTGCACCGGCTGGGTATTCAGGCTTTTGAGCCCGTGCTTGTGGAAGGACGTGCGATAAAGCTGCATCCGCTGGTATGCACGGCCTACAACGCCGACTTCGATGGCGACCAGATGGCTATTCACGTACCTCTTTCCGTGGAAGCTCAGGCTGAAGCGAGGCTCCTGATGCTCTCTGCATACAACATCCTGAAGCCTCAGGACGGTATGCCCGTCGTTGTGCCGACACAGGATATGATCCTGGGCTCCTATTACGAGACTATCCAGGAGGACGGGGCAAAGGGCGAGAACTCCCATTTCGTCGATCTTATGGAAATGGAGATGGCTTATGCAAACCATGAGGTCGATCTGCACGCGAAGGTATACGTGCGCATGACGCGCACCTTCAATGGTGTCACGGAAACCAGGAATGTCTATTCCTCTGTGGGCCGCTTCCTCTTCAATGAGATCATCCCGCAGGATCTGGGCTTCGTGAAGAGAGAGAGTCTGGACGACATGTTCAAGCTGGAGATAGATGCTCAGGTGGATAAGAACATGCTCTCCAAGATCGTTTACCAGAGCTTTATCACTTACGGGGCTTCGATGACTTCAATATTGCTGGACGAGATCAAAGCCAACGGCTTCAAGTATTCCACGCAGAGCGCAATCTCCATCTCCGTAGCGAACATGCAGGTGCCGGAGGAAAAAACCGCGATACTGGCTGAAGCGGACAAGGAAGTCGACAAGATCAACAGCCAGTTTGCCAGAGGATTCTATTCCGACAGCGAGCGCAAGAAAAAGACCCAGAGGGTATGGGAAAAGGCTACAGACGATGTCGGTAATATCCTTATGGAGAACCTTGACCCCAATAACCCGATCACAATGATGGCAACATCAGGTGCCCGAGGCAACAACAAACAGATAAGGCAGCTTGCCGGGATGAGAGGCCTGATGGCATCCCCGTCAGGCGAAATCATTCTTCTGCCGATCCGCTCCAATTTCCGTGAGGGACTGAACGTTCTGGAATTCTTCATCTCCTCCCACGGGGCGAGAAAAGCTCTTTCCGACACCGCTCTGAGGACGTCCGAATCAGGATACCTGACCAGGAGACTGGTGGATGTCTGCCAGGATCAGATCATCCGCGAACATGACTGCGGTACAGACGAGGGCTTCGAGGTCTCTGTGATGAAGAGCGACAATTCCACCATAGAGACTTTGAAGGAACGTATCAACGGGCGTTATGCATTCGCTCCAGTGACTGATCCCGAGACGGGAAGGGTGATAGTGGATGCAGGGGAGCTCATCACAGTGGCCAAGGCTGACGAGATAGTGGCTGCAGGTGTCAAGAAGGTGGTCATAAGAGCAGTCTTCAACTGCAAGAGCAAATACGGTGTGTGCCAGAAATGCTACGGCACCGACCTTACGACGATGAATACCGTAAATATCGGAGAAGCCGTGGGAACCATAGCCGCGCAGGCTATTGGCGAGCCCGGGACACAGCTGACCATGAGAAACTTCCATACAGGAGGAGTCGCCGGTGCTGACGATATCACCCAGGGTCTTCCGAGAGTCGAGGAACTGTTCGAAGCCAGAAAACCGAAAGGCGTTTCCATCATTTCCGAGATCGACGGTACGGTTTCTTTCGGTGAAAACAAAAAGAACATGCAGACCGTCATCGTGACCGGATCAAATTCCGAGGCACCGGAAATCAGGGAATACGAGATCCCATTCGGCGAAACGCTTCTTGTCCGTGAAGGCTCTACCATCAAAGCTGGTGATCAGATCACGAAGGGACCTATCAATCCCAACGACCTTATGGCAGTCAAGGGTGTGGACGGCGTACAGCGCTACATCCTTTCCGAGGTGCAGAAAGTATACCGTATGCAGGGCGTAAACATCAACGACAGGCACATCGAGGTCGTCATTCGCCAGATGATGCGCAAGTATAAGGTCTCCGATGCGGGTGACACCAACCTCCTGCCCGGAAGCAATGTCGATATAAGCGAACTTCTTGAAGAGAATCAGAAGGCTGAGGAAGCCGGGCTGCAACCCGCACATGCGGACAGGATACTGCTCGGTATCACAAAAGCCGCTCTCGCCACCACGAGCTTCCTTTCTGCTGCAAGCTTCCAGGAGACAACAAGAGTGCTCACGGACGCCGCAGTAAAAGGCAAGGTGGATCACCTGAGAGGACTGAAAGAAAACATCATCATCGGCAAGCTCATCCCCGCAGGCACCGGCATCGATGACTATTCCCGCATCGAACCTCAGCTCGACCGTCAGACAGTTCATATGCCTGAAAAATATCTCTCAGACTCTTACACCGGAAATAACGGCGGAAATGAGGGTGAAGGCGGAGGGTCTGATTATGGCGACGAAGACGAGTTCATCGTGAAGAGTGCCGACGACGGTCCTATCCTCGGGCCTATCGTTCCCGGCGAACCCGTAAAACTCGGGACAGCCGATGAAAGCAGTACAAACGTATAAAACGACTGAATAAATGATCCCCATCCGTCTTGGACGGATGGGGATTTTTAAGTAAAAGCCCTTAACTTTATCAGTGGAGGGCACATTCAAAACGGATCATTGCAGTTATGGAAGAGGTTTTTTGGACATTTCGGCGTATTCCAGGGAGATCCATCCTGTCTTTCCGTTATAGAATACTCTTCCCCAGCCGTTATTCTCCTCATAGACTGTCACCATCTGGCCGCTCTTGAGAGAACCGAGTATTTTGTCCTTGGTAGAGGGGCCGCTCCTTACGCGCAGCGTGGTGCTGGAGATCACGGTATAACCGCCGTTGTGTCTTTTTGCGACATCGCGGATATAGACGGCTTCCCCTTCCATAAAGAGCGTGATGCGGATGGCACCAAGATTCTCCGCTTCCAGACCGGCTGCTTTGAGGCATTCTTCCAGCGTCTTGCCTCCTTTCACATTCAGCGCGGCGGGATATCCGCTCATGACGTCGGTGAGTATGCTGCTGTCCTTGTCATAGGAAACTGCCTTAAGGTCAAGGACCATTTCGTTATCACCGGAGCTGACGGTGCTCAGGTCTGTCTTGATGTCAGGGGAGACTGTGAGGCTGCCTCCTTTGAAGAAGCTGTAACCGCTTTCTACAGCAATGCGTGTGGGATCGTCCCACGTCATCGCCTCTGCCGTTTCTTTCCCGTAGAAAAAGCGCATCACGGAAGATACCTGAAGGTCATCTATGACCTCGTAGAAGATGCCGGCGTCGAGGCTCTCCGCTTCCTTGTCGGTGAGAATGCCGTTTTTGACCAGTTCATCCAGAGCTTCTTTTCCGTGTATCTTGTATACGCGCAGCCCCTTTTCCGGATCGAGTCCGCTGTAGACGCTCAGTAGACACGCAGCTCTGCTGCGGGTCATGCGGGAAAGGTCTCCGTCAGCCGGGAAAAGCGCTTCCATCTCGGGCACCGTATCCACGCCCGAGAGAACCTTTTCGAAGAACTCGTCGAAACTGGTGATCGGCGGGAGCACTTCAGGTTTCGGTTCGCAGCCGCAAAGCTGCAATACTAAAAGCAGCGAGAGCAATGCGCAGATTATCTTTTTCATGTTTGAAACTGCCTTTCGCAATTAATGTATAATGGACAGCTCAGCCTGCGAAGATGCTGTAAAGCACGCCCGCGAAGTATGAGCCAAAGTTAAGTATGAATGAAAGGAGCAAAGGAGGTATTCTCCTGAAGGACAGGAGCCTCCCGTATACCACCCCTTCAGCCAGCACCGCTCCGGCTTCGGCTGCCGCCGTGACCGGGCCGAAAGCTTTATATCCCAGACAGAAGGCTGCTGCGGTCGGAAGCACCGATACTACCGGGTTAGTGAGCAGATTTGCCAGTAACACGATGCCCAGATCCTCCCGCTTCCGTACTCCCAGCGCCCATGCAATTCCAGTTTCAAGCACCAAAGTGCATATGAGAGCGATGAACATAGCGCTGAGAACGGCGGACAGGTCAGGACTCATCCTCTTCGCTCTTTCCGCGTCTTTTCCTGATCAGCAGCAGGAGGACCAGACCGGCGGTTACCGCCACCGCGGCACCTCCGATCAAACCGAACAGGAGGGCGTTGCCGCCTTTTGTATTGGCTGGACGGGGCTCAATGATGTCGGGCTCGGGAAGGCTCTCCGCTACTTCATCCATTCCTTTTATGGAGTATTTGCTGTCCTTCGGGAGCCATAGCGAGGAACCTTCATAATCCACGCAGTATCTCACTTTGCCGCTGCTGTCGAAACTGTAGGCAAGTATCTGCAGCACTGATCCGGATGGCACGGTAGCGGCTGCGGAAGATGTATCTGAGGGATCTGACAGCAGGTCGGTATTTCCTTCCGTCACAGCGGTGGAGTCATATACCCTGAACACTACGCTCAGGTCTCCGGGATAATTGTACCAGCCTTCTTCTTTTCCGGTGGAGATATGGAACCATCTGGCACCTAAGAGATCGCGGTACTGAAGATCGCAGGTGACGTCTGTGAAGGCCTTCATTACCGTGCCGGAGGCCTCGAAGTCTCCAGGGGCTTCCGAAAGGGGAATGTCCTTGAGACATGTCATGTTGAACTCAGCGGGATCACCTTCGCGGATCGCAACTGGAGGCACGCTGCCTTTGGTTGACGTCCTGCGGAAATATATCCAGCCCGTGCAGCCTTCGTAAGAGGTGCGGGCCCACATGCCGTCGTGGTAATCCGACTTAAGCTCAGTTCCAACAGGAATATCCTTCACTTCGGCACCGAAATTCTCACCGGGCCCCTTAAACAGGGAGACTCCTTCTCCGCAGACTACTAAAGTCAGATCCTCTTTGGTAAGGGTGCTTTCGTCAGGTGTCTTTGTCACCTTAGTGATCGATTTGGCGGGAACACTGTAGCTGGAATTGTAGACGTACCATTTTTCACTGCCAGCCTTCCAGTATTCCACCTTAAGTCTTGCTCCGTAAGGGAAAAAGACGGAAGGTGCAGAGCCGTATCCGGTGAGCTTTATACCGCCTTTATTGATCACTCGTGCGGTGTACTCGTCGACAAAGTCCATGCCCATATCGGCGTACGCGGCGGACGGGACAGCTATTGCCATGATCATGATGACTGCGGCCATGACCGCTGTGAGGATTCGTTTCATTCTTCTTTCTCCTTATTCTTAATCTCTTTTCCAACCAATATGAAGGTGGTGATGACACAGGCGACACAGAAGACACAGGTGGCAATCAGCGGTGCCGGGCCATCACATGCAATCTGGACCAGTTCTTCCCAGCTCATTCTGCGTCCTCCTTTTCTATTCTATTCCTTTTCTTTCCGGTTATCAGCAGCATTATCACAAGGCAGACCAGAGAAGCTGCCAGTACGGTAGCAAATTGGACCTTCCTGTCTGTGATCTTACAAAACAGCAATGGGCATGAACCGAGGAACAGGCCTATGGTAGTGAGTCCGAAAGCGAGTCCCGGAGTCTCAGGCAACACCGTAGCGATCATGCCCAGCGTTATGGGCATCGTCATGCTGAACAGCATTACTCCTAAAAGGGAGAGCATCATCCGGTCCGCTCCGAATAGGAGGAAGGGCACCGACACCGCGATGCTTATGACAGATGACGTCCTTGCCCCGTATCGATCCATCAGGAAGCCGCCCAAAGATTTACCGGATCCCATCGCGAAATAAAGCATCACCGTCTGGAAAGTCGTCTTATTCCATGATGTGGGTATCCCGTACCCCATGAAGCCCCTGAACGCGACGACGGCTACCGATGCGATCACGGCAGCCCAGGGTGTCACTCCCGGCGCAATATCTGCATATCGCCCGCATTTCTTCGGTTCTCCGATTTTCGCCGTTTTCTCTTCCGGTATAAGGAAGCAGAGAGGCGCAGCGGAAAGGACGATCATCATCACTACGAAATAAGGGCAGCCGGCTGTATCCAGCAGCTTTCCGCTTATCACTCCGAAGGATCCTCCTCCCACGAACACTGCGGCGGGGGCTATCCTGTCTCCTCCCGCCCGAAGCGTCGAGTCGGCGCAGGAAATATGGGTGCAGCAGTTGCCAAGACAAAGCATCGACGTTCCAGCGGCCCGGCCGTACTGTGGGTCAAAGGAAAAGAAGGCGAGCGCTGCCGTAATGCATATCAAGCCGATCAGGTCCAGTCTGAGCCCGGGGTGCCTGTCCTTAATCCTGCCTACCATCGACTGGGGCATGAAGGCCAGAGCATCGTACATGAATACCGATGTCCACCTTGGGAGGCCTGGACCGTGTAGCCTGAGCAGTAAAAAGAAGCACGCCACCTCTGTGACAAAGTGGATATAGAAACACATCCATCCAGCACGCATGCCGCTGTTCCTTGTTTTCATATGGGATTCTCCGTGTTTTAAGTACAGGATAGTTGTATCACATTTCTGCAGTCATGCGGCAGAAATGTGGTAAGAAAAGGTTTATATTTCATTCCTAAAGGATAAAGCGTCGGCGGCGTTTGCGAGCTGATCTGTTACTGACGAATAGTTGTAATAATTCTGCAAAAACAGTTGAAATGAAAAAAAGGCTATTGTAAAATGAGTCATATGATTACAAGGGAATAGTGTGTGTTTTGCTATTCCATGCAATCGTGAGGTTCCTTTGATTTGACGGATACATTGCAGTTAAACAGCTCATTAATGTTTCAGTTGTTTGCTTTTTTCATCAGTTGAAGGATGATTTCAGTCAAGTACTGATTGTTGTTTTAAAACAGGTTATTGGGATTAAGAATTGAACATTTGGAAGGAAAAAATGAAATCTTCGCAATTGTTCAGGATTGCCTGGCAGTTGATTATCTCAATTTAAAGAGGGGGGAAAACATGGGTCCGAATACGACACGGAATTCAACACGTAAAAAGAGGATGGCTTTCATCGGCAAGTTGCTGGTGACAGTCTGCCTGATCGTTGCATTTGCTTTTGCGAACTTCAGTACAGTAAACGCGGATGCTGGCGATGTACCTGCACATTCCAAGACAGCGACTTCCAATGATGATGGAACATTCAAACTGGAGCTTTCTGTTACCGGTGATGCTGAAACTAATGTGCAGACCGCATCAAATGTTAATATACTGATCATTTACGATGAATCATCCAGTATGACCAGCAACAACGTGGGCAACACGGGGCGTAGCCGCGCAGACCATGCCGAGGATGTTGTTCACGACTTCATCGATGGTCTGAGGCAATACCAGAACGCAAGCGACCCCAGCAACATCCAGATGGCGCTGGTAGGCTTCGGACCGAATGCGACCACCCGGCAGACATGGACCAGTGATCTGACGGGCGGCAACAGCGGCATCAACCGTTTCTTTGATGACGGTGTCGATGGGACAATTACCAACTCCGGTACAAACTCCCACGGTTACAGCGGGAACAACGGTACCAACTGGCAGGCCGCAATGTCACAAGCCCAGACTTTGCTCAATTCAGCTGATAGCGACCCGACATTCGTGATCCTCGTCACCGACGGTGCTCCTACAGCGGCCTCCGGTCAAACCACGATTAACCCAGCCGGAAACCGTCCGTGGACCGATTTCCGTGTATACTACAGTGCTGCCACAGAGGGTGCACGCGCCATTCAGACCCGGAATAACACCACCCTCTTCGGTATCTATGCTTATGGTACTGAGGCTGACCTGCTCGATGATCTGATCTACTACTCGAACACCGGCAGCCACAGAGTTGTCAACGGTTACAACATTTCCACCGCGACGGCTCAGCAGCACAATTTCGGTTCCACCGAGACAACCGATAACTATTATAATGCGAGTGATACCGCGGCCTTGACCGCGGCCATCGAGGATATCTTCCAGACGATCGTCAACGCCCTCGGTATCACTTCCGTTACTATCAGCGACGGCACCACCGATCAGGTGACGACCAGCACGGGCGATATTTCCGACCTGCTGGATGTGGACGAGTCCTCGTATCAGTACTGGCTGTCCATCCCGGTGGTGAACAACCAGTTCCAGCGCGTTGACCTTGTGTCCGGCGAGACCGTGACCTACAACGTCAGGGACAACGGGAACGGCACCTGCACGGTCACCTGGGGCAGCAACACCCTTACAGTCGACGGCAGTGTTTCCAGCGGCCAGTTCAAATATGAGTGGACAGGCAAGAACGCCCTTTACAACTACGATCCTCCTGCGGCCAGGCTGGTGAACAGCGCGGTCGAGTGGGATCTGTCCTCCGTCGGCACACTGCTGGACGACGTCACCTACTCCGTGACCTTTGACGTTTACCCGAGCCAGACCACGCTCGATATTGTCGCCGATATCAAGAACGATCCCGGCGAGAACGGTGCCTGGGGCGACCTGGATTCAGAGGTTCAGAAGTACATTGATGTCAACGGCAAATTAAAGACAAATACCACTGCCACGCTCAGCTACGTCGATACCCGTACGGGTGCCAGTGGCAGCACCACCTTTACGAATCCTGACCCTGTTCAGAGCGAAGCTGTTGAACAGCTTGCGGTCTCCAAGGAATGGGAGAATGCGATGGATGGTCGAGAGGCTGAACCGATCACTCTTACGGTGACACGTGACGGTGCTGACCAATACACAGTTAAGCTCGGGGAATTAATCGATCCTGACGATCCGGAGAGCGAGCGTAAATGGACCGAAAACGTCTATATCTCCATCGGAATCCTGCGCCATGTAAATGACGGAGAATACACTGACAGTGAAGGCAATAAGTTTGAGGTTCTGGAGAGTGGTCATGAGTTTACCTTCAAAGAGCCTAAAGATCTCGGATATTATTGGGAACTGGAAGTCCCGACCGTACGTCCGATGCTTATCGACGGTACGATTACAATGCTCATCAAGAAGGATGCTACCCATACAAATCCTGGCAATGCTGTTGAATATACGTTTGCTGGAAGCACATATTATGTTGGCTCGACAGGGGACGCCACGCTGACAGCTACCAACCACAGACGTGCAAGACTTAACGTCACGAAGGCCGTCGACGGCGAGGACTCAGATCCTAATCAGACCTTCCGCTTCACAATGAACGTCGTTGATTCCAAAGCGAGCGAAGGTAGTGCGGATAACCTCAACTCCGATTACTGGGTATGGTTCTCTGTCTGGAACGGCGGCTACGTTGACGCGCTCGTTTCCGGAGCTCAGAAAGAAATGAAGGACGGCGCATGGACGGGATTCTACTATGCACCGAGCAACACAGACATCGTTGTCGACCTGAAGGCAGGAGACAATCTGCGTTTCACCAACCTGCCTGCGGATTCCACATATACCATTACCGAGGACACGCTGCCTGCGAACTACGCGTTCACAAGCTCCGTGCTCGGGGCAAAGACCTGGGATGATGAGGGCCACGAGATAACTGTGCCAAACAGTGATGCTGACCCGAATTTTTCCGGTGCGCAGACCACCGCGGGAAAGATCGTACTTACCAATACTGACTACACCGTTACCTATACAAACACATATGGACTTACGGATGTAGAAATCACTAAGGTCTGGGAGGATAATGGCAATCAGGACGGTATTCGTCCGACTGCTGCCTCTTTCAAATCATATCTGGTCCTGAAGGCCGACGGCACCGATGTGACATCTGCCAACGCCTCCAAGCTTGAGGTCACCGACAACGAAGACGGCACGTTTACCGTGAAGTGGACGGGCCTTGACCGCTATGCTGACGGCAAGGAGATCAAGTATACCGTCGAAGAGACTCCGATCGATGATTACACCACGACCGGCAGCCCCGCAGATGATCACGGCACCATCACCAACGAGCATACACCTGAAGTGACCTCCGTAAAGGTAGTTAAAGTCTGGAATGACTCCGATAACATCGGCGGCATCCGCCCCGCGTCCATTAACGTACAACTGAAAGCAGGTGGAGAAAATTCAGGGGAAGCAGTTGCGCTGAACGCGGACAATGGGTGGACTTACACTTGGGAAAATCTTCCGAAATACAGTGCCGGTGTAGAGATCGATTATACAGCAGATGAGACTGCTGTTCCTTCAGGATATTCGAAGTCAGGCCCTGTGAAGACTACTACTGACGGGGTCGCTACATTTACCGTCACCAATAACTATGACCCAACGCCTGTCAGCGTGGATCCTCCAGTACAGAAGGTCATTGAAAATAATGCTGATCTTTACAATAAGGGAGATTTTACTTTCACAATCGTGAATACTTCTGCTCCGGAAGGCGTGACAGCCCCGATGCCGGAAAATACCAGCATCACGAACATCGAAGCGTACGAAAAGGAAGGCAAAACAGGCTTCTATGAGTTTGGGGAGATCACATTTACCGTTCCGGGAACTTATGAATATACGATCACAGAGTCCGGAAGCGTGGACGGTGTGACCAACGACCCTGACGGTATGGATGGTAAAAAGATTACATTTACGGTAACTGACGACGGCACCGGCAAACTGGTTGTAACACCGACAACTGATCAGGTACAGCTATCATTTACCAATACTTATAGTGCAAGCGGAAAAGCTTCTATCACAGTATCGAAGGCAATAGCAGGCGCGGCATGGCCGAGCAGCAAGACCCTGACCCTGACTCTGACAGGTACTGGCAGTGCTCCGATGCCTGAAACAACGACGGCAACACTGGATGCGATCGGAAGCGTTACCTTCGGAGAGATAGAATTCAATTTGTCCGATGCAGGCAAGACCTATACCTATACGATCGCAGAGGACGGTTTCGGAGACGGCTGGACAGGCTCCGGAAGTATTACAGCGACTGTAGTAGTCACCGACAAGGGGGACGGAACGCTTGAAGCAACAGTCAGCTATTCACCGGAAGACGCAACGATAACGAATACCTATAAAGCAACAGGCAGCGCAACACTCGAAGTGACGAAAGCTATTTCAGGTGCTGCATGGCCGAGTGGAAAGACTCTGACACTGACTTTGGCAGGTACTGATAGTGCGCCGATGCCTGAAACCACGAGTGTCAATCTGACAGCTGCAGGTAGTGTAAGCTTCGGACCTATTGCGTACACAGAAGCAGATGCAGGCAAGACCTATACCTATACGATCGACGAGGACGGTTTCGGAGACGGCTGGACAGGCTCCGGAAGTATTACAGCGACTGTAGTAGTCACCGACAACGGAGACGGAACGCTTGC
>JAFZLL010000029.1 GCA_017551505.1 Eubacteriaceae bacterium
GCCACACCGCCACCTTCGAAGGACTGGGCAAAGCCGTTGTCACTTCTTTCCGTGCGAACAAGCACTGTGGTGCGCGGCAGAAGCATGCTGTCTTCAACAGGAAGAACTTTGAGTGAAGTGTCTGATAATTCGTACATGTTTTTTACTCCTTACTGCCTCGCCCTGCGGCGATAGCGTATGTTTTGTGGTGACGTCTGCAGCGGATACGCCCGGCGTCTGCCGTTTGTTCAAACTGCATTCTGTGTATGTTCCGGACTTCAGGTTTTTCATGGCTGTGCCCCGCCTGCGCCGGAGATCAGCGACGGAAGATGTTCCCGGCAGAAGGCTGACATGCGCTGGGACAGAGAGAAGGCTCCGTCGCACATGCACCATGCCGCTGTCTGTCCGTAGTATACCGATACAATCGTGTCTGCCAGCCTGAGGGCCGGATCTCTCTCCCAACCGCTCTCGAGCAGGCATTTGCAGATATAATCCCTGTCGGACAGATATCTTTTGGTCTGTTCGCTGTTCAGGTATTCGGGGGAAACAGCTCCCCTCATCCATTGCTTGCATATCTCCAGCCCGTAGTATTCTATCGATTGGGCTGTCCTTTCAAGGAACACGGTGATGCGTTTCAATGCATCGTCGCCGCATTTATCAGCTTCTCCGCAGCTCAAGTCCGACATTCGTATGGTGATCGCTACGGCAATATCCTCTTTTCTCCTGAAATATGTATAGAAGCTTCCCTTTGAGACGCCGGCCAGCTCTACGATCTCATCCACCGATACCCGGCAGATGCCCTTGCGCTCGTCGAGAGCTTTTGCCGCTTCGATTAGCTTTTCCCTGGTCAGTCTGGCATTATCCTGTCGTTTTCCCATGAACGCACCCGCTTTTCATCTTCTGACACTCGTATTGTACTACAGTCACTGACTTCAGTCAATGACCGTAGTCAATAAAGTATCATCTTAATAACGGTTTAATGTTGTCAATACATCTTTTCTTATATTGATGCCATTGTGGAAAAATGAGTGCCCGCGTGGTAGAATCGATTCGATGAGGGATGCCGGAAAATGTCGTGTTGTTCCGCACACCATCTGTATTGGTTCGGAGGTGAAGAATGCTCAAGGAATTCGATTCGCCCGCTCAGAGCGAGACAAAGAAGATCAAAGAGGAGATAAAGGAACTTCGGGAAGAGATAGTCCTCATGCAGCAGAAGATCAAGGAAGCCGGTCTGCCTGTGTTCGTGATCGTGGAGGGCTGGAGCGCCGCAGGAAAAGGCACGCTGATAAGAAATCTGATCAAGCAGATAGACCCGAGGTTCTTCCACGTTATCCATGACAGCGTCATACCGGAGACGGAAAGGCAGTATCCCTTCCTCTACCCGTACGCTTCCGCCATGCCGGAGAACGGGCAGATCACTTTTCTGGATGCCGGATATATGGATGAAGCTGTAAAGAAACATGTCCGCCGCGAGATCACCGACAAGACATTCAAACAGTGGGTCCGTTCTGTCAATCAGTTTGAACGTACTCTCAAAGATAACGGCTACGTGATGCTCAAGATCTTCCTTCACATCGATAAGGACGAGCAGTTTGCCCATCTGGAGAATCTCAGGAGCAATGCGGAGACCGCCTGGCGTGCCACCGACGAGGATCTCTGGCAGAACAGCCAGTATGATCTTTTCCTCGAAGAATTCGATGAGTTCATGAAGCTCACCGATGAGTACGAGGGATGGCATATCATCAGCGGCTACAGCCGCTCCCAGGCTACCCGTGATGTGCTGAAGCTGCTGGTGGAAAAGATCGAGACAGCTCTGAAGAACGGCAAATATACGGGGGATCCTGTCAGGGAGAGCTTTCCGCTTATCAAGATGCCAAAGCTCAGCGAGGTCGATCTTACCCCGACCATTACCGACGAGGAATACTCCAGGGAACTTGACAGACTGCAGGAGAAGCTCGCCGAACAGCATAACATCATTTTCCGCAAGAAGATACCGGTCATCCTCTGCTATGAAGGCTGGGACGCAGCGGGCAAGGGCGGCAATATCAGGAGAGTGGCTGCTCCGCTCGATCCGCGCAGCTTCATAGTGGAACCGATAGCCAGTCCCGAGCCCCATGAACTCGCACGCCATTATCTCTGGAGGTTCTGGACCAGGCTGCCGAAAAGCGGTACCATCACCATCTTCGACCGTACATGGTACGGGCGCGTCATGGTGGAGCGCCTCGAGAACCTGTGCTCTGAAAAGGACTGGAAAAGAGCCTATAACGAGATAAACGAATTTGAGAGGGATCTTACGGAATGGGGAGCCCTGATACTGAAATTCTGGCTGCATATCGATTCCGATACCCAGCTCGACAGGTTCAACGACCGCCAGAACACACCGGAAAAGCAGTGGAAGATAACCGATGAAGACTGGCGCAACAGGGATAAATGGGATGATTACGAGAAGGCTGTGAATGAGATGCTGGCAAAGACCAGCACCGAAAATGCCCCTTGGTACATCATAGAATCCAATGATAAGCAATACGCGCGTATACGAACTCTTACGATAATAACCAACGCCATTGAGAAAGCAATAGAAAACAAGATCTGAAAGAGAGGCCGTAATGCCGAAGAAAAAAGAAGCCGATTTGGAGCCCCTGCGGGTTGATGAGCATCTATGCTTCGTAAACAGGGAATTGAGCTGGCTCGAATTCAACCGGAGAGTGCTTATGGAAGCCGCCGATGACACGGTGCCGCTGCTGGAGAGGCTTAAATTCCTATCCATATACCAGAGCAACCTGCGCGAATTCTTCATGGTCAGGATCGGCGCGCTGACCCATAAGAGCGAGCTGGTCCCAGATGATCGCGATGAGATGACGGGATGGACGCCTTCGGAGCAGATCGAACACGTCCTTGCCAAGGTCACCGAACAGGATGCACTGGTGGAGGGCATATGGACTGGCCTGAAACAGCAGCTCGCTGAGAACTCCATCGACGTCATCGATTTCAAGAAGATATCCAAAGTGGACGAGGTCATGGCGAGGAAGGCTTTCCGGGACCTGAAGCCCATGCTCTCTCCAAGGATCATCGAATCCGGACGGCCATTCCCTTTTCTGTGGAATGAGGAAGAGTATGTCATTGCTTCCCTCACCGGCGCAAGGACCGATTCCTATGTACTGGTTCCTACGGACAGGCTTCCAGGATACCGTGTATTTGAGATCGACGGACGCCAGAAGGTCATCATAACCAGCCAGCTTATTCAGCATTACCTGCAGAATCTCTTCAAGACCCTGTCGATAGGAGAGTCTGCAGTCATATCCGTTGTGCGCAATGCCGACACCTTCATCAGCCAGCTTAAGGCGGATGACTTCGACGGTTTCCGCACCAAGGTCAAAACGATGCTGAAAATGCGAAACCGCCAGCAGCCTGTGGAGCTCATCATTTCAGGGAAGATTTCCCGGGAAATGGCGGATGACCTGTGCGCCAAGCTGTCCGTGCCATCAAACAGGGTATTCCAATCCATCGTCCCGATAAGTACCTCTTTTGCCGGACAGATAAAGCCTGCCCCGGGAATGAAGTATTCGGAGAAAAAACCGGTTCTCACTGTCAAGCTCAAAAAAGGCGAGATCATGAAGACGGTGGAAAAGAGGGATATCCTCCTGAGCTTCCCTTTCCAGAGCATCATGCCGTTTATCGACCTGATCTACGAGGCTGTGGATGATCCGGATGTGACCTCCATCGAGATCACGCTCTACCGTGTCGCAGCCTCTTCCAAGGTCGCCGCAGCCCTGGCTTACGCAGTGGCTCACGGCAAGAAAGTGGTATGCCTGCTGGAACTGCAGGCGCGTTTTGATGAACAGAATAACATCGACTTTTCAGAAGTGCTTCAGGAAGCAGGCTGCGAGGTGATTTTCGGGAAGCCCGAAAGAAAAGTTCACAGCAAGCTGATGCTGATAACCAAGATCAAGGACGGCAGGACCACTCACATAACCCAGGTGGGCACAGGCAATTACAATGAGGTGACTTGCGAGCAGTATTGCGATCTGTCCCTGATAACTGCCCGCGAGGATGTGGCCGCGGATGCCGAAGCTGCTTTTGAGGCGTTCAAAGTCGGCGGGATCCCGAGTGAGATAAGCTCGCTCTGGATCGCTCCGGTCAATTTCAAAAGCAGCGTGCTCTCTCTGCTTGACCGGGAAAAAGAAAAGGGAAGCCACGGCAGGGTAGCGATCAAGGTCAATTCGATGAATGATATGGATATCATGAATAAACTCATCGAATGCTCACGCGCAGGTGTAAAGGTCGAGCTGTACATCCGCGGTATCTGCTGCCTGAGGCCGGGGATCCCCGATGAGACCGAGAATATCACTGTAAAAAGCGTGGTGGGCCGCTGGCTGGAGCATTCCCGCATCTTCGCTTTCGGCAGGAACGATGATCTGAGGATATTCATGGGCTCCGGCGACCTGCTCACGCGCAACCTTGAAAACCGTGTCGAGATATTCATCGAAGTGGTCACGCCCGAAACGCGCGAGCAGGTGATGAAGATATTCTCCGCCATGCGCGCCGACAGGGAAAAAGGCTGGGTAATGGCACCCGACGGCACATATTACCGTGAAGGAGGAGGCGAAGGCACAAGCTGTCAGGAGGTGCTTTACGATTATTTCTCGACTTTGACCGTGGATGCCGTGGATCAGCCAGAAAAAGGCCTGCTGGCGAGACTGTTTGGCAGATTGAGGCTGAATTAATGATTTATGCGGACCAGTTGTATGAAACCTTCCCTCGGGGAAGGTTTTGTTTATCAGGTATGCCTCGGCAGCTCCTGCAGGCGTGCCTTCATTGATAATCCGAACGCTTTTGTTATAATATTCGCGATGTTGCTTAAGAGGATATTATGAAACGTGTCAAGATAACTGTTATAAGGAAAGCCGAATATACGGATCTGATGGAGCTGTATGAAAATCCGATAGAACACGCCTGCAGCTTGAACGAGGGTGATGTATTCGTCTGCGAAGGGTGGGAGAGACCTATGGGCTTTTGTTCCGCAGCCTGGGACAGCGTATCGCAATTCGTGATGGCGTTGTCATACGGGGCATCCGATATATATGACGGATGGATGAAAAAGAAAAATACCGCTATGATCTCCTGCAACGACGGCTTCAGGCCCGTAAGCTTTTTATTGGAAGCGCTGGAAGAGGAGGCGCTGTAAATGGAACAGATGGAAATGGATAGAAGGATCAGTATCGCCGGGTGTGAGGATTACGAAGAGGCTTCTGTTGAGGCGGCTCTTGACGAATTGTTCGCGCCTCTCGACGCATTGGACTGGGTCAAGCCCGGAATGAGGATTGCCATCAAGGCAAATATGGTCATAGCGCGGACTCCGGATAAAGCAGCCACGCCGCACCCTGTGATCGCCAGGGCTCTTACTAAGAGGCTGGTGGCAAGAGGCGCGGAAGTGGTGCTCGGTGACAGTCCGGGCGGACCATATTCACGGGCCCTTCTTGAGAGCTATTACCGAGTCACGAAATTGAATTCTGTCACCGAAGCGGGCGGAACGCTCAACTACGATTTCGGAGAAACGGTGGTAAAGGTCCCTCAGGGCAAAGTCATCGATGAATTCTTCTGCTGTGATTTTCTGCTGAAGGCGGACGCGATAATCGATCTGTGCAAACTCAAGACCCATGGACTCATGGGGTTCACCGGGGCATGCAAGAATATGTTCGGAGGGGTGACCGGAGTCCACAAGGCAGAATACCATTACCGTTTCCCGGAGCACGGGCAGTTCGCGTCCATGCTGGTGGACATCTGCGAGTTCTTTAAGCCCACTCTTTCCATTTGTGACGGAGTAGTGGCTATGGAAGGCAACGGTCCGTCTATGGGAGACCCGCGGCATATTGGAGTCCTGCTCGCCTCATTTAATCCCCACGCCCTGGATCTGGCTGCTTCGTATATCATAGGCTTTAACGCCCAGGATATCCCGACATTGTCTGATGCGGTTTCCAGAGGCCTGATACCGGAGCATGCGCATGACCTGACTGTGTACGGAGATATGGATGCCTTTAAGGTCACTGATTTCAAACATCAGCCGCTGGGCGATATCCAGATATTTGGCCTGAAAGCCCAGTGGTTCTCTGACCTGGCGAAGGCACTGATCGTGCGCAGGCCTGTGGCCGACAGTAACTGTATCGGCTGCGGCAAATGCATGGAGGCATGCCCTGCGCGGGCGATCATAATGAAAGAGAAAAGACCGAAGATAGACAGGAAAAAGTGCATCTCCTGCTTTTGTTGCGGAGAATTCTGTCCTGCCGGTGCAATGAAGGTCTATGAGCCGCTGCTCGCGCGTATGCTTCATACCGCACAGAGGAAGCAGGGCAGATAAACAGGTTGTATAATTTATGCTCAGGTGAATATCCTGGCTCTCTGGAGATGTATTATGAGGTTGAGCCCATGCGCGAACCGAAAGCTGTCTGCGTATACGCCCAGTCGTACAGACGGGAAACGCCTAAAGGATTCATCTCCGGACTATATCGCTGCAGTATGCCCCTGATACCCGGATAAGGTCGTCGGGGGCGATACTGAGCTGGCTGCCGATCTTTCCCGCACTGATGTAGATATCGGTGAAAGACAGGACTGAAGAGTCGATAACCGTCACAAATTGTTTTTTCATGCCGATCGGGCTGCAGCCGCCTCTTACGTAGCCGGTCAGGCGGAAAAGATCCTTTACATGCAGCATTTCCACGGATTTAACATTAACGGCTTTGGCGCATTTTTTCAGGTCGAGTTCCTCGTCGATCGGAATGACGAACACATAGTTCTTTTTGTCCGCACCGGTGGTGACCAGTGTTTTGTAGACCTTTTCATGGGGCAGTCCCAGCTTGTCTGCAGTCTCGGCCCCGTCGATGAATTCCCCGGCTTCATAGTTCAGGTGGATGAAATGTATGCCTTCACTCTCCAGGATCCTCATGGCGTTTGTCTTATCATTGTCTTTTTTCGCGGTCATTTTAACCTCTTTGTTTTATGTCAATTATAACTTCGGTCTCGTTTCTTCGTCAATAAGGCGCGGCGGCATGCACCGTCCCCAGCGCTTGACGGAACCGGCAATGGAATCTATAATCGGTTCAGAGGCGATCGTTATGGAAAAGAATATCTATACAAATGAATATGCCGTATGCCGGGTCTGTTTCCGCGCCTGCCGCCTCAAGGAGGGGGAAAAGGGCTTTTGCCGTGCCAGGATAATGAAAGACGGCAAAGTGGTCTCCGAGAATTACGGACGTATTACAAGCCTCGCGCTGGATCCTGTGGAGAAAAAGCCGCTGGCTCTCTTTTATCCGGGCAGCCGAATATTGTCGGCGGGCAGTTACGGATGCAATTTCCGCTGCCCCTACTGTCAGAATCACGAGATATCCGATGCAGGGGAGGGCGATGTACCGTACAGGTATGTCTCTCCGGAGGAATTGGTGGACACGGCTGCTGCCATGAGAGAATATGGCAATATTGGGCTCGCTTTTACCTACAACGAGCCAGTCATAAGCTATGAATATGTGCTGGACTGCGAAAAGCTGGCTCACGCCCGCGGGCTTAAGACCGTACTGGTGACCAACGGCAGCGCGGGTCCCGCTGTCTGGGAAGCGCTCACGGACAATACCGATGCCATGAATATCGATCTCAAGGCCTTTCACAAAGGCTTCTACGATATGGTCTCGGGTGATCTTGAGACAGTCAGGCGCAATATCGCCTATGCGGCAGACAGATGCCACGTTGAGGTGACGGTGCTGGTGATCCCCCGTGAGAACGACAGTATTGAGGAGATGCGCGAACTCTCGATGTGGCTTGCCTCTGTAGATAAGGACTGCGCTCTGCATATCTCGCGTTTTTACCCGCAGCATAATATGACTGACCGCCCGGCGACAGATGTGGCGCTTATTTATAAGCTGGCCGAGATCGCCCGTGAGAACCTTAAAAACGTATATACCGGAAATTGCTGATAATCAAATCGAAATGAGGTGAGAAAAATGCCCGTGATCGGATCGATAATGGTGCCGCATCCTCCCCTGATCGTGCCTGCGGTCGGCAGAGGCGAAGAAAAACAGGTAGCCGAGACCGTAAGATCTTATGAAAAAGCCGCGAGATTCATTGCCGGTCTGAAGCCTGATACCCTGGTGGTTATCAGCCCCCATGCCGTAATGTACTCCGACTATTTCCATATCTCCCCTGGAAACAGCGCCAGCGGAAGCTTCGCTGATTTTATGGCTCCGGAAAGCAGGATCGAGGTGGATTATGACAGTGAACTGGTCAGTGAGATATGCTGGATAGCGGAATCGGAGGATTTTCCCGCAGGGACGCTCGGAGAACGCAGCGCCGCACTCGACCACGGAACGATGGTGCCGCTCTGGTTCCTGAGCAAGGCTTTTGCGGAAAATAAACTTATCTGCGGTGAGAAGCCAAATCTTAGGATCATACGCATTGGATTGTCGGGCCTTCCATTACGGACGCATTATGTCCTTGGGCAGATTATACAGGAAGCCGCTTCACGCCTGGACAGGAGGATAGCCGTGGTCGCCAGCGGAGACCTATCTCATAAGATGCAGAGCTACGGCCCGTACGGCTTTGCCGAGGAAGGACCCGAATACGACAGGCGCATCATGGACGTCATGGGGCGTGCTTCATTCGGCGAGCTTTTCGATTTCGACGAAACTTTCTGTGAAAAAGCAGCAGAATGCGGGCACCGCAGCTTCGTCATCATGGCAGGGACTCTGGACGGCTGCGATGTCAGTCCGGAAAAGCTCTCGCATGAAGATGTGACAGGTGTGGGCTACGGGATCGTGACCTTCCTGACGGGCGGACCGGACGGCAGGAGGAAATATCTGGAGGAATACGATAAAAAAGAGGATGCGGCTGCGTTGGCGCGTAAGGATAACGAAGATGCCTGTGTCCGATTGGCAAGGCTGACCTTGGAATACTATTTCGAACACGGCCGCAAGCTGACTCTGCCCGATGACATTTCCGGGGAAATGAAGGAAAAGCGCTGCGGTGTCTTTGTATCACTGCACGAATACGGCAGTCTCAGAGGATGTATAGGAACGATCATGCCCGCTACGGGCTCGTTCGGTGAGGAGATCATCCAGAATGCGATCTCCGCCGCTTTTCATGATCCGCGTTTCGACCCGCTGAAGAGGGAAGAGATGGATCATCTGGAAATAAGCGTAGACGAGCTTTCCCCGATAGAAGAGGATGTGACTGAGGCTATGCTGGATCCGTCGAAGTACGGAGTTATCGTAAGCAAAGGAAGCCGGATGGGGCTCCTGCTGCCGGATCTTGACGGTGTAGATACCGTAGAACAGCAGATCTCGATCGCCAAACAGAAAGCCGGGATAGGAAAGGATGAGGGCGTCAGGCTGTCCCGATTTACAGTTACGAGGCATAAATAAGATGCGCCACAGATATGACCGTCCCGACTTAAACCAGCCGGCAATGACGGTCATCGTCAGGGAAGACGCCCATTCTTTGCCGAACATACATTACGAAAGAAACGAAAGGAGAATAATAAATGCTGAAAGAAGGGATCAAAGCACCGGAGTTCTCTCTGGCGGATCAGGACGGGAATATGCATACTCTTCTCGATTACAGAGGGAAGAAAGTAGTGCTCTATTTCTATTCAAAGGACAATACTTCGGGCTGCACAGCCCAGGCCTGCGGGTTCGCGGAATTATACCCGCAGTTTACCGAGAAAGGAGCAGTCGTCATCGGGGTGAGCAAGGACAGCGTGGCTTCACACAAGAAGTTTCAGGAAAAGTACTCTCTTCCATTCACGCTGCTCGCGGATCCCGGGATGGAATGCCTGAAGGCCTATGACGTTCTTAAGGAAAAGGAAGGTAAATTCAAGACCGTCAGGACTACTTATCTTATCGACGAGAGCGGTACGATAATCAAAGCCCACGGAAACGTGAAGGCACGGGAAAACCCGGCCCAAATGGCGGAAGAGATATGAACTGACAGACAAACAAACTCCGGTACTGCCCAAGCAATACCGGAGTTGATTTTGCGGCTCTAAAAAACGAAAGATTATTCAGTCACTGCCCAGACTCTGACAGGCAGGCCTACGGCGTTCTCGATCCGGGGCCACGCTGCGATGAGCACTGCCCCTGCCGGAGCTACTTTGTCCAAATTGGCCAGCAGCTCGATCTGGAGTTTGCCCTGCTGCAGGACGTACCTTTCGCAGGTGAGGTCCCCGGTGCGCTCAGTCTCGGCTGACGCGTCAGTGTCCAACGTCTCATGGCCGTTGGCACCGGCATTTCTGGTCTCATAGATGTATTTGAGGGCTTCCAATGACCATCCCGGGAAATTCTCGCTGCCGTCTTCCTTGGCGCCTGAAAGGGCGTCCATATCAGGCCAGTTCTTATACCAGTCTGTCCTGAGGGCGACGAAAGCGCCGTCGGGTATCTGGCCGTACTGCGCTTCGTATTCCTTGATATCATCAACCGTTACGACATAGCGCGGGTCCTTCTTTGCTTTTTCGGAAATATCCACGACACACAATGGATAAACGCCCTGGTCCACACTGAAAGCTTCAGAGCGTACGGATCCTTTTATAAAATGTCCCGGGAAATCGATATGTGTCCCGAACTGTCCGGGGAACTTGAATGTCTGGATAACGCACTCCAGTATCGGGTTGCCCCAATCGAATACGACCTTTCCCAGTTCCACAGAACCTTCGGGGATCCCGCTCCAGACAGGGCTGTCATTATTGAGGGGATGCGAGAGCTCGACCCATTTGTATTTTTTGCTTTCATTCAGGGCATTCCATAATTTGTACATAACGTACCTCCTCTTTTATTTGGTTAGAATTTGGCAGTCTGATTTTTTATATGCGCGGGCCAGCAGGGCCTCGATCGCTTATTGTTTTTCCCATATATACAGGGAGTCTATTTCCTGCTCCGTTTGTCGCTCTTTATGGCTATTTTCGTGCCGACGGATTGGAACGTCTGCACCATGGCTATGAGCAGGATGACCGCAAGGAGCATCACCAGATACTTATACCTGTAGTAACCGTAGTTGATGGCAATCTTTCCGAGACCGCCTCCGCCGATAATGCCCGACATGGCTGTGTAGCCGAGGATCGTAGTGATGGCGGTGGTCATCGAGGAGATCAGCGAAGGCACTGCTTCCGGGATCAGCACCTTTGTGATGATCTGCATCGGTGTGGCCCCCATGCTCTGAGCCATCTCTATCAGGTTGCGGTCCACTTCTCTGAGGGCGGTCTCGACCAATCTGGCTATAAACGGAAAGGCGGCCAGGACCAGCGGCGGTATCGATGCGGTAGTGCCGACCACTGTTCCGATGATCAGCCTGGTCAACGGGAACGCCATGATCATAAGGATCAGGAAAGGTACGCTCCTGAGCAGATTGATGAGGACGTTCAGGGAACTCAGAAGCCAGCCGGGGATAGGCATTATCCCGTCTTTTTCGCCGACCACGAGCAGTGCTCCCAAGGGAAGTCCGATAACGATGGCAAAAAATGTGGCAAGTATCGTAACGTAGAATGTCTCCCAGATTGCCATAAGGAACTCGCTCTGCACTATCTGCAGTGCCTCTGCCACGGCCTCGGATTCAAATATTCTCTCAAGCATTGCGCTTTACCTCCTGAGCCTCGACACCCAGCGATTTGAAATACCCGAGCGCTTCATTTACGGTCTCTTCGCCGCCGGGAATGCCGAGGATCATCGAACCGTACACCTTTCCTCCGATATTTCTGGTGGAGGCGTAGGATATGTTGGCTTCGATGCCTTTGAGCACGGCCATCTGGGCGATGACCGGTCTGCCCGTGGATTCCTCTCCGTTAAAGACGATCCTTATCAGATGCTGCTCGCTCTCCGAGACGATTATCATTTCCCCTCCGTCTTCGGATTCCGGGAAGACGAGCTTGCGCGCGGCTTCGGTCTTGGGATGTGAAAAGACCTCCTCCACGTAGCCTTCCTCCACGACCCTGCCCATATCCAATATGGCGACACGGTTGCAGATGGATTCCACCACGCTCATCTGGTGAGTGATGACTACTGCGGTGATCCCCAGTTTTATATTTATATCCTTGATAAGGCTTAGTATCGAGTTCGTAGTTGTTGGATCAAGCGCGCTGGTCGCTTCGTCGCACAGCAGAAGAGTCGGGTCCATTGCCAGTGCGCGGGCGATCGCGACACGCTGCTGCTGGCCGCCGGAGAGCCTTGCGGGATAATCATTTGCTTTATCCTTGAGGCCGACCGTATCCAATAGTTCCAGCGCCCGGGCCTTTGCCTGTGATTTCAGTATCCCTGATAGTTCCATGGGGAAGCAGACGTTATCTATGACACTCCTCTGCATCAGCAGGTTGAAGCCCTGGAATATCATGGCTATATGTTTTCTCTGGGTCCTGAGAGCCTTTTCATCGAGGGCTGTGATATCGACCCCGTCGATGACGACCTTTCCCGAGTCAGGCTTTTCGAGCATATTTATGCAGCGGACGAGCGTGCTTTTGCGTGCTCCGCTCATTCCGATGATGCCGTAAATATCGCCGTCTGCGATGGAAAGGTCGACGTCCTTGAGCGCTTCCACAACGCCTTCGGAGGTTTTGAATGTTTTGGTGAGTCCAGTAATCTCGATCATAATCTCTCCGATAAAAGGAAGCTTAAAGAATTCCTTTAAGCTTCCTTTTAATACTATTGGTATTGACTATTTGAGAGCGTCCAGGCTGTCCTGTTTGCCTCCGTAAAGACCCATGGGTTCGATGTGCACGCCTCCGGCGTTAACGAGATGAGTGCCGTTCTCCTTGTTGAAGTCATCCATATAAGGGACATGCTGGAAGAAGTTGGCGTCTATCTCGCCGCTCTCCACGACGTTGTTGGGCTGGATATAGTCAGTGTACTCGACGATCTTGACGGTTACTCCCTTGGCGGCGAGGATATCCTTGGCGATCTTGAGTATCTCGCTGTGAGGAGTGGGGGAGGCTGCTACTGAAACAGTCTTGCCGTTCAGAGCTTCGTAATCGACTGATGCATCATAGCCGTCCGTCGGGTTGTCGACTGCGGGAACGACGCTGCCTTCATAGTTCTTGTTTATGAAATCTATAACCTGCTGGCTCTGTACTGCAGCTACCAGCGCTTTGATGAGGTCTTCGTTCTCTCTTCCCTCTTTAACAGCAATGATGTTGACGTACTGGGAATATGACCCTTCGATGGCCAAAGAATCCTTGACGGGGTTGAGACCCGCTTCGATTGCGTAGTTGGAGTTGATGAGAGCGTAATCGACATCCTGCAAGGCATTGGGCACCTGTGCGGCTTCGATTTCCTTGAATTCAATATTGTGAGGATTTTCCTCGATGTCGAGAACGGTCGCTGTAACGCCTGCATCAGCTTTGAGCTTGATGTAGCCGAGATTCGCCAGAATGGTCAGTGCTCTGGCTTCGTTGGTCGGGTCATTGGGCACTGCGATGGTGATCTTGGTTTCCTTGTTTCCGCAGGAAGCGAAACAAATTGCCAGCGCGGCAATGAGCAGTAATGCGGTGAGCTTTCTTAGTTTCATTGTTTTCTCCTTTTATTAGTATCCTCTGTCAGAGTAATATATCGGCGCGTGTCAGCGCGTCCATATAAAAAAGCGGAAGGTGTTTTCCTTCCGCTCTTCTTATGCTTTAATCCATATTGATCCCGGAAGAAATACCTTATGAAAAACGCACAACAACCACAGCGCGCATCATCATGCCCGCTGGGCAGCACATCATCATAGGCATCATCTTCCCAAGACTATTGCACATGTTGTGTCCTTTCCTGAATATTCCTTCACGCTTTTGTCCTATAATACAGTTCGGCTATATTCAAGTCAACAGTTATGATATATTTTTTTTCTTAATTTGTTTAAATTGGCATAAAACGGTATAATCATACGCATAAGGCTTCTGACGTTTCCCGCAAAAGCCTGATAAAACTAATGGAAAGGCCATCGGAAGGCTGCGGACTGCTCGGTGCGGTGAAGGCGGCGTTTCATACTTTAAGCAAACGGAGAGCATAACGCATATTGACGGTTATGAAAGAATTACGGTTCGCGCTCAAAAAAACTGTCCCGGTCCTATTCGCATATCTTTTTATCGGTATATCTTTCGGTATGATGATGTATACGGCCGGTTACTCGTGGATCTGGTCTTTTCTCTCGGCGTTGTTCGTTTACGCCGGCTCACTGCAGATTGTAATGGTGTCGCTGTTGAAGGCCGGGGCTGGCCTTATGACCTGTGCACTGACAGCTTTTTTTATAAATGCCCGCCACCTGTTCTACGGCATTGCTTTCATCGAACGATTCCGCGCGATGGGCTGGCGTTCCCCTTATATGGTCTTTTCCCTGACGGACGAGACATATTCCATACTCGTTTCAGCTGATTACGGTGAAGGCCTGAACAGGGATAGAGCAGCTTTTTTCATAGCTTTGACTAATCATATCTACTGGATAATCGGCTGTCTTACCGGATCGCTGGCAGGACGGATCCTCCCATGGGATATGGAGGGTATCGAATTCTCCGCTGCAGCCTTTTTTATCGTAGTCGTCATCGAACAGTGGGAAAAAAGCGCTTCGAAGCTCCCTGCTTGTGTAGGCCTGATCGTTGGCGCGCTGTTCTTTCTGATCCTCGGTCCGGACAGATTCCTCATTCCTTCGCTTGTATCGAGCGTCCTTATCCTCATGCTGTTAGGGGACAGGATAAGGATAAAGGAGGGCATGACTGATGAAAATTGACACGGCATATTCGTTTTGTGTTATCCTGATTTGTGCGGTGGTCACGCTCTTTACCAGGGCGCTACCGTTTATCGTTTTCTCCCGGGAAAAGACACCGGAATACATCAAGTACCTGTCGGCTGTGCTCCCGAGAACGATAATGGTGATCCTGGTACTATACTGTCTGAGGGGCACGGTCTTTTCCGAGCGTCCGTACGGCGCGGGGGAGATCCTGTCATGCCTTGCTGTCTGGGGGGCTCATGAAGTAAGCAGGAACATGTATGTATCGATCATCGCGGGAACAGTCTGCTACATGCTGCTGACACGGCTGCTCTGAGGTTTTACTGACAAAAGCCGATATAGCTGCCTTTTTTCGGTGATATATATAAATGGTGATATATATTAATAATGAAAGCATACGGATATATACTTGATCCCGTCTCTAATGCTACGGGAAGGAAAATGGCGATGAGCTTTCCTGATGTGATAGTCGTCAGGAGCCGGCGCAAAACGGTATCCATCGAAATAACAGCGGATAACAAGGTGCTTGTAAGAGTGCCTTTGAATATGTCATCCCGGGATATTTCCTTCGTATTGGAAGAGAAGAAAGGCTGGATATCCAAGCACCTGAGGAAGAGGTCAGTGCGTGCGGGAGATCCTCTGCCCTCTTTCAGCAAGACCCAGCTGGAAGAGCTCGCCGAACAGGCCAAAGCCGATCTGCCGCAGCGAGCTAAGCATTATGCTGAATTGATCGGTGTGAGATACGGGCGCATAACGATTCGTGCCCAGCGCACGCGATGGGGCAGCTGTTCGTCTCTGGGCAACCTCAATTTCAATTGCCTGGCCATGCTGTGCCCAGAAAGGATGCGGGATTATATCGTAGTCCACGAACTGTGCCACCTGAAGCACATGGATCATTCCCCTGCTTTCTGGTCGCTTGTCGCCAGATATATACCGGATTACAGCGAGTGCAGGCGATGGCTCAGGACTGATGGATCCATTCTTATAGAGAGGTTGAGAAAGTCATGACGGAAGTTGCTGCGGCGCTGATATGGCAGGGGAACAGGTTCCTGATCTGCCGGCGCCCGGATAATAAAGCGCGCGCCATGCTTTGGGAATTCGTCGGGGGCAAGCTGGAAGCCGGCGAGAGCGGGGCGGAAGCATTGAGGCGTGAAGTCAAGGAAGAACTGGATATCGATATCTCTGTCGGGGATATCTTTGCCGAGGTCATCCACGAATATCCCGATATAACCGTGCACCTGACGCTGTACAATGCGGCAGTAATCAACGGAGCACCCAGGATGCTGGAGCATTCCGCCATGGCATGGATCACGCCAGATGAGGCAGTAGATTACGAATTCTGCCCTGCAGACGATGAGATAATCGCCATACTTATCGGTACGGACAGAATGACGGATTGATAGCAGAGGAATGGATTCCCCTGTCCCGTGTTTCTGAGAACGACTGCCCCGCTAATGTCAAGAAGCGGCCCGGCAGATTGAGAGTATAGGAGGGTAAAATGATACTAAGACAACTGAGGGAAAAGAACGGCTGGATGTTTGCCGATTATGAAGCCACATACCGTTATGGCTGGAATTTTGTGCTTAAGGCAGCACAATACATCATCGATGCGGATTTTATGGATGACCTGCAACGTGTCGCCACAGCGGATATCGCCGGGGATACGGATAAGGAATGGCTTGAAGAGGTGCGTTCAGCGGGGAATAAACTTGCGGACTGTCCGAATGTATCAGCGGAACAGGGCGTGCTGATAGTCTCCGGACTAAGCAGGATCATGGGATGCCCGATGCAGATAATGTTTTATAACCAGACTGATCATGTCTGCCTTACGACTCCGAAAAAGGAGATGTTCGCAGAGGACAACGATGTATTCACCAAATATATGGATTCCATCGAAATCAATGTGTATAAGACACTGTAAAAAACAGTAAACGGCTTTATCTCTATAGGAGACAGGAGACTGAACCGATGATATATATAATGTTGGGAGTGCTTGCTGCGTCGGCATTGGGAGTTATCGCACTCTATATCCACGCTTTGGGAATACACAACATTGAACCCGATAAGGAAAAGGAAACGGATTACAAAAGGATTGAACAGCGTGAGGCAAAGGATATTATCGACAGCGGTGCTGAGATTATCATCCTTGACGTTCGAACGCAGGATGAGTATTCAAGCGGCCACATCAAGGATGCGGTGTGTTTTCCTGTGGAAACTATCGACATGAGCTTCACTGAAAAGTATCCCTATAAAGACGCCAGGTTCCTCATCTACTGCCGCAGCGGACGAAGAAGCGAAGCTGCAGCCAGAAAACTTCTGGATATGGGCTATACCGACGTACTCGATTTCGGAGGGATCAATACATGGGAATACGATATTACGAAGGAATAACATGCAACTGTCAGTCCATGAAATACCGACGGCGCAGATGCCAGGTGCTCATAAGAGAGTACTGATCCAGGATTGATTTGCAGTATTTCGGTACTGTTCGGCAAGCAAAGCGTCTGCCGTTCCGGCAGGCGCTTTGCATATATATAAGATTCAGTTTGTTCCAGTCAGTGCCGTTCCGTTCACGTACAGGGTGTAACCGTTGCTGATGACGTTAGAGGAATCACCGTTGAACTTGGTCACGTAGCAGTTGCCGGTTAGGATCCATGTGCTGGTTGAATCCAGCGTGACTGAGACCGTTCCGACCTCGGTGGAGACCGTAGCTCCGGATGCATTCGTGATCCTACCGTCGATATAGCCCTCGAAGGAAGAACCGTTTGTCATGCTCAGCGTGAGGGAAGAGTTGTCGCCTACCTTGATTGCGCCGGACAGCTTCTGGGCAGAGGCATTGAGAATTGCGACATTGCCTGCACCGCTCCATCCGTCGTCACAGACGGAAAGCAGGATGTTTTCCGCATCCTCATTGGTGATCGTTACACCGTTCAGTGTGATGACCGTATTCGTGTTGGTCACATGGAAGACGTGACCGCTCTTGCTGGTCAGGCTGCCTCCGGTCATGGTGAAGCTTGAGGTACCGCTGTCAGCATCGCCTGACATGGACTGGTAGATCATGATGGAATCGAGGAAAGTGGCGTTGCTGTTGCGTTTCGTATTGCTCGCGGTGAGGTCACAGTTCTTAAGCGTGATCGAATTCTTGCCCTCGATGCAGACGCCTTCAGCAAGAGTAGAGTTCAACGAGGCATTGGATACCGTGATGTCTGCTGTGGAATAGATGGCAGGAGAGCCTTGTCCGTTAGAGGTGTAGTTGCCGCCATCTACCACGACGGTGCCTCCGCCGCGGTCCGTCCGGATAGCTGCCGAGGACTGTCCGGAGGTCGTCACGTCCAGATCATAGGCGTAAGTAGTACCGCCGCCTGTGGTCATGATACCGCCGGATCCGCTCCCGGTCGTCACGATAGTCGTATCGCGGATGATGACCGTTGTGCCGTCGCCGGAAGCGCCGTTTTGGCCGCCGTTGCCGCCGTAGCAGAACACGCCGTTCGCGCCGCTGGCGTCGGAAGTGATCGTACCGCCGGTGATCGTGGTGGTGGAACCGCCTTTTACCAGTACTGCCGCGTTGAGGCCGTAGAAGTTGCAGCTGTCTCCGGCGCCGGAGCTTCCCGACTTGGTTACGGAAGGATCTTTGATCGTCACATCATCGGAAGTGCTTATCAGCAGGGCGTTTTCGTCCGAGGTTGAGCTTGCATAGGTTTGCCCGCTCTGTGTTTCCTTCGAAGTGATCTCCACAGCGCCGGAATAGTCGATATCCGCACTGCTGTTTCCGCCTGGAGCGCCGCCCGGTCCGCCCTGCCCGTTGGGAGGGGTGCCGCCCGGTCCTCCCTGCGGAGGGTCCCCGGGAGGATTGCCACCGGATCCGCCCTGTCCCATAGGAGACGCACCGGGATCGGTAGTGGAATTATTGGCTGTACTGTTCCCGCATGCTGCGAGGCTGAAGAGCAGGATAGCCGTTATCAGGAGAGTAAGTAACTTGCTCATGTGTTTCATAATGAAAACCTCCTTTACTTTGGTGAGCTCATTGTAAAAGAGGTTTCTTGAAACTGGATTGAAGATTCTGTAGTTTTTCAAGTTGTTATCTGGCTGGCAGCAATACCGTAAACTCGACCCTCCCTTCATGGCAGGAAACATCGATGCTCCCACTGTGCCTTTCTGCCACAGCCTTTGCAATGGACAGGCCCAGCCCGTAATGCCGCCCTTCGCTGCTTCTGGCCTCGTCAAGCTGGTAGAACCGGTCAAAGAGGTGTTCCAGCTTCTCTGGCGGGATCTCTTCGCCTTCATTTCTTACGCGCAGGACAGCTTTATGTGCCTGCCGGGAAAGGAACACTGCGATATCATTCCCCGTGGAGTGGGAGACCGCATTGTCCAGGAGAACGGATACGAGCTGCGACAGCTGCGAATGTCTTCCTGTAAGATGTATGTCCTCTTCGATATCACTGTGAATGGTTTTCCCCCTGTCAAAGGCAAGGCTCTCAAAAACCAGGACTTCTTCGGTGACGATACGTGAAAAATCGACCCGCTCCATCGGGGTGTCTGTATTTTCCGCCCTCGAGAGATCCAATAGCTGCTTTACAAGTTCTCCCATACGGTCATTCTCGTATCGGATATTCGAAAGCCACTCATTTTCTCCAAGCTCTCTCTCCAGCATTTCAGCATTGGCTCCGATCACCGCGACCGGCGTTTTGAGTTCGTGGCTTGCGTCCGAGATAAACTGTTTCTGTTTTTGATCATTTTCCTCCAACGGTCGAATGATCTGCTTGGAAAGGAAGAGGGAGATGATAAACATCCCAACGATAGCAGCTCCGCCCACGATCAGGAAATACCGAAGGAGCGTATGCATGCTGCTGTCGGTTACCGTATTGTCCATGAAAGCTACAAGAACATAACCCTCTTTCTGAGCTGTCTGAAACAGAAGCATGTCCCGCTGTCCGGAAGTCTGGCCCTTCTTACGGATATCCTCTGCGATTCCGATCAGGTCTTCGTTGCTGTAAATCCCCCTCATTCCGTTATCTACAGCCAGAACACTTCCGTCTTCGGCAAAAGAAACGGAGTAAAAGGTGGATAGCTGATAATTCCGCGATTCGTCCGGATGATCGGGCTTTTGCGGTCCGGAACCGGGCCCGTCCGGAATAGCCGGAGGAGACTCCTGTTCCAGTGAATACCTCTCAATGTAATCCTTCAGGAAATCCGCGCTTTTCTTCTGGATCTCGCGGTAACTTGCAAGAAGGATCACGGACAGTGTGACGGCAAACAGCAGGATCAGGGATCCCATGATCGAAAGGATGATCTTCTTTCTGGATCGGTTAAACATCTTTTTCCCTCAGTTCATATCCCAGGCCGCGAACCGCCTTGATCTGTGCCTTCGAGCCGACAAAGGCCAGTTTCTTCCTTGTGAAGGACATATATACCTCCACGTTATTGTATTCGGCTTCATTCTCAAAGCCCCATATCTTGACGGCGAGCTGTTCCCTGGTCATGATCTGTCCATGGTTCCCCATCATGTACTCCAGAATGCGCAGCTCCTTTTCCCCGAGGCGGACGTTTTGCCCGGTACTCGTGCAAGTGAGCGTCGCCTTTGATGTATCCAGCGAAAGATCGCCAAAGCTCAAAGTGCCGTCCTGGAAGCTTGCGCTCCTTCGGCCAAGGGCACGCAGCCTTGCCAGCAGTTCTTTGATCTGAAATGGTTTCGTCAGATAGTCGTCCGCTCCGCTGTCGAGCCCCTCGACCTTGTCATCCAGCTGGCTCTTTGCCGTCAGCATCAGGATCGGCGTTTTGATCCCTTTGCTTCTAGCCCGCCTTGCGACTTCAAAGCCGTTCATCTCCGGCATCATCACATCAAGTACAGCCATATCATAAGCACCGCTCTCCAGCGCAGCAAGTGCGGAGGCGCCGTCAGCCATGTGGTCCACATCGTATTTTTCCTGTTTGAACAGCGCCACCAGAGCTGCAGCCATTCTTTCTTCATCTTCAGCCAGCAGGACTCGCATATTCAGCACCTCCCTGTGATGATAATACTAACCGGAAAGATTGAGGATAGATTGAAGGTTATTTGTTTTCTTGCTCTACGTCCCAGGATTTATGGAATAAACTGCACGACCAGTCCCGCAATGGCGCAAACGACGAGTGCCAGTCCCTCTCCGATAAAAAAGCCCTTGATATGGAAACAATAGTCGTGATAGTCGCTGACCATATCTTCGGTGCCTTTGAACACGAAATGCGGGTCGTGGCAAAACCAGATTATATCAAGCGCCACAGCGTCCCAAAGATTCACGATCGTCCACAGGAGGAGTCCATAGCCGAAGGCCTGCAGAAACGTCGTATAGCCGTTTATGTAACGCAGGATAAGACAAAGGACAACAATGAACAGGATGCACGCGCCGAGTTTGGCCGCCAGCTTGTTCTTCTGTGTGGGGATCTTGTCCTTGTATTCGTCCAGCGACTTGACCCGTTCCTGTATCTTTGGAGGATAATTGTACAGGCTCCTGATCGGCTCACGTGACATGAGATAGACCATCACTGTGAATATCAGGCACAGGACGATGCTCTCGATTGCAATGACCATACTGCTTCTTCTCCTTTCTGTAATGAACTGATCGCTTATAGATGACGGCTTCTTCTGCTGTAGTCGGATCTATTCCCGTTGCCGATGCGCATGGTCTGGGAACAGCGTATCCATCACCACGAGCACGGTGCCGGAAATCATGACCGCCAGCGCGATCAGATACATGCCTGTCAGCTTCTCACGAAGGAATACGAACGACAGGAATGCGCCTATAAACGGGGCGATCGCATAATAAGCGCTGGTCTTTGCCGCGCCGAGCGTATTCTGTGCCCGTACGTACAGGAAGATACTCAGGCCGTATGCTATAAAACCGAGCAGCAGAGCCAGCGCAATGTACCGGATCTCCGGAAGGCTTTCTCTTTTCAGAAATGCGATGGCCAGCGCTCCGAGTCCCGAGAAGATGCCTTTTAAGATGACGATCTCATAGGTGCTTTTCCCGGAGATCTTTCTGGTGCAGTTATTCTCAAAGCCCCAGCAGACCGTCGCCAGGATCACAAACAGCGATCCGTAGGAAAAGCGGAAGCTGTCTGTTCCCTCGAAGGACAGAAGGATGCTTGAGAGCGTGATCAGTGCGATGGCCCCCCACAGCCGTTTTGAAACAGCCTCTTTAAAGACAAACAATGCGATCACAGTCGTTGCCACGATCTCGAAGTTCCCGAGAAGAGAAGCATTGGAAGACAGGCCAAGGTTTATGCCGAGCATAAGAAATATCGGCGCGGCTATATCCAGTATGATCATCCCGATCGCATAGGGAAGGTCTTTCTTGTTCAGTTTTTCGTCTTTGTTTCGCCCGATCGAAATCATGCCCACTCCGATACCCGCGCCCAGATACAGGAGCGCTGCCATGGTCGTCGGACCTATATGGTTCAGCAGCAGTTTTGAAAACGGCGCGTTGATCGCGTAGAAGGCTGCTGCCAGTATGGCAAATGCGATGGATTTTGATTTGTCCATATGTTTCCTCCGCTGGTTAAGGCTGCTTTCCCTTCGGTTTCAGCGGATACAGCCTCACTCTGTCCAATTTCTTCAGATACTTTTTAAGATCATCGGTTTTGAACGGCTTACCATGTGCCGGATAGATCATATCCGGTTCCTTTTCGATGATTGCCTCCCAGGACTTCCTGTACTGCTCCAGATCCTCAATCCAAATGATCGTCCGTCTGCTGCTCGGAAAGCCGTTCATGGCCGCATCTCCGCAGAACAGGATGTTTCCCATCAGCAGAGAAATGTGGTCTGCCGTATGACCAGGCGTTTCAAGTATCTCATAGGGAAAATCCAATGCTTCGAACTGCTCAGTATCAATGGCAATGAGCCGGTTCAGGTATTCGTGTTTGATGGATTGGTACCTGTGTTCTCCGTGCCCGGATATGGCCAATATCTGACAGAACAGCCATGCCGTAAATGAAGAGCAGCCGCCCTCAAAGGAATTCTGGCCGCGCTTTAAGCCTTCTATTGCCTTCGGATGGAGGATCACTTCTGCGTCAGTCGCCTCCAGTATCTCGTTCAGAAAGCCGGCATGGTCATCGTGTGCATGGGTCAGAAACACATATCTGATGTCTTCCGGCCGAGCGTCATGCTTATCCAGCATTTTTATGAAATGCAAAAATCCTCCGCTGTAACCGGTATCGATCAGGATCAGTCCGGATTCGGAGGATATCAGATAGTTATTGACCACGCGGCTGCCAATATTAAGGATCATATTCTGGATCGCTATTTCGTCTCATGAGCAGGCCGATAGACACGCCGCCTGTTCAATACCTGCCTTTGATTCAGTATTCAACAAGTTTTTTCTTTATGGCTTCCAGCACTTCGTCTTTGACTCCGCATGCCTTGAGGTATCCTACCATCCCGCCGTAATGCTCATCTACATAATCAAGGGTATAGCGCATATACGAAGGAAGAGTGGCGAAGAAGCCGCTCTGAAGGCTGGGCCTGCCGTGCTCATCGAGCGGCGTGGAGAACTGCTTGGCAACGTTTGCGTATCTGCGGTTGAGATAAGCCATGCTCAGGGAATAATCCGCACAGATATCTTCCTCGCTGACTCCCGCGATGGAAAGGAGCATCGCAGTGCATATGCCGGTGCGGTCCTTGCCGGTAAAGCAGTTGTAATGCACCGCCCCTTCTTTAACATTCAGAGCGTCCATCAGCTGAACGGTCCATGCCTTGTGGTTTTCAAGCATCCCTACGTACATACTGTCCCACCCGGGCATTTTTGACAGGTCTGCAGGACCCTGGGACTGTTGAGATCTGTTTTCCCTCTGAGAGGCACTGCCCGCAGCCGCTGATTCATCGAACATAGGAAGACGCATATACTCTATGCCGTCCACTTTTTCCAGGTCACTGGGCTCTCTGTCGATTTCCTGGTTGGACCTCAGGTCTACCGAACGTACTATCCCGAGTTCTTTGATGTAAGCTATATCTTCCGGAGTCATGTTCTCGGGAACCTCACTCCTTATAAACACGTGATATCTCGTCACTCCTCCGTCAGCTGTGGCATACCCTCCAAGATCTCTTGCGTTCTCTAGGCCTTCCAGGGGAAGGCGTCTGTAATTCTTCATGTTTTCTCTCTCCTGTCTTGGTCATTCCCTCCGCATAGCGTTGGGTGATTTTGATTAAAATATAATTGTATTTGAATATATTATATATTTGCATTTGGAAGATGTCAAAAGAAACATGATTTTTGATACATCCGACAAAAGAACAAAACAGCAGGACTGCCGGTATCATTAATAATGTGACAGCGTTTCTCGTTTATCTGTTTTCATCGTTTCTTCCCTGTGTTGCTTACATTATATTATATATACTTATCTGGCTTTTTTCGGTCCCGTTTCCTGATATATTGCCCGCAGGGAAGTCGGATCCCCCGTACAGGCTGTGTTTTCTTCAAACTGATCTGCAGGGGATGTCTTGCACCCTCCTTTGGATGTTGCGTAAAGTGTTGCTTTGCTCTGTATGATCATATCGGACTGTCTTCATCGGTGAAGTATATTTCAAGGAATTGTTCCCCGTAATCTACAATTGCAGGAGATGAATATATTTTATCATTATGGACAATGAAGAAAATGAAGGACCAGGTTGAATCAAGACGGAAATATGGATGAAGCATGCCAACGGATCGAGATATATGAGTGGCTGACGCGCCACACACTGAGGTCAAAAACCAGTGGGCGGATAGTGTCAACAGGTTGTGCCTTTTCATCCGGAATATACTACATATATAGCCCTTCCAAACGATGCGGAAACTCATGTTCGAATGCACGGAAATTGGCTTGCTGCAAGGGTTTTCGTTTTTTGCAAAAAGCAAAAAAACACTTGACGGGACTATAGGGCTGTGATAGACTATGCCTACGTTGAAACGACGGGGTAAGCGAGTACTCCGGGTCGATTGAAAACCGAATATGATCACTCCGAACCATTGAAAATCGGGCTGATACAGAGATAAAAAAATCTGCAAAAAAAGCTTGACAGAAAATAGGGCCGGTGTTATCATAATAAAGCTGTCTGCGGGAGGCAAGACTCTTGGACAGCGCGCTAATTGGAAAATGAATAGAGAGTAATTAGGACGAATTAAACGACGAAAGTCAATCAAAAGTGATTCGAAGCCGGATTGAACCAAACTTAAAAA
>JAFZLL010000001.1 GCA_017551505.1 Eubacteriaceae bacterium
GACATAGCGGCAGGAACCGACGGTTTTCATGGCGAGTTCAAACTGATCATCTGTCAGATACGCTCTGTATCTGTATGCCCTGTTGCCCATGGCGGTACTCCTCTCTGTGCTGTTATTGTAGCACAGGAGGGAATATTCCGCAAACATATGTTCGATTTTCCGTCTTGAACGAGACGAGATGGACACACATAGAAGAACTCAGGCAATGACTATCAGGCGCCAAGACTCATTGCTTGTTTACAGCAGATCCCTGGTGCGATCCATCTCACCCCTTATGGAAGCGGGAGTATTCTCGCTGAAGCTTGATAAAAAAGGCGGAAAATACTTCCGATCGGAAAAGAAACGCTAAAGTTCTGCCATGAAAACAGGATAACGGACGATGGTGATACGGTTTTCGGGCTTCGTATACCTTGGATCGGCGAGGAATACGAAGTGCCGGAATCTCCCCGGGCACAGATCGAATTCGATCATCTCCTTCTCTATAAGCTCGTCCATCAGGGCCTGGCACTTTTCGTCGGCTATATAGCTCTGGTCCTGAGTCAGCTGTATGCAGGGCCCATCGGCATACTCCAGTATATATATTCTTTCGCAGTCTATGCCTTTTTCTGTTTTTGCTGCCTCCTCGCAGGATAATTCGAAAAGTTCGTCGGTGATAAAGTCGGGTACCCGTATCATGACAGCCCATGCCGATGTCCTTCGCGGAGCAGATTCCCAGGGCATTTTGTCGCTTTCCATCCACAGAGCCTCTACAGGAGGGTATGCATAATCGTAAAACCCATGTACGTCGATGCCTCTGTCGGGCAGCGAACGCAGGATATCCGTCATTTGATAAAGTTGGTCTATGGCGTCCATGAACGCGCTGTTTTCTTCATAAAGCCCGCCGTAGCCTTCGATTGCGATGAATCTCATTGGAGGGATATCGATCAGGGCCGGTTTTTCCCCGGGATCGTAAAGCCCGGGGAGTTCTTCCCTGAAATCGAAGAGGGTCTGTGCCTTTTCTTTTGCCATTTATCTCTCAGTATTTGTCCGGTCTGTCGCTGATGGTGATCCTTCCGTCTATCACGGCATCGGCGAGATGGCTCTTGGAGAGCATTTCATCCAGGATCTCCTGGCTGGAAGTCGCTATGACCTTCGCCTTGCCGTTTTCTTCCGCCTCGGCGATCGGGATCCCGAAGAATTCCTCAAGATTATTGAAATGGAAATTCTGTATGGCGACTTTGAAAACATCATCGTCTTTTACTTCTCTGCCGTCAAAGGTCAGAGAGTTCAGTTCTTTGCGCTCATATGAGTAATCGATACGCAGAGCGCCGTTTATCTGGTAGAATTCAGTCTCTCCTTTGTATGCGTCGTCCCTGAGCACATGTTTGACCATCTTTTTCAGCTGTGCTCCCGTGACTTTTATCATATATATCGCATCGCCATACGGGAATATCTCGCAGAGATCCCTGAATTCCACGATAGGGCCGAGGTACTGGTTGCGGATGCTCCCGCTTCCGAGGAAGACGATATCGACGCCCAGACTGTCCGCAAAGATATCGGCGAAAAGATTTCCTATCTCTGTCTCCTGGTTGCGCCGGGGATGAGTGAGCTGTCTTTTCAAGCGGGTGACCAGCCTTGCATACTTTTTATCGGTCTCATTTTTGTAATTGCTTATCAGGTCCGCAAGGTTCTGGTCGGGAACGCAGGTGTCATCGTTTATGGGGATAAGCTGCCATGTGTAAGAACTCACGGAGTTGGTGTCCGTATCCACCAGCATGTCGAATCTTCCGATCTGGTCGGTCCCTGTGCCTGCCTGGACTATGAGTATGTCGTTGACGATCTCGGGCTTATCAAGGACGGTATGGGAGTGTCCGCCGATGATGATATCGACGCCAAGTTCCTTATCGAGCTGTGCGGCAAGTTCCTTGTCTTTTTCGATGCCTATATGCGTGAGCAGTACAGTCAGGTCTATATCTACGGATTTGTAAGTATTGATGATCTTTGAGATCTCTCCGGCAGCTTCGTTGACATTGATGAACGTGCCTATCATGGCATCGCTCTTCGCATAGGACATTATCTCTTCGGTAAGGATACCTATGAACAGTATGTTCAGACCTCCGACGTTCAGAACGATATGGGAATTGAAGAGCCTGACGCCGTTGGTCTTAATGTATAGATTTGCGTTGATTATCGGGAATCTAGTGCATTTCTCAAGGAAGAGCAGGTGCTCGATGCCGTAATCCATCTCGTGGTTGCCCAGAGTGACCACATCAGGTGCGAGCATGTTCATGATATCTACGGTGGAAACGCCCTTGAATTCGCTGTCTATGACAGAACCGCGGAACATATCGCCCGATATAGTATATATGACATTGGGATTGTCCTGTCTGGTCTTGCTTACGTACCCTGAAAGAAGCGAGACGCCGCCTATAAGATTCTTATCGATGTTTTCCGCCAGAAAATCTCCGTGCATATCATTGGAATGAAGTATTGTCAGCGGTACCAGATTGCTCATTTTATTCTCCTTTGTCTGTCCAGGTGTCGGTTTCAGCCATTATAGCATAACTGCATATAACTTGTGCTAAAACTTCAATATCATTTCGATGTGAGGGATACCGTCCTCCAGGAAAACGCCGCCCTCTCTGATGAATCCCGCTTTTTCATAAAAACCCGAGGCCTGGACCTGCGCTTCTATCCTTATGGCATCGGCACTGAATCTTTCTCTGGCAACTTTTATTCCTTCCTGCAGCACCATCCTGCCGTAGCCCTTCAGCCTTTCAGTGCTTATGACTCTGCCCAGCGAGACCTCGCTGAACGAAACGCCCCTGTCCAATACCCTGAGGTATGCAAGGATCCTGTCCTCTTCTTTCAGGTATACGTGGATCGCGCCTTTATCCTTCCCGTCGATATCCTGATACGGGCAGTCCTGTTCAACAACAAAAACAGCGCATCGTATCCTGAGTATCTCATACAGTTCGTCCAGAGTGAGTTCATCATATCTTTTGACTACATATTCCATAGGGTTCTCCTCATTACAGCTTAAGGTATTATACTATACTGCGTTATATTTATGCATATGTTTGAGGCAGGCTGCGGAAGCGGTGCCGCATGGAGCTTAAGATACAGAAAGCGGCAGTGACCCGATGAAACGGATCTGCCTGGAACCGGAAATGCTCCTGCAACTCCTTCTATCGTAAAGAGTTTTGTGCTAACATATCTCTTGCGAAGCGTGAAATGGTGGGGAAAGAATTGACTTCAAAAAAGAAAAGGAACAAACTGGCAATAAAGATCTGCGCAGCGGCGGTATGCGCCGCACTGTTAATTGCGCTGGCTGTTGTGCTGATCGCAGACAGCAAAAGCAGACTTTCCGTATTCAGAAAAACAGTATTCACGCCGCGTGAGTGCTCTTTTGAATTCCGCAGCGACGCAAGGCTGTACGATCTTTTCGACCTGACTAACGGCAAAGTGATCTCTGAGGATGAGCCATTGGATACGCGCTCTCTCGGAACCTTTTCCGCAGAAGTGGTGTACAGAAATCCGCTGGGAATAATCAGAAAGAAGACGGTGAGCTATACCGTCGTGGATACGGTCCCTCCGGTAATGATGTGTCCCAAAACCGTGACAATGACTCAGGGAAGCGATTATGATCTCGCGATGTCCATTTTTTCCGCAGACAACTGCGACCCGAATCCCGGGAGGAAGATAGAAGGTAGTTACGATATAAATACCGTAGGGAAGTACCCGGTCAGACTCGTCGTCACAGATGCTTCCGGCAACGTCACAAAGAGCGACTTCACGATATCCGTGATACCCAAGCAGGATTCCTCTTCATCGTCTTCATCGCCGGCGCCGTACTATTATTTCGACGATTTCGTTCGTGATTACGCCTCCGATGGTCTGCTCTTCGGAATAGACGTATCAACATGGCAGGGCGATATAGACTGGTATGCCGTCAAGAGGAGCGGCGTATCATTCGCGATGATGCGCATCGGTTATCAAGCAGGCTGGGGAGGGGAGAGCAAGACCGACGGCTGGTTCGATTCGAATATCAATGAGGCTGCCGAGGCAGGCATGGAGCATCTCGGAGTGTACTTCTATTCATATGCTCTGACAGAAGAAGAAGCCTCCTCGCAGGCAAGATGGGTGATCGACAAGCTCGGCGGCGTGCCCCTCGACCTAGGGATCGCTTTTGACTGGGAGTCGTTTTCTGGCTTCCCGTCCCGGGGCAAGAGCCTGGCCGATATGAACGATATCGCCCGGGCTTTTCTGAGCGAGGTGGAGAGAGCAGGATACAAAGGCATCATGTACGGCAGCCTGAACTATCTGAACACGGTATGGGATCTCAATGAATACGATACTTGGCTCGCACATTATGCGAAGCAGACCTCATACGGGAAGAAATTCCGGATGTGGCAGCAGTCGAGCACAGGCAATGTGCCAGGTATCGACGGATACTGCGATCTGGATATACTTTATGTCAAATAGAAATGGGAGGGATCATGAAACTCGTATTAGTGCGTCACGGGGAAAGCGAATGGAATAAGGAAAACCGCTTTACCGGATGGACAGACGTGCCTCTGTCAGAGACAGGAAGACAGGAAGCAAGACAGGCAGGCATCATCCTTAAGGAAGAAGGCTATTCCTTCGACGTGTGTTATACCTCATTCCTCAAGAGGGCTATCGATACCCTCAACCTCATACTGGAGGAGATGGATATGGAGTACCTGCCCGTCGTCAAGGATTTCAGGCTGAACGAGCGTCATTACGGGGCGCTCCAGGGACTGAACAAAGCAGATACTGCGGCCAAATTCGGGGAAGAGCAGGTTAAACTCTGGCGGCGTTCTTTTGACATACAGCCCCCGAGCCTCGAGGCCGATGACGAGCGCAATCCTGCTTTTCAGCCTCAGTACGCAAAGATCGACAGATCGCTGCTGCCTCTGACAGAAAGCTTGAAGGACACCATCGCAAGGGCGGTCCCGTATTTCGAGAGCGAGATCAAGCCAAGGGTATTATCGGGCGAGAAGGTTCTTATCGTAGCTCACGGCAATTCACTGAGAGGCCTTGTAAAGTACTTCGACGGGCTATCTGATGATGAGATAGTGGCGGTGAACATCCCCACAGGCGTCCCCCTGGTATACGAATTCAACGACAGTTTCGAGGTCGAAAAGAAGTACTATCTGGGCGACCAGGCTGCCATAGAAGAAAAGATCGCAGGCGTATCCAACCAGGGCAAGGCAAAAGCCTGAGATGCTGGAATACGGAGAAGTCGAGGAAGCTGTTTTCATCACAAGGAAAAACAGGTTTATCGCATCTGTGGAACTGAACGGCAAAACAGAAGATGTGCATGTCAAAAACACAGGCCGGCTGAAGGAATTGCTGATCCCGGGATGCCGGTCTTACGTCGTAAGGTCATCGAACGGAAAACGCAGGACAGCTTACGACCTCATCGCTGTCGAAACCTATCACGGCGTAGTCAATATCGATTCGATGGCGCCAAACGAGATAGCAGGTGACATATTCAGGATGATCTATCCTGATATCACGTATATCAGGCGCGAAGTGTCGTATTCGGACAGCCGTTTCGATTACTATTTCGAATCGGAGGGCAGAAAAGCTTTTTCGGAGGTCAAGGGCTGCACTCTCCTGGAAAGGGATACGGCCTTATTTCCGGATGCCCGGACAGCAAGGGGAATCAAACACCTGGAAGGGCTAATAAGAGCCAGGAACGAGGGTTACGAAGCATCGGTGCTGTTCGTATGCACCATGAAAGGCGCGAAGCGTTTCAGCCCCAACAGGGAGGCAGACCCTGAGTTCGCGGACGCTCTTGAGAGAGCTTATCTCAAAGGCGTCAGGATATATGCATATGACTGCGTTGTCACGCCGGGCAGCCTTATGCATGATAAAGCACTGGAATTGAAGCTTAAGCAAGATGTATATCAACAGAGTAAGTGACGAATACCGGAGGATCTTCGGCTGCAAAGTGTACAAGCTTGCCATCGAGGGAGGCTTTACATGCCCCAACAGGGACGGGACATGCGGTTCGGGAGGATGTACATTCTGCTCATCGCAGGGCTCGGGAGAGTTCGCGGCAAAGGGCTCCGATATATCCGAACAGATCGAAAAAGCAAAGAAGCTTGTTGCCAGAAAATCCAAAAGCGCCAAATTTATCGCTTATTTTCAAAGTTTTTCAAATACCTATGCCCCAAAAGAAATCCTGAAGGTCAAATTCGAGCAGGCTTGCGAACGTGAGGACATAGCTGCCCTGTGCATTGCGACAAGACCGGACTGCCTGCCCGAAGAGACGCTTGAACTGCTCAGCGATATCAACCGGGTCAAGCCTGTGTATATCGAATTGGGGCTGCAGACTATCCACGAAGAGACCGCAAGAGCCATAAACCGCGGGTATTCCCTTTATGTTTACGACAGGGCAGTCGATGAGCTGGGAAAAAGAGGCATTTATACTGTGACCCATATGATAATCGGGCTTCCGGGAGAATCGGAAGAAATGATATACGAGACAGCGCGTTATATAGGTGCGTCCGGCGTCCGGGGGATCAAGCTGCATCTGCTTTATATCCTGAGCGACGCTGCGATGAAGGAAGATTATTACAAGGGAGATATAAAGGTGCTCTCCATGGATGAGTACATACGGCTGCTCGCCGGCTGCATCGAACGGCTTCCTGAAAGTATGGTCATACACAGGCTGACCGGTGACCCGCCTAAAGCAAAGCTCATCGCTCCGCAGTGGAGCGCCGATAAAAAGCGCGTGCTTAACTCCATCAACCGCTATCTGATCGATAATGACGTGACCCAGGGGAGATATCTGTAAATTTTATAAATATGATACAGCCGTTATTGAAATCCTACAGACATGAGGTTATAATAAGTCCACTGGCAAGCGTCATTAGCACAGCGGATAGTGCATCCGGCTACGAACCGGAAGGCCGAAGGTTCGAATCCTTCATGGCGCGCCATTTTTGATGATTACAGATGCAAGGCGGCTTGCATCTTTTTCTATTTATATGCAGGATGGCCGTGATCCCGGGGTCATTTCCCGTAATCACGGCCATGCCGGATATCGCAGTGCAATGCGGATAACAATAATTCCGTAATTCCGCAAGCCAGACATATTCATACCGCACGGCCATCACCAAAGGCTGATAGAACCGCAGCGGTATCTTATACGGTGTGCACTGTACGTCCGTCGGTACGCAGCATGTAGATAAGCTCTATGTATTTGAACGGGCTGGTGTTCACGGTCTCGGAGGAAAGGACATAACTGCCTTTGCCCTTGATGGAGAAGATCAGTCCCTGGCGGTTGATGACGTCCGCGTCGGAGAAATCATTATAGTCAAAAGAGAAATCCCTGCCGCCTTCTCCGTGGAATTCCAATCGGTCGCGGTACGCGGAAACCGTGCCGTTGACCACCTCGTCTCCCTCTTTATCGTTCAGTATCGTCAGATCCTGTGAAAAGTCCTGGGTTATCGGGTCGTTTTCCTGATATGAGCTGTATAATTCCCTGCGGCTCCTGAGTTCGGCTTTCTGCCATTCGTACCAGTCGGTAATATTGTCAAAGGTATCCCTGTCGCTTTCGATGAATCCCTGTTCGGTATAACGGAAATGCGTGTTGCAATTGGTGCATTCAAAAGTATCGCCCTTGCTGGTAATGGCCGAGAGCTTTTTGCATATCGGGCACATATAAAGAGCGACTTCTATCGATTCCGCGATATTATCTCCCTTATAGACAAGTTTCGCATCTCTCTGATATGCATAGGCATCCTCATGGATATCTCTCTCGATTACTTCCTGCACTTCTTCGGGGCTCATTCCCGCTATCTCTTCGGCGCTGTATTCGTTGACGACTTCACCGAAAAATCTGCCCTTGCGGAACTTCTTCGCCCATCTGGGCTGGATAAAGTATCCTCCGCGGATCCTGTATGTGATCAGGGCAGCGCCGGAGGCTTTGACGAGCTTTCCCGTAGCCGCCACAACGGGCAGAGTCCTCCCGCTGATGCTCCTGCCTCCTTCGCCGAAGATGCATACGTTCTCACCGGATTTTACTCTCTTTAAAACGTTGAAGACCGTGGTTATGTCGTTTGTGCTTTTTTTGCGCCATATTGGATCGATCAGGTATGTAAGCAGGTCGTGCAGCTTCTTGCCCCGTCCTATATTGTCGCTGGCCACATAATAATAATGGCACGGAAGGGAAGAAGGCATACACAGAAAATCGACATCTGTGACATGGTTGGATATCATGATGAAGTGATCTGATTTCGGCCTGTATTTCTTTCCCGTGAAACCGAAGTGAGCGCATATGGCTTTGCAGAACAGGAACTTGAGGATGTAGAATAAGATTTTTCGCGGTCTGGCTCTTTTCATGGCGGCCTCCGGAGATAATTTTATATCATTCTTTTATTTTTACTGCTATTTCGATCCAGAGCTGTTAACAAAAGATAGAGGCAGACCGGTCCTATGCTCATAGCGGTCTGCCTCTGTATTAAAGCCTGCGGTATCATTCCTTGAAGAACAGCTCGGTTCCGTCGGAGTCGATTACCAGATCGGCTTCTTCGATAAGATTGTACTCGATGATGCGTTTTGCCACCATCGTCTCTATGTTGTGCTGTATGAATCTCTTGAGCGGGCGCGCTCCGTAAGCCGGGTCATAGCCGTTGTCGATGACGAATTCCTGAGCGGCGTCCGTAAGAGTGAGAGTGATCTTTCTGTCAGCTAGCCTGCCGGACAGCTTGTCGAGCTGCAGCTTCATGATCCCCCTCATCTCGTCCTTGGTGAGCGGCTTGAACATTATCGTCTCATCGATCCTGTTAAGGAATTCAGGTTTGAAGGACGATTTAAGCAGCGCGTTGACCTTTTCCCTGGCTTCCTCGGAGATGCTCCCGTCCTCGCCGATGCCGTCAAGAAGGTAATTGCTGCCGAGGTTGGATGTCATGATTATGATGGTGTTCTTGAAGTTGACGGTATTGCCCTGGGAATCGGTGACTCTTCCGTCATCGAATATCTGCAGCATGATATCGAATACATCCGAATGGGCTTTTTCGATCTCATCGAAGAGGATCACGCAGTAGGGCTTTTTGCGTACCGCTTCGGTAAGCTGTCCGCCTTCGTCGTATCCTACATATCCCGGAGGCGCTCCGATAAGTCTGGAGACCGAGTACTTTTCCATGTATTCGCTCATATCTATCCTGACCATATTCTTTTCACTGTCGAACAGCGATTCGGCAACGGCTTTGGCCAGCTCCGTCTTTCCGACTCCGGTAGGCCCAAGGAAGAGGAAGCTGCCTATTGGCTTTCCCGGATCCTGGATGCCCGCTCTGGAACGGAGTATGGAATTGCACACGATGGTAACAGCCTCATCCTGTCCGATGACTCTTTTATGGATGAGATCCTCGATATGCATCAGTTTTGCTCTTTCGCTCTCGACAAGTTTGGATATAGGTATACCAGTCCACTTGGACACTATCTCTGCGATCTCGTCCTCTGTCACTTTGTCCCTGAGGATGTTTTCCTTCATCTCCTCGTAAAGAGCCTCTTCTGAAGCAGCCAGCTGTTTTTCAAGCTCGGGCAGCTTCCCGTATTTCAGCTGGGCGGCTTTGTCCAGGTCGTAATTCCTCTCGGCCTTCTCGATCGCGGCATTGACTGAGTCGCGCTCTTCTCTGAGTTTCTGAGTCTGGGCGATGAGATTCTTTTCCCTGGTCCATTCGTCCTTCATCTCATCGAACTGTTTCTGAAGCTCATTGATCTGAGAATCGATGTGGGCAAGCTTTTCTGTCCTGTCTGCATCATCTTCGGAATCGACGGCTTTGCGTTCGATCTGAAGCTGCATGATCTCTCTGGAAATCCTGTCCAGATCGGAAGGCATGGAGTCCATTTCTGTCCTGACAAGGGCGCAGGCCTGATCAACAAGGTCGATGGCCTTGTCGGGGAGGAACCTGTCCGTAAGGTACCTGTCTGACAGCTCGGCTGCGGCTATGAGCGCGGAGTCATGGATCTTTACGCCGTGATAGACCTCGTATTTTTCCTTTATTCCGCGCAGGATGGATATCGTATCCTCTATGCTCGGCTCATTGATGGTAACGGGCTGGAAACGTCTGGCGAGTGCCTTATCCTTCTCGATGTACCTGTGGTATTCGTCCAGCGTAGTGGCGCCTATGCAGTGCAGTTCGCCTCTGGCGAGCATCGGCTTCAAAAGGTTGCCGGCGTCCATAGAACCTTCCGAGCTTCCTGCACCGACGATGGTATGTATCTCGTCGATAAACAGGATGGTTGAACCGCTGTTGGCTTTCACCTCGTTCAGGACGGCCTTCATCCTCTCTTCAAATTCGCCTCTGTATTTGGCTCCTGCGATAAGGGAGCCCATATCGAGGGAGATTATCTTTTTGTCTTTAAGGCCCTGGGGCACGTCTCCGGCTACGATGCGCATGGCAAGCCCTTCGACGATGGCTGTTTTGCCGACCCCTGCCTCACCTATGAGAAGAGGATTATTCTTTGTCTTGCGGGAGAGTATCATCATGAGGTTCCGTATCTCCTCGCTCCTGCCGATAACGGGATCCAGCTTGCCCTGCCTCGCTGCCTCGACCAGGTCGCTGCCGTATTTCTCAAGGGCGTCATAGGAACCTTCCGGGTTGTCGTTTGCTACTCTCACATTTCCGCGGACCAGCGCCAGCGCCTTCAGGAAATCAGCCTCGTTGACTCTGTATTCGTCGAACAGAGCTTTCAGTTCGCCGTCGGCCATCTGGACGATGCTCAGCCCGATGTGTTCAACGGAGACGAAGTCATCCTTCATCTGCGTGATCTTGAGCTCGGCTTCTTCGAGTATCTTCTGGGTCTTTTCGGAAATATAGTATTTCCCGATCTCCTTGGTGCTGGTCGTATAGCTCGGGAGCCTGCCTATGATCTCGTCGAGCCTGGAGACGAATTCCGGCACATTGACATTCATCTTCTCGAAGAGCTTGGGCGTGACCCCGTCTTTCTGTGTCAGCAGGCTGCGCATGAGGTGGACAGGCTCGATCTGCGGATTGGAGTGTTCCTCGGTCAGTCTCTGCGCATCCTGTATCGCTTCAATGGATTTCTGGGTGTATTTCTGTAGATTCATGTTCTTTCCCTCCATTTCATGATTACTTGGTATCTCAATGAGAAATCCGGCGAAAACTCGCCGGATTTCAAGAAAGCATTTTGCCTGGATATTACATATCACATCGGGCACGTGCATTCAAGACAATTAATCGGCCTGTAATCTTTCTAATTCTACATTAACATACTCCTTTAGGGGAAGATTTACAGATTTAATTCTAAATAATCTGAGATATGTTTGTGCGCAATGATATAATGATTCAGTTTTTAGTGTAGCTTTCGGAGGAAATATGAAAACAGCACTGGCTATTATTATTTTTATAAGCAGCATATTCGTAGTCGTATCCGTGGTCCTTCAGGAAGGCAAGGACGAAGGCCTTTCCAGCGCGATAACCGGCAATACGAACCTCTTCGGCAAGGGAAGGGAAAGGACTCTGGACGCGACGCTCCAGAGGATAACCGTCATTGCCGGGGCCGTCCTCGGTATCGCCGTCTTTGCGATGGGGGTATTCTTTAAATAGTATCATTAGAAGAAACCAGCTAAAAGCAGATGGCTTTAGGGGCATATATGTGATCTGCCGCAGGGCAGAACGGAACGGTACTGCGGTCCGGTTCTGATGAAGACCGATCAATAACGCAAAATGGCGGTACAGCTTTCAGGGCTGTACCGCCATTATTTGTTTCGTTTGGTTGTGCCTCATCCCGACCTGCAGAGCCTGCCGAAGCTTATTCACTGATATTCATCTTTAGATAAGCTTCTATGAATCCGCTTATGTCACCGTCCATGACTGCCTGTACGTTCGCTGTCTCAAACTTGGTACGGTGGTCCTTCACCATCGTGTACGGGCAGAATACATAGGATCTTATCTGGTTTCCCCATGCGATCTGGCCGTAGTCGCCCTGGAGCTCTGAGAGCTTTTCCTTATGCTCTTCCTCCATGAGCGCGGTCAGCTTAGAGATAAGGATCTGCATGGCCTTGTCCTTGTTCTGGAACTGGCTGCGCTCGTTCTGAACCGCGACTACGATCCCCGTAGGGATATGAGTTATCCTTACTGCAGAGTCCGTCTTGTTGACCTTCTGGCCTCCCGCGCCGGTCGACCTGTAGGTATCTATCCTCAGATCCTTGGGATCGATCTCGACTTTTTCTGTGTTCTCTATCTGCGGAATGATATCCACCGACACGAACGAGGTCTGGCGCCGTGAGTTCGAGTCAAAAGGAGAGATACGTACCAGCCTGTGGACTCCTTTTTCGCTCTTCAGGTAACCGTATGCATTTGCACCCTCAAAGAGCAGCGTCGCGCTCTTTATGCCGGCCACATCGCCGGGGAGGCTTTCAAGCACTGTTACTTTGAGCTTATTGCGTTCGGCGTACCTGAGATACATCCTCATGAGCATTTCCGCCCAGTCCATTGATTCGGTCCCGCCTGCTCCGGGATGGATGGCGAGGATGGTGTCGTTGGCATCGTATTCGCCCTTCAGGAGGGTCGCGAGCTTGAACGAAGCGAACAGCTCATTAAGTTCGTCAAAGCCCTTATTCAGCTCTGCTTCGTTTTCTTCATTCGGGTCGTCGTCGTAGAATTCCACGAGGATCTTCACTTCATCGCATTTATCCCGCACTTCGGCGTAGGATTCTTCCTTGGCTTTAAGCACCTTGATCCGCTGGACGACCTGGCGTGAGCCTTCGGCGTCGTCCCAGAATCCGGCGGAACCCATTTTGTTTTCTAATTCTTCCCGTTCTTCTTTGGCGCCTGCGACGTCAAAGAGAACACCCCATTTCTTCGATCTGCGTATCTATTTCCGCAACCTGTTTCTTCAGTTCGTCAATAAACAGCATTAGATCATCACATCCTTCCTGTTATGGATTTTATTCGGACGTCAGTCCTTGAAAAGGCCCTTGCCGCAGCACTGCTTGTATTTCTTGCCGCTGCCGCACGGACATTTCGCGTTTTTGGCTATCGGTTTATCTCCCGGTTTCGGGACGTATCTCTTTACTACGGTCGCAGACTTTCCGTCACCTGCGCTGGCTGCCGGCACTTTTCTGTCGGCGGGGGCCTTTTCGTCTCCCAGCCTGAAATTGTACATCAGCCTGACGGTCTCCTCCCTGATGGTGTCGTTCATCTGCTCGAACATCTGGAAGCCCTCGTTCGTATAGGCCTGTACCGGATCCTGCTGGCCGTAAGCCCTCAGGCCGATGCCGTCTCTGAGCTGGTCCATATCGTCGATATGCGCCATCCAGTTGTTGTCCACGACGGTAAGCAGGATCAGCCTTTCTACCTGTCTCATCCGTTCGCTGCCGATCTCCTCCTCGCGTTTGCTTCGTGAGGACATCATCGCACTTACAGCTTCCTCGATGAGCTTTTCATTGTCAGCGCCGGGAGTGAAGTCCACGTCTACCCTGTATTCGGACAGGAACTTCTCATGCAGCTTTGCGGTATCCGCTTTTTCCTCTGTTCCGAAATTGTCGCTGTTGACGATATCTTCGCATATCTGCTCGATATATCCGTCTATGACGGCGCTGATATCCCTGCCTTCCAGCACCTCTCTTCTCTGGGCGTAGATGATCTCCCTCTGCTTGTTCATCACGTCGTCATACTGGAGCACGTATCTTCTGGTGGCGAAGTTGCGTCCCTCGACTGTCTTCTGGGCATTCTCGATCCCTTTGTTGAGGATGCCGGCTTCCAGAGGCATATCGTCGTCGATCTTGAGCTTGTTGGCGAGCGCCAGCGTCGCTTCGCTGCCGAAGAGCCTCATCAGGTCGTCTTCCAGCGATATGAAGAACTGGCTGGAGCCGGGATCTCCCTGGCGTCCCGCGCGGCCTCTCAGCTGATTGTCGATGCGCCGGCTCTCATGGCGCTCGGTCCCTATGATGTGCAGTCCGCCGAGTTCCCTGACGCCTTCTCCGAGCACGATGTCCGTGCCTCTTCCGGCCATGTTGGTGGAGATGGTCACGGTGTCTTTCTGCCCGGCCTGCGCGACTATCTCGGCTTCTTTCTCGTTGTTTTTGGCGTTGAGCACGCTGTGCTGTATGCCTGCGCGTTTTAACAGCCTGCTCAGGTATTCGCTCTTCTCGATGGATATTGTGCCTACGAGGATAGGCTGCCCCGTAGCGTGGCGGCGCTTTATCTCCTCGACGACTGCATTGAATTTGGCCTTCTCCGTCTTATATACCTGGTCGTTCAGGTCCTGGCGGATCATCGGCCTGTTCGTCGGGACGCAGACTACCTTCATGTTGTATATAGACTCGAATTCCCTCTCTTCGGTCTTCGCCGTGCCCGTCATGCCGCTGATCTTGTTGTAGAGCCTGAAGAAGTTCTGGAAGGTTATGGTCGCCATGGTGACGCTCTCCCCGGCAACTTTGACATGCTCCTTGGCTTCGATGGCCTGGTGGAGGCCTTCATTGAAACGCCTTCCCGGCATCAGACGGCCGGTGAATTCGTCGACAATGATGACCTGTCCGTCGCGCACGACGTAATCCACATCCTTCTTCATGACGAAGCGGGCTTTGAGTGCCTGGTTGATGTGATGTCGCAGCGTCAGGTTCTCCAGATCGCTCAGGTTATCGATCCTGAAATACTTTTCGGCTTTTGCGGTCCCTTCCTCCGTCAGCGTAGCAGTATGCTCCTTTTCTTCGAGGGTATAATCCCTGTCTCTGATCAGCCTTGAGGCAAAAGCGTCCGTCTGGTTGTACAGCTCGGTATTCTCCCTCGAGCTTCCGGAGATTATGAGGGGAGTGCGGGCCTCGTCGATCAGGATGGAGTCGACCTCATCGATGATCGCATAATTGAGTTCCCTCATCACCAGCGATTCACTGGTCTTTACCATGTTGTCCCTCAGGTAGTCGAAGCCAAACTCGTTGTTCGTGCCGTAAGTGATGTCGGAATCGTATGCCTGCCTTTTCTCTTCGGGAGTAAGGCCGTGCACGTTGAGCCCGACGGTAAGGCCCAGGAACCTGTATATCTGCCCCATCCACTGAGAGTCCCTGCCGGCCAGGTAATCGTTGACCGTAACAATATGGACGCCTTTTCCGCCAAGCGCGTTCAGGTATGCGGGCATCGTCGCTACCAGGGTCTTGCCTTCGCCTGTCTTCATCTCGGCTATATTGCCTTCGTGAAGGACTACGGCGCCCATGATCTGCACGGGGAAGGGCTTCATGCCGAGCACGCGCCAGGCGGCTTCCCTGGCTGTCGCAAAGGCCTCCGGCAGAAGGGCGTCCAGTTCCTCTCCGTTCGAGATGCGCTCTTTGAACTCGGGCGTCTTGGCCTTGAGCTCGTCATCGCTGAGCGAAGAGTATTCGTCTTCCAGTGCCAGGACCTGATCGGCGATCTTTCTGTATTTTCTGAATTCTCTTTCTTCCAGAGTCTGGGTTATCCTATCAAGCAGTCCCATATGCTTAAATCCCTGTCACAATATGCTTTAGGTATATACTTCATTGATTATATCACCGCAAAGGACCGTTTCCCGCTTGTTAACAGATATTTAATTCATATATGGGAACAGGCGTATTCCTTATCGCGTCAGTTAGGGATAAAATCAGAATATGCAAGGAAAGACCGCACTGGAAAACACCGATAGATTCATAACCCGATTCCTGGATTCCTCACGGGGACTGATCCTTCCGGGAGAACGCGTGCTCATCGCGCTGTCCGGAGGGAGCGATTCAGTCTTCCTGCTCGTCATGCTGAGCGCTGTCCGGGACAGGCTTGGCCTGAGGCTCTCCGCGTTCCACCTCAACCATATGCTCAGGGGGGAAGAGGCAGATGCAGATGAAGCCCTGTGTTCCGAGCTGTGCGCAGGGTTCGGCGTCCCGCTGGATATATACAGGGAGGACATCGCCGCTCTTGCCGTAAAGGAAAAGATCTCACTCGAGGAAGCCGGGAGGATCCGACGCTACGAGATAATCGAATCTTACCGCGGAAGGGCCGACAAGGCGGCTACAGCCCATCATGCGGACGATAACGCGGAGACTGTGCTGATGCACCTTATCCGCGGCACCGGGGTGCAGGGGCTGACCGGCATCCCCAGGATCCGGGGAGGCTATATCGTCCGTCCGCTGCTGGATTTTTCGAAAGAAGAGATCACTGATTTCCTTGAAGCTAATCGTATACCGTACGCGGTGGACAGGACGAATTTCCAGGACGATGCCTTCCGCAGCCGCATTCGCAACGGCATAATGCCGCTTATCCTTAAAGAGAACCCGTCCTTTGCCAGGAGCATGCTGCGTCTGGGCGAACTGGCAAAAGAATACCAGGATCTTGCCGAAACGGAAGCGGACAGGATAGCCATAGATCTCACAGACGGCGGATGCAGCGTACCCTATGATGCCGTAAAGTCCCTGAACAGGGCAGTGGCAGGCTGCGTGATCAGGAAGATGTGCGCACTGTGCGGCTTCGGGGCGGATATCGGCTTTGATTCGATGAAGGAGCTGTTCGCAAAGATCGAAGACGGGGACGACACCGTGTGGGATATCTATCTTCACAAGGTCGCTTTTCACCGTCGCTACGGCACTCTTTCTGCCAGGGCAGCCGAGGCAGTCTCGGCCCCGAATGGGTTCTCTTTTACGGCCTATGCGCCGTCGTTTATCATACGCCCCGCGCAGGGCTTCGCTTTAAGGCTGAGCTTCGCAAAAAATATGAAAAAGAATGACGGGGCTGCTCATATAACATATGTCGATTATGATAAAATACAGAATAATCTTGTCATCAGGAGCCGCAGGGAAGGCGACAGGTTCACCCAGATAGGGATGGATAGAGAGAAGACGGTAAGACGCCTGATGATCGACAGGAAGGTGCCCAGGGAAAAACGAGACCTGATCCCGATACTTACGGACGGTTCCCGTATCGCTGCCGTCATAGGCTACGAGACTGCGGAGGAATTCAAGGTAACACAGGAAACCGAAAAGATATTAAAAATAAAAATAATAAACATAGGAAGTGGCGAAAATGAAAAATGAGATGGAGAACGATATCAAAAAGGTCCTTTATTCGGAAGAGGCTATCAAAGCCAGGCTCGTTGAATTGGGAGAGGAATTGAGCAGGGATTACGCTGGAAAGAATCCGCTGGTGCTGTGCGTGCTCAAAGGCGCTTCGATCTTCATATCCGACATCGTACGGCATATGTCAGTAGCTCTTGAGATGGACTTCATGGCCGTCTCGAGCTACGAAGGAACCTCGTCCACCGGAGAGGTCAAGATAGTCAAGGATCTCGGGGCTTCCGTCGAAGGCAGGGATATACTGATAGTCGAGGATATCGTGGACACCGGTCTGACCCTGTCATACCTGGTCGGCCAGCTGCAGAACCGCAAACCGGCAAGCCTTAACATCTGCGCGCTGCTCCTCAAAAAGAAGACAGACCCCTCTACGCAGCGCAAGGTCGACGTCAAATACTATGGATTCGAATGCCCGGATGAGTTCGTGGTCGGCTACGGCCTCGATTTCAATGAGAGATACAGGAACCTGCCCTATATCGGCGTGCTCAAGGAAGAGATGTACTCCTGAGACGTGCAGGGCATTAAATTCATATTAATGAAACGGGCACTTTACGGAATAAACATCCTTAAGATGTTAAACTACAGTAGTGCCACAGTCTATTAAGGAGATTTCGATTTGAAAAGAAGAAGAGGTTTAGGCCCGCTGATATTCTATATATTGGTGCTCATCGGCGCTTACGTCTTCCTGATAACCGCCACCGGCAATATGATCTTCGGTTCGGGAAAGAAGGAAACGGTCAGCTACAATGATTTCACCAAATACCTCAACAACAATATGCTCAAGGAGGTCGTCGTTTCCATCGGCTCGAACGGAGTGTCCTATGTCGAAGCCGAACTGAAGACCTCGACCAGCAAGAATGTTACGGCCATCAATCTTTACCTGCCGTCGGACAAGCTTTCGGAATTGCTGGACGCGTACACGGAAAAATACCCGAACAGCATTGAGATAAAGTACAAGGTGCTCAGCGAGGGCGGCTGGACAGGCATACTCATGACCATAGCCACATTGTCGGTCATCGGCTTTGCTCTTTTCCTCATCATAAGCCAGCAGGCTGCGGGGAACTCCAGCGGGCGGGTGATGAATTTCGGCAAGAGCAAGGCCAGGATTTACCAGCCCGGAGACAAGAAGGTGACATTCGAGGATGTTGCCGGCGCTGACGAGGAGAAGCAGGAGCTCGAGGAGATCGTCGATTTCCTTAAGCATCCCGAAAGATATAAGAAGCTCGGCGCAAGGATCCCAAAGGGTGTCCTTCTGGTCGGGCTTCCGGGCACGGGGAAGACCCTGCTCGCCAGGGCCACTGCGGGAGAGGCTGGCGTGCCTTTCTTTACCATAAGCGGCTCTGATTTCGTCGAGATGTTCGTAGGTGTCGGAGCCTCGAGGGTAAGGGACCTGTTCGATTCTGCGAAGAAGAATTCTCCGTGCATCATATTCATCGATGAGATAGATGCCGTAGGCCGCTACAGAGGTGCGGGGCTCGGCGGAGGGAATGACGAAAGGGAGCAGACCCTGAACCAGCTGCTCGTGGAGATGGACGGGTTTACGGACCATCAGAACATAATCATCCTGGCCGCAACCAACAGGGCGGATATACTGGACCCCGCACTGCTCAGGCCTGGAAGATTCGACAGGCAGATAACGGTGCACGTACCCGATGTCAAGGGCAGGGAAGAGATACTCAAAGTACACGCCAGGCAGAAGCCTGTTGCCGACGACGTGGACTTCAGCGTGATCGCCAAGGCGACTACCGGTATGACCGGAGCCGATCTGGAGAATGTCATGAACGAGGCTTCCCTCATGGCTGCCCGCAATAAGGCGGACAAGATCACGATGGACGATATCAGGGAATCCATAAAGAGAGTCATCGCCGGACCCGAGAAGAAGAGCATGGTGGTCACCGACAGAGACAAGCAGATCACTGCTTACCACGAGGTGGGACACGCAGTGGTCGCGTCATCGCTGAAGGAGTGCGACCCGGTAATGGAGATATCGATAATACCGAGGGGAAGCGCTGCGGGATACACGATCAACATCCCGGATAATGACGACAACCACGTTTCCAGGACAAGGCTGCTCAATGAGATAACCATGTGCCTGGGAGGAAGGGCGAGCGAAGAGGTCATGCTGTCGGATATCTGCACAGGCGCGGTGAGCGATATCCAGAGAGCCACTCAGATCGCACGCAAGATGATCACCGACTACGGCATGAGCGACGTGCTCGGGCCAATCAGCTACGGCGAGGACGACGACAACGTATTCATCGGCAAGGACCTCGTCACAAGGAAAGTTCTCAGCGAAGAGGTCGCCAGCAAGATAGATTCCGAAGTCAAGCGCATCATGGATACGTGCTACAGCGAGGCCAAGAAAATCGTTTCCGCGAATAAGGATAAGATAGACCGGATCGTCAAGACGCTTTACGAGAAGGAGACCCTTACCGGAGACGAGTTCAGGGAACTTTTCTTCTCAGAACCTCACGATGAGAGTCCGGAAGGCGAGCAGGAAGCGCAGGATGCCCCGGATGACAATCTCAGCGGCGGCGATATCGGAGAGAAACGCGACGCGACAGATATGCTTTTGTCATATAAAGCTCCGGAACAGGTCATGGTGACCGAAATGACAGAGAATTCGGAAACACCGGAAACACATTTCACCGCAGAGGATAACGAGGCGGAGACCGATGGGAATGATGATGCAGCCTGCGCACCTATCGGCGGTACGGATGTCGACGGAAACAGCCTGTCAGACGGCGCGGATCAGGATATGCCTCAAAATACACGCGGCATCATCGCAGACGGGGCGGATATGGAGATACCTTCCGCCGAGGAAGTGCTCAGGAATGCCGGAAATTCTCACAACGGGAACGGAAGCGCTGAAGAAAAGGATTGAAGTTATTTCCGGTTATGGTATAATCAATAATACTAATTAGCAATAATCTGGAGGAATAAATAATGGCTAAGAAGAATAACGGTTTCGGATTCGGGCTGATGTTAGGCATCGCCGCGGGAGCCGCCGCAAAATACCTTCTCGATAATAAAGAGGAGATAAAGAACATGGCTGCCGAGACAGCAGAAGGCACTAAGGAAGGCTTTGAGGAAGCCGTGAATTACGCAACTGACAGATTCACTGCTGCCGCAGGGGACTTTGTGGACAGAGTGAAGGATTATGTGGAATACGCCAAGCAGCAGTTCAATGACATCAAGGAGACTCTGGTGTGCAGCGAATGCGAGTGCGATGGCGAGTGTGACTGCTGCGAAGAAGAATGCGACTGCGAAGGCGAATGCCACTGCGAGGATAATGACGGGGACTGCGGCTGCAAGGACGGAGTCTGCGAATTCGACGCAGGCGCTGAAGAGAAGGCAGAATAACTGACATCCGAGACCCGAACATGCGCTCTTGGGAATATGTAGTAATAGCCGTCGGAGCCGCGCTGGTAGTCCTTATAGTCTATCTTATCGCCGCGATAAAGAAACTGACGGCACTACTGGGCAAAGTCGATAAGCTTTTATCAGACAATGAGAACGGCATAAGCGGCATCATCGGTAATACGGAGAATATAACTTCAAACGCAAATGATGTTGTCGCGGACGTCAAAAGCGTGAGCGGCGAGATCAGGAATGCCGCGCAGGGAGTCAAAAAGTCTCTGAACGACATCTCCTCACCGAAAGCTAAAGCTTCCGATGACCCGTCAAGGTCTCCAATGTTCAACAAGGTCATAAAGGCAGCCGGGACTGCGGTAACTGTCGGAAAGATGCTCAGGAACCGGCACCGGGACAGACAACTTAAACAGCTGAAAAAAGAAGTAAAAAAATATAAATCCTGAATTGACGCAAAAAGAGGATAAGCTTTCCCGCCTGTTCTCTTTTTGACGGTTTTAAGGAAAAACGGAGGTTATTATGAAGATCTACGAGTCAAAGGACATCAGAAACGTAGCGGTACTGGGCCATGGCTCCAGCGGAAAGACTACTCTCGCTGAGGCTATGGCATTCAAGACAAAGCTCATCGACAGAATGGGTAAGGTCGAGGACAAGACGACGATCAGCGATTTCGACGCAGAGGAACAGACACGCCAGTTTTCCATCAATATGGCGCTCATACCCCTGGAGTATCAGAACGTAAAGATCAACCTCATGGATACACCCGGCTATTTCGACTTCGTCGGAGAGCAGGAGTGCGCCCTCAGGGCTGCTGACGCGGCTCTGATAGTCGTCGACGCGCTCAGCGGAGTCGAAGTCGGTACGGAAAAGGCCTGGGAGATGGTCGAGAAGGCGAATATCCCCGCCATTTTCGTCGTGAACAAGACCGACCGAGAGAACGTCGATTTCGCCAGGACTTTCGAATCCATAAGGAACCTTGCCGGCACCAAGGCCGGTGCTTATACCGTTCCTGTGAACCCCGGCGTAGGCTTCGACACGATATGCGAAGTCACCACCGGCGAGAGCTTCAAATACGAGAAGGGAGTCGGCACCAAGACCGAGACCACAAGCGAAGAAGCCGAACAGGCAGAAACTTACCGCGAGGAACTCATGGAGACAGCTGTTTCCGCAGACGAGGAACTCATGGAGAAATACCTCGAAGGCGAAGAGCTTACAGCCAAGGAAGTCAATTCCGGCATCAAGAAAGCCGTCATGGCTGATGAACTGATCCCCGTAATGACCATCGCGGCTGACACCGGAGTCGGACTCGACAAGCTTATGGACGCTATCGTCCATATCCTCCCGTCGCCACTCGAAAGCTCAAAAGCCGAAGTCGATCCCGCAGGTCCCACCGGCGTCTTCGTGTTCAAGACCATCGCGGACCCGTTCGTCGGGAAGCTTTCCATCTTCAAAGTCATGGCAGGGACCCTGACCAATGACCTGGAGCTGCGCAACACAACGACCTCCACAAAGGAAAAGATCAACCATGTATATACCATGGCAGGCAAGAAGCAGATCGAACTCGATAAGCTCAACTGCGGCGACATCGGGGCTCTTTCGAAACTTAAGGATACACTGACCAACCAGATCCTCACATCCTCCGCGGACGATGTGGAGTTCGAAAAGATCGATTTTGCCAAGCCGATAATGTCCATGTCGATCACAGCAAAATCCAAGGACGATGAGGACAAGCTCGGAAACGGCATCGCCCGTATCAAAGAAGAGGATCCGACGATATCCTTCGAAAGAAACTCCGAGACGAACCAGAACCTCGTCACAGGCATGGGCGAGATGCATATCAACGTTGTAGCTTCTAAGCTCAAGAGCAAATACAACGTCGACGTCATCCTCGATACTCCTCTTGTCCCTTACAGGGAGACAGTCCGCAAGAAAGCGGAGCATGTCGAAGGAAAACACAAGAAACAGTCCGGAGGAAGCGGACAGTTCGGCGTCGTTTATATCGATTTCGAGCCCAGCGGAAATCAGGAACAGCAGCTCGAGTTCGTTGACGCCGTCGTCGGAGGGACCGTGCCTCGCCAGTTCATCCCCGCAGTCGAAAAAGGTCTGCAGCGCTGCGTAGCGGAGGGCGTCCTTGCCGGATATCCCGTAGTGGGACTCAAGGCGACCCTTCTGGAAGGCAAGTACCATCCGGTCGACTCGGATGAAATCTCCTTCATCACGGCTGCCACACTGGCTTACAAGGCCGGAATGCCGCAGGCTGACCCGGTACTGCTGCAGCCCATCTATACTGTCAATGTGACCGTTCCCGATGATTACATGGGAGATATCATGGGCGACATCAGCAAGAAGAGCGGAAGAGTCCTGGGATCCGACAGCAAGGACGGCAAGGTCGTAGTCACCGCTGAAGTTCCTCTCGGGGAAATGTTCAAATATGCCACGGAGCTTCGTTCAATGACGCAGGGCAGGGGATCCTACGATATGGAATTCGCAAGATACGAGGAAGTACCTGCTTTCCAGGCACAGAAGGTGATCGAAGAAGCCAAGAAAATGAAGGAAGCACAGAAATAACCTCCACAAAACGATAATCATAACAGGGCGGGAAACCGCCCTGTTTTTTTTACTTCAGTTTTTCTAAAGCAGGATATGCCGGAGACATATTTCGATACTGATGGCAATTACTGTTGAGATCACTCTTTGATAACTGATTTCAGATTTATAGCCTCTCCTTTGAGGGGTTGTGATATAATCTGATTGAACTAATATTGAAATTAACAGTATTATTATCCATAAAGGAGAAGATATGAAGAAACGCATCATGATGATAATCTGTGCATTGGCGCTTGTCCTGGCAGCTTTTATCCCCGCTGCGGAAGTAATGGCTGATCCGGAATTCGTCTATGCAATGGCTATCCAGGTTGCACACGCGCCGGATAAGACCGTTTATACGGTCGGCGAGACCCTTGATTTAACAGGCCTGGTCGTCAAAGGACATTACAAGTATTCGGACGGGTCCGATAAGTGGGTGGAGATTGGGCACAACGAATGCTATTTTCATGACGAAAACGACCAGAACGTCGATAAGCTGCAGAAAGCCGGGGATATAAAGATAAGAGTACTTGTTAAACTGCCGGACGATGAGGGCAGCTTAGAGTATTTTGAGGACTATTTCTGGGTACAGGTAAAGGAGAAGTCCTCTTCCAGCAGCGGAAGCGAACCGAAGTTCAAGACGAGCTCCAAGCTTCCTGACGGAACCGTTGGCAAAGAATACTCCTGCACGATAGAAGCATCCGGCGGCGCCAATATGGCGATCGGCGAGTATTACAATCCCGGCAAGGAGAACAACGTTCCCAATGGACTGAAGATAACTGAAGGCTCAAAGGCAAAGCTGAGCGGTACCCCGACAAAGGCAGGAACATATAAATTCTACATGTGCGCCAGCAACGATTACGGAGAGGACTACCGCGAATTCACTATTACCATTAAGCCGGCGGAAGATGAATCAAAGTATCCTGCGAAATTCGTTACGGACTCAAAGCTCCCGGACGCAAAGGTAGGGGAGGAGTACAGCGTGACCATAGAAGCGGAAGGCTACGGCGAGATCGAGATCACCTGGGACAACGAAGCCCCGATCAGCCATTTCGTTCCGGATGGACTGGAACTTACCGACGGCAGGACTGCGACGCTCTCGGGCGTTCCCACAACTCCCGGCAGCGGAGCATTTACGCTCAAAGCCAGCAACATGTATGGACAGGAAAGCAGAGTATTCACCATTACGGTGCTCCCCGCGGACAGTGATCCTGATCCTGACCCTGATCCAATACCCCAGAAGAAGGACAATACCATGCTGTTCCTTCTCATATTCGGAGTGATCATTGCTTTACTCGTTGCCGTAATAACCGTACTGGCTCTGAAACTGAACGAGAAAAATAAGAAGCATACGAAGAAGAAGACTGAAAGCAAACCCGGAAACGAAGATACCGGTATGACAGACGACAGCGGAAAGTAACGGGATATCCTGCAGGCTGAAGTACACTGTGTGTTAAGCCGAGATTAACCGCCTTGACAACCGGCATTCCTGATATATATAATCTTACCGCTTAAGAAAGGACACGCCATGGCGAGATCGAAGGAAACAGACAGATTGATAGCTAAAAACAGAACAGCGCTGCATGATTATTTCATCGAAGACACCTATGAAGCGGGCATTTCCTTAAGCGGTACGGAAGTAAAGTCGCTCAGAGCAGGCAAAGTCAATCTCAAGGACAGCTATTGCTATGTCAAAAACGGTGAGGTGTATATCTCAAATATGCATATCAGCCCGTACGAGCATGGCAATGTTTATAATCTGGATCCGTTAAGGGACAGAAAGCTGCTCCTGCACACAAGGGAGATCAGACGTTTAAGGGAAGCTTCGCAGAAGGACGGCTATACGCTGGTTCCCCTTGACCTGCATTTTTCGCGCTCGTATGTAAAAGTCAGTCTCGGGGTCGGAAAAGGCAAAAAGCTTTACGACAAACGTGACGACCAAGCCAGAAAAGACATGAAGCGTGATATAGACAGGGCGATGAAGAATCAATAAGGGGCCGCAATGGTTTCGACAGGGACACTGAAACTAGGGCAGCGGGCAGATGCGCCTTCCATCTATAAAAAGGGCAATTAAACATAAACGCAAACAATAATTACGCTTTTGCTGCATAACGCAGCTGTTTCCCCTGTGCTGCCCCTCTAGGCACATCGGAAGCACAAAACCATAGAGGGTAACTGTGCGGGTAAGCTGATATACGCACTGTGACAATCAGCCAGAGAACGTTCACCTCCGTTTGCCGCGATAACGTCTCCCTGTAAAGAGCGGCACTCTGCGCCCGGAGAAACCCTTTCGGATGTGTTTTTGGACGCGGGTTCAATTCCCGCCGGCTCCACCAGAACATGAAGCGACGAACATGATTTCATCAGAAACATGTTCGCGGTTGCAATAGAAATAGAGGTCAGTCGATTAAACTGGCCTCTTTTCTTATTTCCAGCTTACTGTGAAGATATCAGGTCTGATAGATTCAAAACATACGAGGATAAGCATGCGATTAATGATAGGCCCATGTATTTTAGGCAAGAGAACTAATCAAGCTTTCAGAGTTTCACACCTTTGCTCCATCAAACCTATCAGCTCATCCTTCATGTTATCAGGAAGGAGTGAGGCTTCAGCATCTTGAATGAACCTCGGGAGCGCGGAGAAAGTCTTTTCGATCATATCTTTTGCCGCCTTATCTGTTATTCCTATTGTCTTGGCAAAAACAAGGAAGTCCTTGCGGTGGATGTTCGTTTTTTTACCGTTCAGGGTTAGCGCAAGCTGTTCACTGTCTTCAGGCATAACAAGGTTCACGGGGAGAAGATCGTATGCGGGTGAGAGGACGTATTCGCCGCTTTCTGAAGAGGTTTCGATAAGTGAGAAATTCTTAAGGTGCATATCTGAATTCCCGACGGCAAAAGAGAACACGATACGAAGGAAAAACTCAGTCAGATCGAGCGCGGGAGCAGAGGAATACTGCTTGATTATTTTTGCGCAGCGCTCATATGATCCCTTGTATTTATCCGCTGTCAACCGGCCGTCAAGCTGGCAGAAATCCTCCATGGCAAGCTTTTTCACGCTCGTGCGTTCTATAATCCTGTCTACGCGTTTCGTTATGAAAGCATATCCTGAGTCCGCTCCAATGAGTGCGTTGGGAACGGTTTTGATCTGCACTCGTTCCGCCATATGCAACATAAGATGTTCTGATTCGGGAAGCGCCTTGAATGTCTCTACCTGCGGCTTTAGAATATAACCGGTCGGATAGTTCACCAGTGTGAGACGCGGTGACTGATTGCGTCCTGACATCAGATGCAGCGAGAGCTTTTTCTGTACTCCCGGAACGGTAAATCCATGACTCGTGCTTTCTTTGACGAGTTCCGCAAGGGTCTCATCGTCAAGATCTATGAATGGAAGTACGGAAGTGCCGAAAAACTTATTGATGCAGCTTTTGTGCCAGTTCATACCGTTATCGGTTTTAAACGGTTTCCCGCAGCAAAGACAATTCATGCTGTCACCTCCGGCATGTCAGTTATACTTACGTTGCCTATACTGTCACGGCAGGCAACGAGGAGCAGTCCGAAACGGTCCTGAGGATCGAGTTTCCAGTTCCGACTTACGATCTCGAGCAGCCATCCTTCGGGAATGAGCCCGTCAAAAAAGGGAAAGAGCGTTTTGGATTCGTACGGTGTTTCCGTCAAAGGCAAAGTAAGCGATACCGGTGACGCACCTGGACTTGAAATATAGGCTTTGTCATATTTGAAGACGTATCCTTCGTCGGTTTCAGAAAGGATCCCGGCAAAGTAGTCGCGCACATATACGTATGCTGTTCTGAAAGTTGTCATTCCTCAGTCCTTTCCATTCTGCCGGGAACGGCTTCGTATCCGAACATCCCGAGCGCAATGTTTACCTTATCCATGCGCACGGTGGGCTTTCCCTGTTCAAGTTCGCGAACGAACCGGAGCCCGAGACCGGAGCGCAGTGCGAATTCCTCCTGTGTGAGTCCCGCCTGCTTACGTCTTACCTTTACAAATTGAGCTATTTTGTTCATAGCGTACCTCACATAATGATATTTCTTTGATATATTATACCCTTTAAGGTATAATGTCAATAGATAATTCACAGAATATACCCGTAATGGTATAAAATCTCTATATTGAAGTATCATTGTACCCTAACGGGTGCAAACGACAACTCGAGGTTCTTATATAATAATTCGATGCTGAGGCTATTCTCTAAGTCTGAAAATGTCGCTTCCGGTACGACACATGATCAAAAGGCATGACTTATAATAACGATCGAAGAAAGGAAGGTGCGAATATGGGAGAAGGAGCAAAAGTGTTTTGCGAGCATTGTGGTTTTGAATCAACAATACTTGAAGGAAGCGGTTTTTTGTATCCATCATTGATCAAAGAATTGAAGGAAAGGGCTATACACGGTGAGTTCGGAGACAAGCTGAAAGCCGTTATTGAAGCAAATCCTGACGGAATGATCAATGGTGAGAATATATTATATGTCTGCGGAAAATGCGGTAACTGGTATTCAGAACCAAAGCTGTCTTATTATATTCCAACTGTAAAGGACGCATACTTTGAGGATTCTCATACAACTAAAAGACTCTATACACACAGACATAGATGCGAAAAGTGTAATAGTGTAATGCATATGCACAACACTAATGAAGGTGAAGCGTTGGAACTCAACTGTCCGGAGTGCGGAAGCCGATTAAGGGTCAGTGAAATGGATATAGATTGGGATTAACTGATCAGGGATACAATGGTATTATCAGAAGCACGGGTTGAATAGACATCCCCTGATACTTATGATATATTCAATACTGTAAAGAAGCCGCACAGCCGGCAATTGACAATATTCAGAGAAAAGAGCAGAAAACAGATGACTGACGAAGAGATGAGAACAGATAAAATGATAGCTTATTGCGGAGTTGACTGCTCTGAATGTGGTGACTACAAAAACAACAAATGCCCCTCCTGCAGGCTGTCGGAGTGGACGGACGACGATATATGTATGCCGGTGAAATGCTGCATTGAAAAAGGTATAGAGTTTTGTTCGGAATGCGATGGGTTTCCATGCAAGGACATGAAGGATTTCTATGAAGAGTCCGAGAGCCACAGAGAAGCTTTCACACGATTGATCGGGATGCGCAATAGGAAGTAATTACCGAAGTCTATACAGAGGATACGGCCGAATACAATTTGTCTGAGACATATGGTGATATCAGTAATACTCTCAAATGATAATAAGGAAACGAGCCTGTAACGATTTGGATAAGAAGAAAACGCTGATCATTATCAACGCAGCCCTGTACGTATTGTGGGCACTGTTTACTGCAGGATCTGTAGTTGCGGCTTACATTTCAGGTGCGGCTTACCGGGCTCAGGGACATCCTGAATTCTGGATATTCACGCAAGAAAGAACGATGGATTTATTTGGCATTTCTGCGCCGTTGCTCCTGGCTGCTATCGTCATGACAGTTATCTGCAGTGCAAAAGGGACAAGCGATGGGAGTCAGGATATACCAATACATGATCAGGCTGTTATTAGCATATATAAAGCGAAACGTGAAGCCGTAAGCGATAAAACAGCTGAAGCAGCAAAGGATAGGAAGCTGCGCATCACACGGTTTGCGTTATTTGCTGTGGCTTTTACATTCGTAATAGCCGGTATATTGAACGGCAGCATGATGGACATGCTGAGGAAGGCTGTAAAAATCTGTACAGAGTGTATCGGACTTGGATAACAAAGAGACTTCAAAGACATCGCTGTTTAAGAGCCTCCGTCCGGCAAAGAGGCGTCTGATCCAGCTTTATGCCGCATTGCTGTACAACGCCCATGTAAAGGGCTTCATAAAAGGGAACATATACACCGGCAAGTCCAAGGCGCTGTGTGTGCCTGGTCTTAACTGCTATTCGTGCCCGGCGGCCGTAGGTGCATGTCCGCTCGGCTCCCTACAGAACGCGCTGGCTGCTTCAGGCAATCGTGTGGGATTCTATGTGTTCGGCATCATAATGCTGTGGGGGCTCATGTTGGGAAGGACCGTCTGCGGATGGCTCTGTCCAATGGGACTTATACAGGAGCTGCTGCATGAGATTCCGACACCGAAGATCAGGAAGAGCCGTGCGACATATTACCTTTCATATCTGAAGTATTTAATCCTTGCGTGGTTTGCAGTAGCCGTGCCTTTGTGGTACGGGCTGAAACACGGGATGTCGGTACCCGCATTCTGCAAGTACATATGCCCGGCAGGAACTCTTCAAGGGGCTATGGGCCTGCTGGCCAATCCGAACAACGCGGGCTTGTTCAGGATGCTGGGGCTGCTGTTCACCGGCAAATTCGCGATAATGATGATCGCATGTCTTGCGTGTATTTTCTGTTATCGGTCATTTTGCCGTTTCATCTGCCCGCTTGGCGCTATCTACGGTATGTTCAACAAACTCGCACTTGTCGGTGTCAGAATAGACATGGACCGCTGTACGCACTGCGGAGCATGTGCGATGCACTGCAAAATGGATGTGAGGCATGTCGGAGATCATGAATGCATAAACTGCGTGAAATGCATCGAGATATGTAAACATGATGCAATCTCGCTCAAGGCAGGAAAGATCCTGCTGAAGGCTCCTGCAGACGACTGCCGTTATGACAAGCCCGATTCGCTGACCAGGCGTTCCGGAGCGCTTCGTCTTGCAAGGGGAGCAGCTATCGCGGTCCTGGTCTTGGCACTGTTGTGGTACAACGTTCATAATTGAGGCGTAAAGGCAGAGATCAACGGTAATAACGAGGTAAAAGTCTGGGATTGCGATCAGCCTGTAGTATACCTGCTCGATTACACGATAGAATGCATGGATATAACATCCAACAGATCTGATCAGAATCCTATTGGTATTATTTGAAGGAAAAAAAAGTGAGAACAATAGAAACAAATGGCATAACGTATCTGGAACTCATCCCTTATGGAACCGATGAATGGTACTACGGGATTAGTTACGAACATGGCGACCTGTATGAAGCCGAGGAAGTATTTAGGGAAGGACATGATGTAGAAGGCAGGACCCTCGTCCTTATCCATTATCCTGACGGAGAAGTGTACAGGCCCGTTCCAAAAACACCGGGTGTCTATCCTGGCGAACCGGTATATTATAACAGCAGCATCTACATACTTAATGTTGATTTCCCAAATGACCTTATCCAGATCCTGAGGTTCGACTGTTACAGTCACGAGAACGAGATTATTGAAAAACTGCCTCTGAGCAGCGTAAAGAACTGTTACAATCTTCAGCTTAATACAGCACCGCTTACATTGACAAGACAATGTGTGGGTACGAATGAGTTCGAGATCATCTGGCCTGAGAAGATCCAACTGGATATGGGCGATCACGACAGTTTTTATCTTAGAGACGGCGATAAACTGTATTTCAGCAGATGGTATGAAGAAGGAGATGACCAGGATTACAGATACTGGGAGGAGACGATAGTCCGTGATTTCGAAGGAAAGATTATCGAAGTATATCCCGGAGACGTAAGGAAGATGCCGAATGGGGAGATGTGGAATATAAAATAAATGAAAAAGATACTTACACTAATAAAAAAGTACTGGTGCATTACGCTGGCAGCAATAGTATTCATATGGACATTGATCGAGTGGATATTATCACGTGGTGATACAGATATCCTGTGGATGAGCATCTTGAACTACGGACTGCTGTTTCCGATCTGCGGGATCATACTCGGAATTCATTACGGGAGAAGTGGATCGAACCTGAAATGGATCGTTCCATTTTGCGCGTTTATTGTCGTTATGATCCATGACATTTCAGTAGGATATATCCTATTTAAAAAAGTCGAATTTGATCCCGGACAGATCCCGATGTATCTGGTCACAGCGGTACCGTGTGCAGTATCTGAGATAATAACCCATTTAATCGCTGCTTATTTTAGAAAACGTAAACAGAACCGGCAATAATTGGATGACCATATCAGATCCGAATACCTTATTCACGGATCGCATTTTGCGAAAAAATGCGCCGCATTCAGCTGTTTCATGTATTATTATCATGCTGTATGCGCAGAAATTTAACTGCAAAGTTGATTTACTGCCATTCCCAGATGTGCTATACTCGTCTGGAAAAGAATAAAGCAAAAAATACTAAGAGGAACGTAATAAATGCTTTGTTTTAATTACATCCAGGAAACCACGCATATAGACGCAAAATTCCCAAACCCAGAATTGGGACATTATTTGGTGCGCAATAACGAGGCAGGCGTAGAGTTTAAAATGCATCTATAGATAAATAGCTGCACATATAGGAAAAGAAACCATTACCGCTTGTCTCACGTAGGATGGGACAAGCTTTTTTAATTCGGAGGATCATTATGTTAGAGATCAAAGGGAAAGTAAATACTGCAATATGTTTTGCAAAGGTAATCGAAGATGAGGCTATCGACCAGATTCGCAGGATGTGCGATACTGAAATGACAAGAGGAAACCGGATCAGGATCATGCCTGACGTTCATTCCGGTAAAGGATGCACTATAGGGACGACAATGACGATCACAGATAAAGCGGTCCCGAACTTAGTAGGGGTGGATATCGGCTGCGGAATGTACACAGTCAAACTTGGCAGAACGGAAATCGATTTCAGTAAGATGGACGAAGCCTGCCATATAATACCGTCCGGATTTAACACATGGGATAGTGTGAAGTGGCCTTTCGATCTGACAGAGCTTAGATGTTACAGAGAACTTAAGAGGACCAGGAGACTGAACAGATCGCTCGGAACGCTTGGCGGAGGCAACCACTTCATAGAAATCGATATCAGTGAGGATGGTACAAAGTATCTTGTCGTTCATTCAGGTTCAAGAAACCTTGGAAATCAGGTGGCCGAATACTATCAGAAGCTGGCAATCGATTTAAATCACGGTAAAGAGGAGTATTTTGTCAAACGCGATCAGATCATCGAGGAGTACAAGGCCGCAGGAAGAAGAAATGAGATCGAAGCCGCTCTTAAGGCTCTCAAATGGGAGAAGAAGAATACAGATCTTCCGGATGATCTTTGCTATCTGTACGGCAAATATCTCGAGGATTACCTCCATGATATCGAGATCTGCCAGAATTTTGCCAGATTGAACAGAGAGAAGATGGCTGAGATCATACTTGACCATCTGAAGCTTGAAGCACTGGATGAATTCCATACGATACATAACTATATAGATACAAACGAGATGATCCTTAGAAAGGGTGCCATAGCAGCTCACAAAGGCGAGCTGGTACTGATCCCTATCAACATGAGAGACGGATCTGTGCTGGCTTATGGCAAAGGCAATCCTGACTGGAACTTCTCCGCGCCGCATGGAGCCGGCCGTATCATGTCAAGGACCAGAGCCAGAGATGTTATCAGTATGGAAGAATACAGAAAGGCAATGGAAGGTATCTATACTACATCGGTCAATACTCACACTGTGGACGAGGCTCCGATGGCATATAAGCCTATCGAAGACATCATCAGTGTCATCGGTGATTCAGTTGACATAATAGATGTTTTAAAACCGATTTATAATTTTAAGGCAAATTAGTCCGTGAATACCTTTCCGGTCTATTAAGCCGGAAAGAATGAACACACAATGAACGTTATAGAAGTCGACAACTCGGCGATTCCGTTGGTCGACCTTGCAGCGACAGGGTACAATTATCAAAAATCTCAGGATATCTGCGGGTATATCTGTAAAGAATCTTCAAAACATCTCAGGATTCACCAACCTTCAGTCAATCTGCGAACGGCAGAATTGTGACAGCATGCCTTCAATCGACAATCTTATTATTCCTGCAACCGTGCTCGTGGTCACTGTCGATGAGATTATCGTTATCAAGTACGATGCTCATTGTGACGATGAGCTATAATCTCATTAGTATAAAACGCGATGATTATTAGTATTAGGTCATATTAAACTCGATTAACTTTAAGAATACATTTATGTATTCTTAAAGAGACCAGTCGTTAAGACTGGTCTCTTTCTAATTTTGGTCGGATATACATATTGCTTTTGTCAGGATGTTTATGGAAGGCATTAATAAAGTTGTGCCCAATGTAAACTGAATAAGAAAAGTTTTGCTGAATAGTGGCCTTACTTCCTGGATTCGTAATCTTCGTCGATCTCGTCCCTCCACGCTTCCTCCATGACTGATTCCGTACGGAAGGATGAGAGGGCTTTGCCAAGAGCGTGGAAGTTTTTCTGTACGCCTATACTGTCAGCATGATAGTTAACAGCCCGGTTAGACGCGATTCCGAACCTTCCGGCAGTCTCCTCAGCATCAATATTGGCTCCAAGGAATATGAATTCCCAGCCTTTTTCCTTCATTTGGCTGATCTTGTTTTTTATATCTCTGACAGAATACTCCCGGCTGGCATTTTCCTCTCCGTCAGTGATGATGACGAACATCACCTTTTCAGCACGATAGTCTTCAGCGGTATGTTCCTGCGCCGAAGATATTTTATTGATCGTGATCCCTACGGCGTCATATAAGGCAGTTGTTCCGCCAACGTAGTATTCCTTCGTCGTTATAGGGCTGACGGCCCTGATATCGATACGGTCATGCAGAAGGGTATAATTGTTGTCGAAAAGCACGGTTGTAATAAAGCACTCTCCGTCTATTTCCTTCTGTTTTGAAAGCATCGAATTGTATCCGCCGATCGTATCGCTTTCCAGCCCGCCCATCGATCCGCTCTTATCCAGTATAAATACAAGCTCAGTAAGTCCTTTTTTCATTTGTTATCTCCTTTTGTTTTAATTACAGGGAGATAATAGGACAATTTCATATATGCGTGGTCGCATTGAAAGCGACATTTTTAGCTGCCGAGAAGCGGCTGGTCGTATTTGAAGAGGACTTCATTTATCTGGAATATGTCGTACAGTCCGTTTTCGATGAAGTATTGTACGATGACATCGAATTTCCTGGAGTGCGAAAGTGCATAGCCGGCTTTTTCGAGAAGAGCTGACGCTTCATCCAAATTGAGCTCCAGCGCTATTATCAAAGCCAGTACAGTGCGTTTGCTCGGTGTGTAGCCATCCTGTGTCCTGATCTTGGAAAACAACCGTCTGTCGATATTCGCTTTCTTATATACATCTGAGTCCTTAAGGCCTTTAGTATCGATGATCCTCAGAAGCGAATCACTGAACGGCTCATCCATTCTGTTGAATAGCTCATTGCCGATATCTTCCTGTTCCTCAAGAGCCGCCTCACATAGAGCCTCGCAATCATCTATCCTTTGATGCTTTCCGGAGAAGGGGATACTTGCTTTCTGGGAGAACCGTGAGCATGCATTGTCACTGAACATAAATGACTGTGATGCGCCTGCCATACCGTCAACAGGCTCGATGCCGCTTAAGCAATTGTCCAGTTCCGTCTTAAGATCGCTCTCGATTGGGAACGAATCTAGGCTGCGGAACACTAAAACGACATCAATGTCGCTTGAAGTTTCATTGAGATAATCCCTGACGGCTTTCACCGCTATGTCCAACGCTTTCTGTTTCGGATAGCCGAATATCCCGGCAGAGAGCAACGGGAAGGATATACTCTCGCAGCCGTTCTGTTCAGCAAGTCTTAACGAGTTTATGTATGCGCTGTAAAGCTGCTTTTCACAAATGTCATCCTTGTCAGCCTCATAAACCGGACCGACAGCGTGGATGATGTGTTTTGCACATGTGTTGAAGCCTGGGGTTATCACTGCATCTCCTGTCTCCACAGGTGTCAGTCTTCTACAGGCTTCTGTTAATTCACTGATCCCTGCTTCTCTGAATATCGCACCGCAGACTCCGCCTCCCATTGCGAGCGATTGCTTCGCAGCGTTGACGATGGCATGCGTTTTCTGTTTGGCGATATCACCGAGCTTGAAATTCAAAGACATAGAACGACCTCACTGTATTCGTAAAATGGTGCTTTGCAGCATAAGGATGCGGAAGCGATAAATGCTCAATGTCATTATTTCAACAGATCCTCGACCTTGTTTGCCCATTCTTCATAGCTCATTGATCCGATGACTGTTTCACCGACGACTTCTCCTTTGTTATTGATGAAAACAGAAGTAGGAACATAGCCTGTCTGGAACTTGTCGAAAGCTTCTGTATATTTGAGGATCAGATATGTTGTTCCGGCTTCATCAAGCACAGAATCGACATCGTTCTCCATATCAAATGAGGAATATACACCGATGATATTCAATCCTTTTTCTTTATATTCTTCATATACCTTTTCCAGATCAGGCATCTCTCCGACGCACGGAGGACACCATGGCTCCCAGAAATTGATTAGAGTCAGCTTGCTCTCTGCAAAAATGTTTTGATCATAGGTATTTCCGTTTCTATCATAAGTTTCGAAAACCACGTCACCTTCAATATTATTTACAGGCGGGTCATTGTTTTCAGTTTTTTTGCAGGCAATAAGTACTGTAGCCATACTTATGCACAGAATCAGTATTAATAGTTTCTTCATAATCATTCCTCCTTAATCGGATAATCTATTATAACAGGTTAAAGAGCTTCTGTGAAAAGGGTGTCGTAATATACTCAAGTGAAAGGTTTTGATAGAAAATATCCAACTCATTCATGTTATCAAAGTCGTCTTTTACACTTTTGGGGGCTTTGTTGAAATCGATCAAGATGTATGAGCGATACTGTTCGAGCCCGAACTTCTCTGCAATTGTGGATTTACCGACGCGTCTGGCTCCCTCAATCAGCAAGGCTTTTTTTCCCTTAAGTTTCCTGTTTCCATTTCAGAAGGTCTTGATAAAGCTTCATTTGAATCTCCATTTAAAGTCATCCTCAAGATTAATATTCGCTATACGCAGACTAATTCATAGCATAATACTACATAATACGCAAAGTATACTATCGTCATATGATACGCTAAACGCAGAGTTTAATGATTTTATTTATACCTGTCAAGAAAAGCAGACATGCAGCAAATTAAAGAATCCGATCCATATTTGATATGCAGTCATCTTCTGCTGAGCAATAAAAAAAGTAAAATTACAATTTAACTTTTCTATCTGACGATATGCTCGCAATTATTTATGAATGGTCCGAGTATTCATAACCCATTTGGAATAACAACACAAAACTGCAAACGACACACATATTCCCGTACCTTTTCATCGGCACATTCGATTTCTCGCGGTCTGCATTCTACAATGGAAATGAAGAAGGTCGAATGACATGAAGGATAAGAAAAGATACCTGTATTTGGATGACTTGGAATGGCGGCTGCTTCTCCTCGCGCTGAACAGGTGCGCAGCAAGCTGATTGCGCATGGGGAATACACAGATCTCGTTGATGACGTGATCCTGAAAATGGCGATGGGAAGGTGATCATGATGGAAAAGTACATGGAAGATCCCAAGACCGGACTGCAGTATGAATTGCAGGGCGACTATTATGTGATTGCCAGAGAAAACGAGGCAGGAACTCCATCTATCTGCATTTGGGGACAGCGTCATCTTCGGTGGCTGAAGTAAAACCGCTGTGTAGCGTATACCAATCTTGTGACTTCCGGCAGACTACATGAGTATTTGCAGGAGATTGATGCCCAAGCCAATGAACAGCTTTCATGTTTGATCCGGCAGATGGCAGCCGCAGAGGGCGTCTCGGAGCGATTGAAGGCCGCCGATCAGATGGCGTGGGTTCGACACATGAACAGCATCCGCGCGCGGGCAGAAGAGCGTGGACCGGCTGCAGGAAAAGATCTCCATCCGGCTCTTTCCCGGCGCCTTTGCTGAGAACATCCTGTGCGAAGGGCTTGACCTGTTCAAGCTCCCGGTCGGGACAAGGCTACGGATCGGCACGGCGCTGTGCGAGGTCACGCAGATCGGCAAGGAGTGCCACGCGGACTGCGCGATTCGCCGTCAGGCAGGCGACTGCGTGATGCCGCGCGAGGGGATCTTCGTGATCGTCCTCGAAGAAGGCGACGCTAAAGCGGGCGACGCGGTAGAGGTCTTGGAATAAGCGGATATGAAATGATTTTTCAATTTCCTGTTGACAGAGGGATGTGTCTGTGATATAAACATATCAACTCGATAGGTAAATGTGTTTCTACGGAGGAAAGCCATGGTTCTCGTGAGCTTCAAGAGCATGATGTGTTGTGACATGCGCTGTGAGATGCGTGTGCGCTTCATCATGCCCGAATGAGTTCTCCGAGGAATCCCTCTTTTGCCGGAGAGCCTTCAGGGGCTCTCCGGTTTTTATTTTGCCATAAGGATGTGATCCCGTGAAAGATCGATTCCCGATCCTGAACCACCGCAACTACCGTTTCGGACGAATGTGACCTTTGCCCTGTAAAAACCCGAAAATAACAAATTACAGAAAAGAGGTACATATCATGTCCAACTATAAATTTGAGACCCTGCAGCTCCACGTCGGCCAGGAGCAGGCTGACCCTGCCACCGATGCCAGAGCCGTCCCGATCTACCAGACCACGTCCTATGTTTTCCACAATTCCGCCCATGCGACGGCGCGGTTCAATCTGACGGACGCGGGCAACATCTACGGCCGGCTTACGAATTCCACGCAGGACGTCCTGGAAAAGCGCCTCGCCGCCGCGAAGAATATCTGACGAAACAGGAGCTTTTCGATGAACTTCTATGTGCAGCGCGCCGTGCTGGACGCGGGCGTCAAGATCCTCTTTGCCGCGGTCTACGGCATCGACAATCACGGCGAGGATGCGGCGTGGGCGACGTATCGCAATCGGCGCCTCCAGGAGCTATACGACGAGTACGCAGAGCTGGACATCCACAGCGACCCGATTCTGGAGGGCTTCAACCTCCTGCACGACAAGACCGGCGTGAAGCGGCGCAAGAACATCCCCGCCAGCGAGAATCTGATCAAGCTGCTGAAAAAGAATCAGGGCATGTTCTTTATCAACCAGGCAGTGGATATCTATAATCTGATCTCGCTGGAGAGCAAGCTGGCTCTCGGCGCGCACAACATCGACCGCGTGGAGGGCGATTTCACCCTGCGCTTCACCGACGGCACGGAGCGCTTCGTCCCCATAGGGCAGACGGAGCCCATCCCTGTCGCTCCGCACGAGTATTCCTACTGTGACGACGCCACCGAGGTGCTCTGCCGTCTGGAGATCCGCCAGGTGGAGAAGACCAAGGTGGACGAGAACGCGCGGAACGTCTGTTACATCGTGCAGGGCAACGAGGCCACGCCGGACGCGCTGCTTGTTGAGACCGCGCAGCGGATCGTCGACCTGACCGTAAAATACTGCGGCGGGCGCGGCGAGATCATCGTCCCGATCGTGAAAGAATGAAAGAAGGCAAAACCATGATACTCCTGACAAAGCGATGTCGGCCCTAACGAAACAATCAGACCGACAATAACAAATCAATACTTAAATAAATAAAGAGGAACATACCATGTCTGCTATTTACACTTCCGCCGACCAGCTGATCGGAAAGACCCCGCTGCTGGAGCTGACCAACATCGAAAAGGAAGAGAAACTCGAGGCGACTCTGCTTGCCAAGCTCGAATACTTCAATCCCGCGGGCTCCGTCAAGGACCGCATCGCCAAGGCCATGATCGACGACGCCGAGGAAAAGGGCCTGCTGAAACCGGGCTCCGTGCTCATCGAGCCGACTTCCGGCAACACCGGTATCGGCCTGGCCTCCGTCGCCGCGGCGCGCGGCTATCGCATCATCATCGTCATGCCCGAGACCATGAGCGTTGAGCGCCGTCAGCTCATGAAGGCCTATGGCGCGGAGCTGGTGCTCACCGAGGGCTCGAAGGGCATGAAGGGCGCCATCGCCAAGGCCGACGAGCTCGCGCAGGAGATCCCCAACGCCTTCATCCCCGGGCAGTTCGTGAATCCCACAAATCCCGCCATCCACAAGGCCACGACCGGCCCGGAGATCTGGGAGGACACCGACGGCAAGGTGGACATCTTCGTCGCGGGCGTGGGCACGGGCGGCACGATCACCGGCGTGGGCGAATATCTCAAGGAGCAGAATCCGAACGTCAAAGTCGTGGCGGTGGAGCCGGCCTCTTCGCCCGTGCTCTCCAAGGGCACGGCGGGATCGCATAAGATCCAGGGCATCGGCGCGGGCTTTGTGCCGGACGTGCTGAACACCGCCGTGTATGACGAGATCATCGCCGTGGAGAACGAGGACGTTTTTGCCGGCGGAAAACTGGTCGGACGTAAGGAAGGCGTTCTGGTCGGCATTTCCTCGGGTGCCGCAGTCTGGGCCGCGATTCAGCTGGCCAAGCGGCCGGAGAACAAGGGAAAGACCATCGTGGCCCTGCTGCCCGACACCGGCGACCGCTATCTGTCCACGCCGCTGTTTGCCGACTAATATGGATCCGACGCTTGCCTTGCTGATCGCCGATACGGCCCTGGAGCTGGAGACTTCCTCCGGCTCCAAAGGGAAAGACTATTCCGGTCTGCGCGAGCACGCGCAGAATCTGACCGATCTACTGATCCAGAGCATGTTCCCCAGCTGCGCCTCAGACGCCATGCCGCGGCAGGCTGCACTCGCCGGAGCGGTGGGCTATCTGCGGTTCTGCCTCTCGCTGGTACTCGACGAGCCGGAGCGCGCCGAGGCGATCATCCTGACGCTGCTGCGCAAGCTGCCGGAGATACAGCGTCAGATCCGGACGGATCTGGAGGCGGCCTACGCGGGTGACCCTGCGGCTCGGAGCATCGACGAGGTCATTCTCTGCTACCCGGCCTTTACAGCCATCAGCACCTACCGTCTGGCGCATATCCTCTACCGTGAGGGCGTACCCATCCTGCCGCGCGTCATGACCGAATATGCCCACCGCCTGACAGGGATCGACATTCACCCGGGCGCACAGATTGGAGACTATTTCTTCATCGACCACGGCACCGGCGTCGTGATCGGGGAGACGACCACCATCGGCCACCACGTCAGGCTGTATCAGCATGTGACGCTCGGCGCCAAGAGCTTTGCCGTGGGCGAGGATGGAACGCTGGTCAAGGGCATCAAGCGGCACCCGGATATCGGGGATCGCGTCGTCATCTATTCCGGCGCGACGGTCCTGGGCGGGGATACGCAGATCGGCAACGACTGTGTTATAGGCGGCAGCGTCTGGCTCACACACTCGGTCGAGGCGGGCAAGATGCTGCTTGCCCGCGCGGCCGTGGTCGACACGCCCTTGACGCGGGACGTCGGCTCTCCCGCCGCTATGGACAGCTCCATGCTTTGAAACCATACGAGGAGAAAAAACTGTGTCTTATCCGAAAGTATTAACCATTCAGGACATTTCCTGTGTCGATCAGTGCTCCCTGACCGTCGCGCTGCCGATCCTTTCGGCTGCGAGGGTCGAGACCTGCATCCTGCCCTCGGCGGTACTCTCCACGCACACGGCGGGCTTCACCGTGCGCGATCTGACGGAGGATATCCCGGCGATCGCCGCGCATTGGCGCAGGGAAGGGATCGCCTTCGACGCGATCTATACCGGCTACCTCGGCTCGACCGAGCAGATCGCCTATGTCCAAAACATCTTTGACACGCTGCGCAAGAGCGGCGGTCTGAGGATCGTCGACCCGGCCATGGCCGACGCTTTATCCCGCCTTTGATCAGGCCTACGTTGAAGCGATGAAGCCGCTCGTCTTCGGCGCGGATGTCATCCTGCCGAACATCACCGAGGCCTTCTTCCTCACGGGCATGGAATACCGCGAGAACTATGATTGGATATACATTGACGACTTGCTGGACCGCCTCTCGACAGAAGGTGCGAAGACGATCGTGCTCACCGGCGTGAGTTATGTTCCGGGCAAAACGGGCGTGATCGTGCGAAGCTGCAATCTGACGCGCTATTACGAGCACAGGAAAATCGCCAAGGGCTGCCACGGCAGGGGCGACGTGTACGCCTCTGCCTTCGTCGGTGCGTTGGCAAACGGCTTCAGCGCTTACGAGGCCGCCGTGTTGGCTGTAAAATATACCGTCAGGTGCATCGAACTGACGCAGGACGACCCGGAGCATTGGTACGGCGTGAAGTGCGAGCTGGCGTTGCCGGAGTACATTCACTTGCTCGGAAAATAAACCCTTGCAGAAAAGAAACTGCCGTGGGCTGCATGCCCACGGCAGTTTATATATCTATCTCTTTTAAATCACATAGTCAAAGCCGCCGGAACTCTGCTGCACCAGATCCTGAACGGTATAGTGTCCGAGGTATTCACGCACGACCTTGTTCAGCCCTTCCCACAGCGGGAGCGTCCGGCAGTCGGAAGCGCGGGAGCAGGGCTTTGCGCCATCCTCCAGACAGGCGACGGGGGCGAGCGAGCCTTCGGTCAGCTTCAGCACGTCGAGTACGCCGATCTCTTCCGGCGACTGCCCGAGGCGATAGCCGCCGCCTTTGCCGCGCAGACCGTCCAATAATCCGGCCTTGACGAGCTCCTTCACGATGCTCTCGAGATATTTTTCCGAAATCTCCTGCCGCTCGGCGATCTCCCGGAGCGTGATATAACGATCGCTGTCCTGCTCGGCCAGATCGACGAGAACGCGCAACGCATAGCGCCCGCGAGTGGATACCATCAACAAAACCGCCTCCCGTTCTCCAACACTTTATATGCCTATTATAGTGCAGGGTTTATAGGATCTCAAGAATCAATGTGGTAAAGCCGGCAACTCAAACGCGTATCCAAGTCGAGCGCGAAATCATTATCCTTTAGGATCGAAGGAACAGGCAAAAACCGTACGCAGCGAGTCATGATTCATTACCGTTTCGTCGGTATTCCGGAGTTACCGGATGATGCGTTCAGAAACAGCTACAAAGCCACCCGACAGGGGGTATGTGCTGAGACCCTGTCACAGCATAAAAGAAGGAGATGGCGTCAGGCCCGCTCCGTACATAAGTTGAAATCGAATATGCCGAAAAAAATTCGAGTTTCCATAACTCAAATCGGTTATGAACACTCGAAATGGTCGGAGTGACAGGATTCGAACCTGCGGCCTCCTGCTCCCAAAGCAGGCGCGCTACCAACTGCGCAACACCCCGAACAATCTATAATTTACATTAATCAGAAGGTTTTGTCAATTGATATGATTGTGAATACAAACTGTCTCTGTGTTATAATTTTCTAATACGGGAGATACTGTTATGTATGAAAAATACAAGATAATCACCTTTGGCTGCCAGATGAACGAAAACGATTCCGAGAAGATTTCCGGAATGCTTTCCGAGATGGGTTACCTGGAATCCGATGATGCGGCAGAGTGCAGCGTCATCGTGATCAATACCTGTTCCGTGAGAGGGAATGCCGACGATAAATTCTTCGGTGCGTTGGGCCAGCTCAAGCAGCTCAAACAGGCAAAGCCCGAAACTGTCATATGTGTCTGCGGATGCATGATGCAGCAGGAAGTTTTCCGTAACGAGATAAAGGAGAAATACCGATTCGTCGATATCATCTTCGGTACTCATAA
>JAFZLL010000030.1 GCA_017551505.1 Eubacteriaceae bacterium
CTTATGATCGTACGGAAATAGATACAACTTCTGCAAACAAAAACCATGAGGTAATCTAGATGGCAGAGTTCAAGCCCTATCCGTTCTTTATCAGAAGAGCGGTCAGGAAATATCTGAAAAAGGAATACGGCAAAGATGAGGCCGCGCGTCTTTGGGAGAAAACGCTTCAGCTCTACGGCGACTTTGTAAAAGAGGCCCCCGACATCGGCGGCAAAGAAAACGGTATGAGCAGCAATCTCTATCTGGCGCTGGCGGTATTCGCGTTCTATGAAGCCGACGGCAGGAAGCTGACGCCGGACAGGCTGAAGGAGCTCATGACGCAGCAGCTTCCCAAAAGCATCCCTGTGTTCAGTGCGCTGGTGGATCTCAACAAGCCGAAGAATCAGGAGCGCCTGCGCACCCGGTATGAGAAATACAAGGCGATCTCGGACGAGAAGCTGGACCACGGCGAATGGGGCAACAGTTGGCGCATCGAAATGAATCCCCACGGCCGGGAGAAGGGCGTCGCCTTCGATCTTGTGGGCTGCCCGCTGGCGGATTTTGCAAAAAAGCACGACTACACCGGGATCATGCCCGTGCTGTGCGGTTTCGATCATCTGACCGCAGTGCTGCTGCATGCGAGACTTATCCGTGAGCACACCGTCGCGACGGGAAGTACATACTGCGACTTCTGGTATCTGGGGGATCGGGAGGCATAGGGGAGCAAAAATGGATTATGAAGTGATACCTGCCCCTGACGGGCAAAAGAACGTCCTGTATCAAGCGCTGAGAATGTGCTTTAAAGCCCTGAATCTCAAAAAGCTGCTGACCGGAACCAAAGAGGAAGTCCTGGCCCGCGCGGCCAAAATGAATGCGCGGAATCCTTTCGTTCTCCCCACCGACAAAAAAGCGCATTATACCGATCATCTGATCTTGGATCAATACCATTGTCTGGAGATCGACACGGAGGAGCAGCGCAGAGAGAAGGCCATTCTGTTTGTGTTCGGCGGAGGCATGATTCTGGGCTCTGACAAGGGCGATATCGGTCTTTCAAGAAAGATAGCGGGGAAGACGGAAGCGGATGTCTGGTTCCCGTATTATCCGATGTGTCATGAAAGAGACATGCTTGAAAATGTCCGGATGGTTTTTGCCTGCTACAGGAAGATGCTGGAAACCTACAGTCCGAAAAACATCGTTTTTCTCGGCTTTTCATCCGGCGGAGCGCTGATCCTTGATTGCATCACCTATATCAATGAGCGGAATGATTCGGGTGAAGACGTACCGATGCCGGGCCTTCTGATCGCTGTATCTCCGGCCAGTATTCCCGTGACGCAGGACGAGAAGGAGCGGCTGCACGAGCTTGACAGCGAGGACGTCATGATCCCGGAATCGTACATGTACCTGGCAAAAGAGATAATGTTATGCGGACATGATGTGGATGAGAAATACCTGGCAACGGCACACGGGGATTTCCGCAATGCTCCGGAAACGCATCTTTACTATGGAAGCGTGGAAACGGTGTACGCATTTGCGCCGTCCTACGCGGAGAGCTTCAAAAAAGCAGGAGCAGAGTGTCGGATTCATGTGGGAGAAGGAATGCACCACTGTTATGCGCTGCAGGATTCCGTTCCCGGATGCAAGGCAGCGTTCAACGAGATCATGGAACTGATCAAGGCACATTTTGCCGATCAGGGAAAGGGATTTGAGAAATGATTGAGCTCAGGCCGCTTTCTTCGGATGACAGGGAGCAATTCATACTGGATAATCAGGAGGCCTTCAACTATGGGGCCATTGAAGAGTTCGGCCTAAGGGATGACCACTTCGAAGAAGACGGCGAGATCATCTCCCGTGAGACGATCGAAGCATCCATCGACAGCGGTGAGGCTTATCGGATCCTCCGGGACGGCCGGTCGGTCGGAGGCGTGATCATCAAAGTGGATGGAGACCGCGGGGATCTGGAGATCCTCTTTGTTTCTCCCCGTGTTCACAGCAAGGGCATCGGTTATGCGGCCTGGTGCGCTGTTGAGCAGCTTCATCCGGAGGTTAGCGTTTGGGAGACCGTCACGCCGTATTTCGAGAAGCGGAATATCCATTTCTACGTCAATCGCTGCGGCTTCCATATTGTAGAGTTTTATAACAGCCATCATCCGGATCCGAATGATCCCGAAGAGGCATCGCAAATGGACGAGCAATTTCCGGACGGAATGTTCCGGTTTGAGAAGCGGATCGAAAGAGAGGAAGAGAAATGAGCAAGAGTCTTATCATCTATTTCAGTAGGGCCGACGAGAATTACGCGGTCGGCTATATTGACAAAGGCAACACCGAGATCGTAGCGGAATTCGTGCAGGAGCTGACCGGCGCGGATATGTTTAAGATAGAGCCTGCCGTTCCATATGCGAAAGATTACAACACCTGCATCCGGGAAGCTAAGCAGCGGATCGGGAATGCTCCGATCAAGGAGAAGCTGACGGACATTTCGGCATACGACACCGTCTTTGTCATGAGTCCAATCTACTGGGGAACCTACGCGCCTGAGATGGAGACTGCACTGACGGGGCTGGACTTCTCCGGAAAAACGGTGAGGGTCATCAGCACCCATGAGGGCTCCGGTCTGGCAAACATGGTTTCTGATGTGAAAAGGCTGTGCGTCGGTGCTGATGTCCAGAAGAACGGCCTTGCCATCAAGGGTTCCCAGGCAAAGAAATCAAAACAGAAAGTGGCTGACTGGCTGTAAAGAAAAAGAAAGTGAGGATCCCTGCATTTTATGCCGTCATCCATTGCCCTGGGATACAATGGGTATGAAGCACATATGCAGCAAATCCTCACTCCATACGGGGTTTGAGTAGTAACTGGGGATCACGATTTTTGCTTACAGAAACCGCCAGAATCAAGCAAAACCGAGCGGAAAACGCAAAGCCATCTCAGTTTTCTCGGGTGTTTTCGGAAGTGTCCGGCGGTCTTGCAAGAGATAATCTGCGAGCAGAAAAAGCCCGATAATATCGTATCCTCACCACGGAAAGCACTTCTTTTCGGGATATTTTTGCCCAAAAGCGACAGCATAGTTAGCATACAAAAACATGAAATGATGAGTAAAACCGTTTATCTGTGAGAAATGGAAATCATTGCTTAAATTCCTCAAAACGGCGTGAATTAAGCAGACAACTTTTGATTCGGCAGTATCAGTTTATGGAGGCTAGCCTTTATGCTAAAATGAAGGCGAATTATACTATGAGTCATTATCTGTTGAAAATGACTTCAAGGAGCAGTCATGAGATTTCTTCATCTGGCAGACCTTCATCTGGGCAAGCAAATGAACGACTGGTCTCTGCTTTCCGATCAGGAAGCGATCCTGCAGCAGATAGTCTCCATTGTGGACAGCGAAAAGGCGGACGCTGTACTGATCGCGGGAGACGTGTATCAGCGGTCATCGCCTCAGGCGGAGGCCATGGCGCTGTTCGATTCGTTCGTCTCTCAGCTGGTGAGCCTTGGCAAAAAGGTGTTCATCATCAGCGGCAATCACGATTCCGCCCTGCGGATCTCTTATTTTTCCTCGCTGCTCAAGTCCTCCGGTGTTTACGTGTCGGAGGCGTTCGACGGGAAGATGCAGTCTGTAACATTGCAGGATGAAGACGGTGAGATCGTTATCTGGATGCTGCCTTTCCTCCGTCCGTCCCAGGTCAAGCGGAAGCTGCCGGGGGAGAAGATCGCCACTTATCAGGACACGGTGGAGGCGGTGCTGCGCCAGATACCGATAGATCTGAAGAAGCGCAATATCCTCCTGTGCCACCAGTTCATCACCGGTTCCGAGACCTCCGATTCCGAGGAACGGGCAGTGGGCGGGCTGGACAACATCGACGCGATTGTATTCGACGCATTTGATTACGTGGCTCTGGGACACATCCACAAGCCGCAGAAGGTGATGAGGGAGACCCTGCGCTATGCCGGCTCTCCCCTCAAATACTCATTCTCCGAGGCCTCCCACAAAAAGAGCGTGAGCGTCGTGGATGTGTGGGAAAAGGGCGATATCCAGGTGCGTACCGTACCGTTACATCCTGTCCACGATGTAAAGCTCATCGAAGGAAAGCTGGATGACCTGATGCAGATGGATTATTCCGAAGACTACGTCTGGGTCACCATAAACGACGAGCTGCCGCCGCCTGACGCCCGGGTGACGCTGTCCGTCAACTTCCCCAACATGATGAAGTTCTCCATCGTCAATTCCAGGACCAAATACGACGTGAACGTGCTGGCCACACAGAGCATGGAAAACAAGACCGTGCCAGAACTGTTCAGCGATTTCTACCGGCTGCAGAACAACGACCGGGAGCCGAGCGATGCACACATGAAGGTGCTCGACAGGGTGCTCAGGGAACTGGAGGAAACGCAATGAAGCCTATCAAACTGATCATGTCCGCCTTCGGGCCGTATGCAGGGGAGACCACGGTGGATTTTTCCCGGTTCGGCGAAACGGGCATTTTCCTGATCGCCGGGGATACCGGGGCGGGGAAGACCACGATATTCGATGCCATCAGCTTTGCTCTGTACGGCGAAGCGTCAGGCGGCAGGGAGCGCAGGAAGAGCAGATCCTTCCGTTCGGATTACGCGGCGGCAAAAACGGAGACCTATGCGGAACTGACCTTCCGGCACAAGGATGGGACCTGGTGCATAAGGCGCAATCCCGAATACGAGAGGCCCAAGCTGAGCGGTGAGGGCACTACCACGCAGAACGCCAATGCCCAGCTCACCAACCTGGATACCGGGGAAGTAATCGAGGGCCTCAGGGATGTGAACGATAAGGTCTATGAAATCATTGGTCTGACCCAGGATCAGTTCACTCAGACGGTGATGATCGCCCAGGGGGATTTCCTGAAGATCCTCAACGCCTCTTCCGACGATAGGAAGGCGCTGTTTCAGAAGCTGTTCAATACCTCCCTGTATGCCTCTCTGCAACGCAGGCTGCAGGAAAAGAACAGCGAAAACAACAAGGCAAAAGAGCAGCTTGATCAGCGCATCATGATCGCTGCGGGCAAGATCGAACCTGAGTCGGACTCTCCGGAGCGGGACAGCATCTCCCTGTATCGAAAGGAACCCAAGTATGCCGACCTGTTGACGGAGAGCTTAAATCATCTGCTGGAAAGAGAGAAGAAAGCTCGGGAAACAGCACTCCGGGAGAAGGAGAACGCAGCTGATAAGGTTGCCCGTCTGATCGCCGTGATCGAGCAGAGCAAGGCTGTCAACGACGATTTTGACGCACTGGGGAGAGCTGAAACTGCGCTGCAGACGCTGTTGGATGGCAAGATCCATATAGATGAGCAAACAGAACGGCTGAGCAGAGCCCGGAAGGCCCAGGGGCTGGCTGCCGATGAAGCGCTGCTGGCAGAAAACACCAGGGACATAGAAGACCTGGAAAAGGAGCTGGTTCAGACGGAACGTGACCTGATGACTGCCGGGAATGCCCTGCCGGATGCGGAAGAACAATTGAAAACAGCGGAATCACATTCTCAGGAAGCTGATGTCCTGTTGGCTTCCGCCAAGAAGCTGGAAGACTGCATCCCGGTCTGTGAGAAACTGGAAAAGCAGCAACAGAAGCTGGAGATACAGCGGAAAAAGATCGCAGGACTGCTGGAAGAAAGCAAACAGACCGACGAAGCCTATACTTTGGCCAAGGAAGGATATTACCGCAGTCAGGCTGGTCTGCTGGCTTCAGAGCTTAAGGAAGGCAAGCCCTGCCCCGTATGCGGGTCAAAGGACCATCCGCATCCTGCTGAACTGTCCGCAGAAGCCGTCACCAAAGAGGCCATGGAAGCGGCGGAGCAGCTTCATCGTCAGGCTGCAGATAAATTGCATGCTGCCGATACGGGACTGACCGCCATCCGGTCTGATATAGATGCCTGTCAGACCAGGCTGCAGGAAGCGGGCATCAGAGAAGACGAAACAGAAGCGGATCTGAAGCAGCGGATCCAGAAGATGCAGCAGCAGGCGAAGCAGTACCGCGAAGCGATAGAAGCCGCCCGGAAAGCGCTGAACGATCTGCAGCTCCAGACAGAGAATAACCGCACTCTTCTGGATAAGGACAGTCAGCGTTTGGATGAGCTGCACAGATCCTCGGAAGAATTGCATTCCCGGTTCAGGGAGAAGCTGACTGCCGCAGGATTCGAGGATGAACAGGCGTATCAGCTTGCCAAGCTGCCTGATGCGGAAATAGAAGAGCTGGAGCTGCAGATCCGAAGATACGGAGAACAGAGGAGATCATTGGCCGATCAGGTGACTTCACTGAAAGAAAAGCTGGCAGGAAAAGAAAGAACGGACGTTGCCGAATTGGAACAGCAGCGCCGGGAACTGGACGAACAACAGCGAGACGCAGAGAACGCGGAAAAGGCCGTGGCAAAGAAGCTGACGATACACGAGGACGCGCTGAAGGAGATCAGGGAAGCCCGCAGGCAGCAAAAGCGCAGGGAAGAAGAATGGGCGGTGATCCGTGATCTGTATAACTGCTGCGCCGGGATCGCAGGCGGCAGTCGCCGGGCCAAAATGACCTTTGAAGCGTATGTGCAGCAATACTATTTCAAGCAGGTAGTGGTAGCTGCCAATAAGCGCCTGACGGTGCTGACTGACGGTCTCTTCACTCTGCGCTGTAAAGAAGAAGCCCGGGATAGGGTGCGCCAGAGCGGTCTGGATCTGGACGTGCTTGACCGCGCTACAGGACAATGGCGGGACGTAAGCACACTCTCAGGTGGCGAATCCTTCCTGGCCAGTCTGGCGCTGGCTTTGGGACTATCCGATGTTGTGCAGGCTCAGAGCGGTGCCATCCGCATGGATGCCATGTTCATTGACGAAGGCTTCGGCACTCTGGATGAGAATGCCCTGCGCAATTCCCTCCAGGTGCTGTCTGATCTGGCTGACGGCAAACGTCTCATCGGCATCATCTCCCATGTGCATGATCTGGAAGAGCGGATCGAAAAACAGATAGTCGTATCCAAGACGATGAACGGATCAAAAATATCGGTGTTCGTGTAGACAAATAATCTAAGTACGATTCCCATGATATCATATATGTACCCCCTAAACTGGACCGATCAGTGAAGGGGGTACATATCAAAGAAGCAATCATCCGATCATGTCGTCCTCGTTATTAATATCTGTTTCTTAAAGATGATTCATGTGTCTTGTCACGACCCATTGAATGACTGCGGTATGTCACAGGAGGGCTCAGACCAGAATCGGCTGGGAGGCAGATGACAGCTTCCGAGCCATCTGCCTGTCCGGCAAAGGATATGCGCGGTCTGAGATGACCATGTCATACCTGTGCACCATGCTGGAGGAAACCTTCCCTACATGTGTGGCTGTCTCCAGAGGGGAAACCATCTATTGTCTGCACGATCGCACCAGAGAGGACAGAACAGACTTTTCGGGAGATCTGGCAATATTCCTGAGAGATAATCTCCTTCAGGCGGGACTCAGCTGTGTCTTCACCGGTCTGGAGAACTGCGGTCCTCATTTCAGGGAAGCGGAGGCTGCTCTGTATTTTGGGGAACAAACCGACGACAGCTTTGGCTGCATTATTTCCACGACCACACTCTCTCATACATTCTGGCGAAAGCTAAAGAGGATGTGCCGTCGGAAGATCTGTATTCCCCCGTACTGAAAACGCTTCTGCTTCATGACTCAGAGCATCCTGAACTGCCGCTGACCGAAACGCTGTATGCCTATCTCTGCTGCCACTTCAACGAATCCAGAGCTGCGGAAACGCTGTTCATCCACCGCACTACCTTCCTTTATCGCATGAATAAGCTGCGCAGCCTGGTACAGTTGGATCTTGAGGATTTTGACACTTTGACCGGACTTATGCTGTCATTTGCCATCTGGCGCAGACGTTGAGCATGATCATTAATCAGCAAGCTTCCATAGTATGAAGCGGTCACTTGGACAATCACGTCTTGTTAAGCATTGATAATCCAGCAAAAGCATATGATATTCCCCGACGACAGAAACAAAGTCTTTTCCCGAATGCTTTGGCAATCCTACTGGTGCGGCTATCGTTGAAATATTGGAATCCTTACTATTCGGTCTTTGCAAATTGAATTGTTATAAAGTACAATAGTCGATGATGCGGAGGAAAACATGAAAATCGGTATCATAGGACTGCCAAATGTCGGTAAAAGCACGCTGTTCAACGCACTGACAAATTCTCAGGTGCCTGCGGAAAACTATCCTTTCTGTACCATTGACCCTAACGTTGGGGTAGTGGAAGTTCCTGACGAACGTCTGGACACGTTGAGCAGGATGTATGACACGCTGAAGGAGACCCACGCTGTCGTGGAATTTGTCGATATAGCAGGTCTGGTTAAAAATGCCGGAAAAGGAGAAGGCCTTGGCAACCAGTTCTTATCCCATATTAGAAATGTCAGCGCGATACTGGAAGTAGTGCGCTGCTTTGACGATGACAACATAACCCATGTCGACGGCAGTCTTGATCCCGTACGCGATGTAGAGACCATCAACTACGAGCTGATCTTCTCGGATCTCGAGATCCTCGAAAAAAGGATCAAAGGCTCGGAAAAAGCCTCCAAGCATGGGACTGCCGACGATAAACTCCTTTATAACACTTTAGTCAAAGCTAAGGAGATACTGGAGACCGGACATTTTATCGATCTGGATGAGATGAGCGACGAAGAAAGCGCCATACTGAGGAGTCAGGATCTTCTGACGACAAAGCGGATAATGTTCGCCGCGAATGTTTCCGAGGATGACCAGCTGACTGGAAACGCTTACACCGAAAAACTGAAGAAATACCTTGAGGAAAACTATCCCAAATCAAAGATGTTCATCATTTCGGCAGAGATAGAATCAGAACTGTCGCAACTGGAGCCTGAAGAAAAAGAGATGTTCCTTGAGGAGATGGGTATGACCGAGGGCGGCATGCAGAAGGTCATACGCGCCGGATACGAAATGCTGGATATGATAGTCTATTTCACCGCAGGCAAAAAGGAATGCCGTGCATGGCAGATAAAGAAAGGCACCAAGGCCCCGCAGGCCGCAGGCATCATCCACAGTGATTTTGAAAGAGGCTTTATCCGCGCCGAGGTGACCAAATTCGATAAACTGGTGGAAGCAGGTGATGACGTGAAAGCCAAGGAACTTGGATATACAAGGGTAGAAGGGAAGGATTATGTCATCGAAGACGGCGACGTGGTCTATTTCCGCTTCAACGTATAAGAGTCCGGGAAGCCTTGAAATCGCAGGCCTTACGACAGATCGCAGTATAACAGCTTAGCCAGGGTGAACTCAACAATAGATTCTTACACCCACTGAAGTAGTTTTTCAGTGGGTGTTATTATATGCCCGATATTCTCGCGGGTAAGCATGAATGCGCCGTTGCCGTCCAAATCAATGATATCTGCTGTACAAAAGGTATGTTCTGATATCAAATATCGACCTGGC
>JAFZLL010000031.1 GCA_017551505.1 Eubacteriaceae bacterium
AGCGCTCTGGATTATATCATGGAAGCTTCACTGAGAAGCGTGCCCACGATTAACTTCAGGAGCGTTATAAGGAGCTATGCCGGAGTCAGGGCAAATTCCGATATCGGTGAATTCGTGATCGGAGAAGCTCCGGAAACGCCCGGATTCATTAATCTTGCAGCCATCAAATCTCCCGGCCTAACCTCAGCCCCCGCGATCGGGCTCGACGCGGTGGATATATTAAAAGATGCCGGGCTGAAGATGAACAAGAAGAATGAATACGTCGAGACCAGAAAAATGATCCGTTTCGATGAGCTTCCCGCAGAAGAAAAGAACGCTTTGATAGCCAGTGACCCGCATTTCGGTAAAATAATATGCCGCTGTGAACATGTCACGGAGGGCGAGATACTCGCAGCCATCCATGACGTGATACCTGCCCTGACCATCGATGCCATAAAGAAACGCTGCCGCTCGGGAATGGGGCGGTGTCAGGGAGGATTCTGCGGACCGCGCATCGCGGAGATCATAGCTAGGGAAACGGGAATGCCCATGACTGAAATTCTTCAGGGACCTGTAGGTTCCGAAATACTTGTCGCGCCGACTAAGAGCAGGGAGGAAGCCTGAATGGAATTCAAATATGACGTTGTAGTTATCGGCGGCGGGCCTGCGGGGCTTGCTGCAGCTTATTCCGCCTGGGAACAGAAGGACACTAAGGTGCTCATAATAGAGCGCCTGGAGGAACTTGGGGGAATTCTCAACCAGTGCATACATAACGGGTTTGGACTCCATTATTTCAGAGAAGAGCTTACGGGCCCGGAATACGCCCAGCGATTTATCGACCGACTGAAAGAAACCGATGTCGATATAATGCTAGATACCATGGTGACAGACATATCTCCTGAAAGGGTCATCACCGCGGTCAATCCCGTAAACGGCTGTTTTGAAATAAAGGCCAAGTCCATTGTGCTGGCTATGGGCTGCAGGGAACGCCCAAGAGGAGCCATCTCCACACCCGGCACCCGCCCGGCTGGAATATACACCGCCGGAGCTGCTCAGAGATATGCAAACATGGACGGATATCTTGTTGGCCGAAGGATCGTAGTATTCGGCTCCGGAGATATCGGCCTCATCATGGCGAGACGTATGACGCTTGAAGGAGCAAAGGTCATCGCAGTGCTCGAAAGGGGAGGATCGCCCAGCGGGCTGACAAGAAACATCGTTCAGTGCCTGGACGACTTCGGCATACCTCTTATGCTGAATACCACCGTCGTCGACATCAGCGGACGTTCCAGGGTAGAGAGCATCACGATCGCAAAAACTGACGCAAAAAAGAATCCCATACCCGGTACAGAGCAGATAATCGAATGCGATACCCTGTTGCTGTCTGTCGGTCTGATCCCTGAAAACGATATCCCGGAGGCAACGGGAGTACGCATGGACCCGCGGACCAACGGAGCTGTGGTGTATGAGAACGATGAGACCACGACTGAAGGCATATTTGCGTGCGGAAACATCCTTCAGGTGCATGATCTGGTGGATTACGTCACCAGCGAAGCTATACGCGCGGGAAAAGGCGCTGCCCAGTACGCAAAGAACGGCGAACCTGGGTCTGAAGGCTTATTGGATGTTGAAGTGGATACGAACATGATCACATATGCAGTGCCGCAGATGATCCGTCCTGCGAACGTTGAGAAAAACGTGGACATATCTTTCAGAGTCCGTGACCGTTATGAGGATTCCCGCATAGTTGTAAAGGACGAAGAGGGCAATTATGTTGCGCGATACGGCGTGAAGGCTTATATAATACCTGCCGAGATGCAGAGGATTACGCTGCCGGGCAAAATGCTGGAAAAAGCCAAAGGCAGCAAGATCATCATTGGCATTGAGAAGGGAGAATAATATGAAAAAAGTAGTCTGCATACTATGCCCGAAGGGCTGCGAAATGACCGTTACCGGAGAAGGGGACGATATCAAGGTCAACGGCAATAAATGTGATAAAGGCATTGATTTTGCGAAAAAAGAAGCCTTTTCTCCCGAACGTACACTGACTTCTACCGTGCATATCTCGGGAGGCATACACACTATGCTGCCGGTTAAAACCAGCACGGCTATTCCGAAGGACCTGATGGCGGAAGCTGTAGAACTGATCGGCAGAGCAGAGGTGTCTTCTCCTGTTAAGGCAGGGGACGTCATAATCGCCAATATCCTTGGGACAGGCGCGGATATCATCGCAACGAGGGATATGTGAGCCATCTGGATTTTGAAGACGAGATCTCCGAGATAACTGCTTTTGACGATTTCGCAGTATACTACGATATACTGGCCGCTGACGCTGACTATAAAGCCTGGTTTTCCTACCTTAAAAGCCTTAGCGGGCTTGAGAAGCTGAAAAACGCAAAGGTACTCGACCTCGGATGCGGCAGCGGGGTCATGGCTGCCTTATTCGCGGGTGAAGGGGCGGTAGTCACAGGTGTTGATTTTTCCTCTGAAATGCTCACTCTCAGCGAGAGGGCATTGAGGAATGTGACCAACCGCTTCCGCCTTATTAAAAATGACATCAGGGATTTCAGGGAAAACGTGATCTACGACTTTGCCTACTCAAGCTGCGACGTCATCAACAACATTTCGCCGTCTGATCTCCCGGACGTTTTTGCCAATATATCCCATATGCTCAGGAGCAAAGGGAACTTTACCTTTGACGTGATCAATCCGGATAGATTCTCCTCGGAGGAGAACAGGAATGAGAGTATTATTCTGGATGGCGGGGAAACCGTGTCGATAACGCGTTCCTGTGAAGGCGGCCGCCTGATGACCAGGATCGATATCCCCGGCAGAGAAATGGTAACCATAGGACAGTACCCGATTTCACAGGAGATAATAGAGTCGTCATTGGTGGGCAGCGCCATGATTCTGAAGCGCTTTACGGGCTTTATGTGCGAAGAGTCATATTCCTGGAGCACTGATAAGTATCAGGTGATATTAGAAAAAGAATAAAAAACAAAAACGGAAAACTTGACAAAGTATCACTTGTTTCGTATAATACAAAAGCCGCTTAATTTAGGTCGCATAGCTCAGCTGGGAGAGCACTTGCCTTACAAGCAAGGGGTCACAGGTTCGAGCCCTGTTGCGACCACCGGATGAGTTGGACGCAAATTAAATATGGCCCGATAGTTCAGTTGGTTAGAATGCCAGCCTGTCACGCTGGAGGTCAGGGGTTCGAGCCCCCTTCGGGTCGCCATCTTGCCTAGGTAGCTCAGCTGGTAGAGCAATGGACTGAAAATCCATGTGTCGTTGGTTCAACTCCGACCCTAGGCACCATGAAACGAGCGAAAGTGGCTCAGCGGTAGAGCATCGCCTTGCCAAGGCGAGGGTCGCGGGTTCGATTCCCGTCTTTCGCTCCATTTTTATTTCAGCTGAAATTGTGGCGACATAGCCAAGGGGTAAGGCAAAGGTCTGCAAAATCTCTATCCCCGGTTCGATTCCGGGTGTCGCCTCCAATAACCAGCCGAAGTGGCGGAATTGGCAGACGCACGGGACTTAAAATCCCGCGATTGTAAAAGATCATACCGGTTCGAGCCCGGTCTTCGGCACCAGTCGAGTAGTTTCCTCCCTGTAAAGGAGGTTTTTTTGTTTTTTATTGCCCAGTATTTGATCTGCTGTTATTTTCCCTGAATCCTCACTGCTGTTGTGATCCTCTATAATCAGACGATCAGTACAACTTCGGTTCACTCCGATATACCGGAGGCCGATCTGAGCAGCCCATCTCTTTCAGTTTTCGTTATGACCTGTACATATATCTCGAAGGCGGACAGAGACCATCAGGAC